>BPKC01000001.1:1800000-2119280 GCA_026004935.1 Rhodothalassiaceae bacterium
AAGCGGACCGAGCTCGAGAAGAACAAGGTGCGCTTCATCGCCCATCTCGGCGAGGGCGTGGGCGGGGTGCCGCGGGACAAGCCGGCGCTGATGATCGCCGGCTCCACCCTTGCGATCTTCGGCGGCCTGGGCAAGGCGGACTATCCGACGCTGGCGCCGCTTCTCAACCGCAAGGGCGTCATGGTCAACGCACTGTTCGGCGCGCGCGGCGTGACGATCCTGGGCGAGGTGGCGGCGGCGGAATTCCCCTTCGCGATGCGGTACCTGGCGGCGCTGCTGAGCGACGCGGCCTTCCGCGAAGGCGGGCTTGCGCTCGTGCACCGGATCCTCCAGCAGCAGTATGCGGTGTGGGAGCGCGCGCCGGACGGCGTCTACCTCCTGCACGGCGCCGCCCGGGTCTACGGCGGGGATGCGCGCTTCGTGGGCATCCCGCCGCGCTTTGCGGATCTCGAGGCGCTCAAGGCCGACGAGGTCGCGGCCTTCATGCGGCCGATCCTGAAGCAGGAGTTCCTCGAGCTCAGCGTCGTCGGCGACATTGCGCCCGATGCCGTCCGCGCCGCGCTTGCGACCACGCTCGCCGCGCTGCCCGCCCGCGCGGCCGAGCCGGCGCGGCTGACCTGGCTGCCCGCGCCGTGGCGGACGCAGGGCGAGACGGTCCAGCTCACCTATGCCGGCAAGGATGTCGGCAGCCGGGTGATCCTGACCTGGCCGCTTGCGGACGAGCGCACGCGCGAAGAGGCGGTGGCGCTGGACGTGCTGGCGGACGCGCTCGCCATCATGGCGCGCGAGCGGGTGCGGGAAGGAGCGCGGCTGTCCTACTCGCCCTCCGCCAACGCCGATCTCGACCGCCGGGCAGGGTACCGGGGTGCGCTGACCCTGACGGCCGACGGGCCGAGCGGCCGGAGCACGGAGGTCGCGCGCGCGCTCGAGGATCTCCTGCACGAGCTGGCAAGCCGGCCGGTGGACGTCGACATCCTGCGCCGCGCGAAGGAGCCGCAGCTCAAGGCGATCGAGAAGATCCGCGACACGAACCAGAGCTGGCTGTTCCGGGTGCTGGACGGACTGGCGCGGGATCCGGACCGGCTGCACCGGCTCGAGACCGCGCGCGATCTCGTCGCGGCGGTGAGCGCCGAGGACGTGCAGCGCGCGGCCGAATCCGTGCTGCGCAGCGCGCCCCATCCCTGGCGCTTCCTGATCGAACCGGCGCAACCGGGCGGGTCGGCACCCTGACGGAGGCCGGCGCCCCCGGCTCCGGTGATGGGCTCCGCCGCCGGCCGGCCCCGCGGGTCGCGCCGGCGGGTGACGCGAAGCAGTGTGCCGGCGGGTGACACTCTCCTCTTTTCGTCATTCGCCGCGAAGGCGGCGAATCCAGCCGGCGGTGACGACAGCTCCTACGCCTGTGGTGGGCTCCGCCGTCCGCTGGATCCGCCGATCAAGTCGGCGGATGACGAGAAGGGGGCTGGACCCGCCGGTCGAGCCGGCGGGTGATGCGAAGCTGTGTGCCGGCGGGTGACGAGGGGGGAGCGCACGGGCGGTGCCGCCTTCCCCGACGCGTCGTTCGCCGGCTTGACCGGCGAACCCATGAGGCGGTCGTCGTATCCCCGGCGCAAGAGACCGTCTTCGCCTTCGGCTGAACAAGCCGGTCTAGCCGGCGGGCGACGCTTTTTTTCCTCGTCATTCGCCGCGAAGGCGGCGAATCCAGCCGGCGGTGACGACAGCTCCTACGCCTGTGGTGGGCTCCGCCGTCCGCTGGATCCGCCGATCAAGTCGGCGGATGACGAGGAGAGGGAATGGACACCCCGGTCGAGCCGGCGGGTGACGAGGGGGGAGCGCACGGGCGGTGCCGCCTTCCCCGACGCGTCGTTCGCCGGCTTGACCGGCGAACCCATGAGGCGGCGGTGACCATCCCGGCTTTGGCGGTTGGCCCTGCCGCCCGTTGGATCCGCCGATCAAGTCGGCGGATGACGAGAAGGGGGCTGGACCCGCCGGTCGAGCCGGCGGGTGACGAGGGGGAGCGCACGGGCGGTGCCGCCTTCCCCGACGCGTCGTTCGCCGGTTTGACCGGCGAACCCATGAGGCGGCGGTGACCATCCCGGCTTTGACGGTTGGCCCTGCCGCCCGCTGGATCCGCCGATCAAGTCGGCGGATGACGAGAAGGGGGCTGGACCCGCCGGTCGAGCCGGCGGATGACGAGGGGGGAGCGCACGGGCGGTGCCGCCTTCCCCGACGCGTCGTTCGCCGGCTTGACCGGCGAACCCATGAGGCGGCGGTGACCATCCCGGCTTTGGCGGTTGGCCCTGCCGCCCGCTGGATCCGCCGATCAAGTCGGCGGATGACGAGAAGGGAGCTGGACCCGCCGGTCGAGCCGGCGGGTGACGAAGAGAGAGTGAGGGCGGGTGACGAGGAGAGAGCGCCGGCGGTAGCGAAGAGAAAGAGGCGGTTGAGGAAGAGAGAGGGCGGGCGCGTGATGGAGGGAAAGGGGAGGGAGAGGAGGCGATCCCCCTCTCACGGCGCGGGGGCGACGCCGGGGCAGGCGATCCGGCGCGTTCAGGCCCGCGGCTGGCGCTTGCGGGCCGCGCCGGCGTCGCGCCACAGGCGGATGAGGGCGTCGAGGAGGCTGCGGCGGCAGGTCATGCGGTAGGCCGTGGTGTCGGAAAGTTCCGCCAGCAGCAGCCGGTGCGCCTTCGGCAGCTCGTGATAGGGCAGCGAGGGAAAGAGATGGTGGGTCGCGTGAAAGCGCAGGCCCACCGGCGCCCACAGCGCCGAGATCGGCGCGAACCCCGGCACGTTCACGGAATCGAGAAACTCCTCCACGCGGCCCATCGGCGGGCCGTCCTCGGGATTGCGGTAGGCATGGGCGGCGAGCGTGCGCAGGGAATTGGTGAAGAAGATCACGACCGCGACCAGATACCAGGTCACACCGAAGGCCCGGGGCAGCCATCCCGCCGCCATCGCCACGAGCGCACCCGCGCCGAAGACGAAGGCCATCGCCTCCTCGATCCGCCAGTGGGGATCGTCGCCCTTGCCGGGCGGCGGCCGCCGGTAGGAGAGATCGATGGTCAGCGACGAGAACCGCTCCCAGACGATCCGCCGGATTCCGGGGCTCGCCCAGCACAAGGGGGTCAGCACCACGAAGCGCAGCACGAAGAGCGCCGGAAGAAACACGGATTCAAGAGGATAGAGCAGGATCTTCCAGCGCGGCCCGGCGCCGAAGGGGCGGTATTCGCCGTCCAGCTTCGTGCCGTATATGCGCGCGCGGTGATGGTCGCTGTGCACGCGGGTGTAGGTGAAGGAGGGCACCAGCATCGGCATGCCGGCGAGCAGGTTCCACACCCAGCGGAAGGCCCGGAACTGCCGCTGCGGGATGTGCGCGAGCTCATGGATGAAGATCACCGCCCGGTAGAGCGCAAGGGAGGCGACGATGACGGCGAGCGGGTAGCCGGGCAAATCATAGGCATGCATCACGGCCCAGGCGAAGGCGCCCCAGCCGATCGCCGCCGATGCCAGAAAGTCCGGCCAGTAGATCTCCGGGCGTGGGCCGGACAGACGCTGGACGATCCGCCGCGCCTCGTTGATGGGAAAGCCGGCGGCGAGCGCGCGGCGATCGGCGCCCGCACCCGCTCCGGCTTCCGCCAGCCTGGCGCCATCGGGCATGGTCCTGCGCTCCCGTCCTCTCGACGCGGTTCTCACCCCGCAGGCTTTAGCGCCTTAGCCCGCCGCCGTCGAGATCTCCCGCCGCGCGCGGGCGCTTTCAGCTCTCGCGGCTGCGGGCGACCAGCGCCTCGGCGTTCTGGCGCGCGGAGATCAGCGCGAGCCGGACCTCCTCCACCGAACGCCGGAGGATCACCGCGATCTCGGGAAGCGGCAGATGCTGGCGGTCGTGCAGCAGCAGCACGCGCCGCTCGAAGGCCGGCAGCCGCTCCCGTTCCGCGGCCGACTCCAGCACGAAGGCGACATCCTCGGGCGTGATGCTCGTGCCCGGCAGCACGTCCTCGTAGCGGGTCAGGTCATCCGGCTGATACCACTCCCAGAACTCCTCGTCGTCGTCATAGACCGGAGGCGGCGGCACGCGGTCCTCCAGCGAGACGGCCTCCTCCACCTCGCGCACGCGCCGGCGGTGGCGGGCGATGCGCTCGGCCGTGCGGATCAGGACGCCCGACAGCCAGGCCTTGAGCGAGAGCGCGCGCGGCTTGCGCCGGCGCCCGCGCCAGGCGACGCCAAGCGTCTCGCCGACCAGCTCCTTCGGCGTGATCCAGTCGGGATCCAGATCGCCCAGATTCGTGAAATAGGCGATCTCGTGGCACGCGAGCTCTTCCAGATCCGCGATGAGCGGCTCGACGAGGGCGGAAAACGCCGCCCTGTCGTCACGCGCCACCGCCTCCCAGAAGCGGCCCTCGGTGGCCGCGTCGTCGCCGGTTCCGCCCTTTTGCAGCTTGTCGCTCATGGGTCCGCCCTTCCCATGCCGTGCGTGCCGCCTCTCAGCGCGAGCCGGGCACGGGTTCGCCATTGATGGTGAGCGCGCCGTCCTCGCTGGTCGAGACCCGCACCGTATCCCCTTCCTTGACCTTGCCCTCCAGGATCATGGTCGCAAGCGGGTTCTGGATCCAGGTCTGGATCACCCGCTTCAGGGGCCGCGCGCCGTAGACCGGGTCATAGCCGCGGTTGGCGAGCCAGGCCCTGGCCTTGTCGTCCACCTCGATGGTGATGTGGCGGTCCGCCAGCAGCCGGGCCAGCCGCTTCAGCTGGATCTCGACGATGCCGGCCATGTCCTTCCTCGTCAGCCGGTTGAAAAGGATGATCTCGTCCAGGCGGTTGAGGAACTCGGGCCGGAAGGCCTTGCGCACCACCTCCATCACCTGGTCGCGCGCGGCGGATGCCGGCGTGCCGTCAGGAAGCCCGGCCAGGATCTCGGAGCCGAGATTGGAGGTCAGCACGATGATGGTGTTGCGGAAGTCCACCGTGTGGCCCTGGCCGTCGGTCAGCCGGCCGTCGTCCAGCACCTGCAGCAGGATGTTGAAGACGTCCGGATGCGCCTTCTCCACCTCGTCGAACAGGATCACCTGATAGGGCCGGCGCCGCACCGCCTCGGTCAGCACGCCACCCTCCTCATAGCCGACATAGCCCGGCGGCGCGCCGATGAGCCGCGAGACGGCGTGCTTTTCCATGAACTCCGACATGTCGATGCGCACCATCGCGCGCTCGTCGTCGAAGAGGAACTCGGCGAGCGCCTTGCACAGCTCGGTCTTGCCGACGCCCGTGGGGCCGAGGAAGAGGAAGGAGCCGATGGGCCGGTTCGGATCCTGCAGCCCCGCGCGCGCCCGGCGCACGGCGTTGGCGACGGCGCGGATCGCGTCCTCCTGGTCGACCATGCGCTCGTGCAGCTTCTCTTCCATGTGGATGAGCTTCTCGCGCTCGCCTTCGAGCATCTTCTCGACCGGGATGCCGGTCCAGCGCGAGACGATGGCCGCGACGTCCTCGGCGGTGACCTCTTCGGCCACCAGGACCTCCTCGGATGCGGCCTCGGCCTCCTTGAGCTGGCGCTCGAGCTCCGGGATGACGCTGTAGGCGAGCTCGCCGGCGCGATCGAGCCGGCCTTCGCGCTGGGCGATCTCGAGCTCGGCGCGCGCGCGGTCCAGCTCCTCCTTCAGCTTCTGGACGCGGTTGAGCTTCTCCTTCTCCTGCTCCCAGCGCGCGGTCAGCGCCGCCGCCTTCTCCTCCAGCTCGGCCAGCTCCTTCTCAAGCTTCTCCAGCCGCTCGCGCGAGGCCGGATCGTCCTCCTTCTTCAGCGCCTCGCGCTCCATCTTGAGCTGGATGATGCGGCGGTCGAGCTCGTCGAGCTCTTCCGGCTTGGAGTCGATCTGCATGCGCTTGCGCGCCGCCGCCTCGTCGATCAGGTCGATCGCCTTGTCGGGCAGGAAGCGGTCGGTGATGTACCGGTGCGAGAGGGTGACGGCCGCCACGATCGCCGAATCCGTGATCCGCACGCCGTGGTGCAGCTCGTACTTCTCCTTGATGCCGCGCAGGATCGAGATCGCCTCTTCCACGCTCGGCTCGCCGACGTAGACGGGCTGGAAGCGCCGCGCCAGTGCCGCGTCCTTTTCGATGTGCTTCCTGTACTCGTCGAGCGTGGTGGCGCCGATGCAGTGCAGCTCGCCGCGGGCGAGCGCGGGTTTGAGCATGTTGGAGGCGTCCATGGCACCCTCGGCCTTGCCCGCGCCGACGAGGGTATGCAGCTCGTCGATGAAGAGGATGACGTCGCCTCTGGCCTTGATCTCGTTCAGCACGGCCTTCAGGCGCTCCTCGAATTCGCCGCGGAACTTCGCGCCCGCCACCAGCGCGCCGAGATCGAGCGCCAGCAGCCGCTTGCCCTTGAGCGATTCGGGAACGTCGCCGTTGACGATGCGCTGGGCGAGCCCCTCGACGATCGCGGTCTTGCCGACACCCGGCGGACCGATCAGCACCGGATTGTTCTTGGTGCGCCGGGCCAGCACCTGGATGGTGCGGCGGATCTCCTCGTCGCGGCCGATGACGGGGTCGAGCTTGCCTCGTTCGGCGGCTTCCGTGAAGTCGATAGTGTATTTCTTGAGCGCCTCGTACTGCCCTTCCGCGCCGGGGCTGTCGGCGGTGCGGCCCTGGCGGATCTCGGCGATGGCCTTCTCCAGCGCCACCGCATCGACGCCCGCCTGCCTCAGCACCTGGGCGGCGATGCCGTCGGTCTCGATGATGATCGCCTGCAGCAGCCGCTCGACGGTGACGAAGCTGTCGCCCGCCTTGCTCGCCAGCTTCTCCGCGCGCTCGAAGACGCGCGCCAGCTCCGGCGTCAGGTGCAGCCCGCCCGAGCCGCCCTCGACCTTCGGCAGCTTGCGGAACTCGCGGTCGATGCCGTCGATGACGAGCTGGACATTGCCGCCCGCGCGCTCGATCAGCGAGGCGGCGAACCCGTCCTCGTCATCCATCATGGCCTTGAGCAGATGCAGCGGGCGCAGATGCTGGTGATTCTGGGCCAGCGCGATGCGCTGCGCCGCCTCGACGATGCCGCGTGCCTTCTCGGTATATTTCTCGAAGTTCATCTTCTTCTTTTCCCGTTTCCGTCTTCAGTCGCTGCGGCCGCCCGCCGGATCCCGGCTGTCCCCGCCGGTGGCATCCTCCTCATCCTCGTCCGCGATCTCCGCGATCCGCGTGACGGTGGCATCCGTCCAGGCGGGCGGATCGCTCGCAGGAAAGGACTCCACGTCCGCCTCCTCGACCGGGTCGAGGGGCGGGGGCCCGTCGCGTTCCGGACGATGCTCGCAAGCCATCCGCATCCTTCCTGCTCCAACCGCCTGTCCGCCGGCGCCTTTCGGCCGCATTCACCGCCACCAACGCCGGAGGCGGCAATTGGTTTCCGCACCGCGGTTTTCCGCGCCGCGGCCTTGTCCAAAGGTCGTCGAAGGGCGCACGGCGCACCGCCGCGGCGGCCGTCCGGCCGGTGTGCGCCCGCCCCGGGAGCGGGGAAGGGGTGTTCCGCCTATTCGGTGGGCAGGAAGTCCTCGACCGAGAGATACCGCTCGCCGGTGTCGTAGCAGAAGCCGAGGATGCGGCTGCCGCGGTCGAACTCCGGCAGCTTCTTGGCGATGGCGGCCAGCGTGGCGCCGGAAGAGATGCCGACCAGCATGCCTTCCTCGCGCGCGGCCCGGCGGGCCATCTCCTTGGCCTCCCCGGCCTCGACCTGGACGACGCCGTCGAGCAGGGCGACATTCATGATCGCCGGGATGAAGCCGGCGCCGATGCCCTGGATGGGATGCGGGCCGGGCTTGCCGCCCGAGAGCACCGGGCTCGCCGCAGGCTCCACCGCAAACACCCTGAGCCCCGGCCACTCGGCCTTCAGCACCTCGGCGCAGGCGGTGATGTGGCCGCCGGTGCCGACGCCGGTGATCAGGGCGTCGATGGGATCATCGCGGAAGTCCTCGAGGATCTCGCGGGCCGTGGTCTCGCGATGGGCCTTGAGGTTGGCCGGGTTCTCGAACTGCTGCGGCATCCAGGCGCCCTCGATCTCGGCGACCAGCTCCTGGGCCTTCTGCACCGCGCCCGACATGCCCTTCTCGCGCGGGGTCAGCACGAATTCGGCACCATAGGCGAGCATCAGCCGCCGGCGCTCGATCGACATGGATTCCGGCATCACCAGGATCAGACGATAGCCCTTGACCGCGGCCACCATCGCAAGGCCGATTCCGGTATTGCCCGATGTCGGCTCGATGATCACGCCGCCGGGTTTGAGCGCACCGGAGCGCTCGGCCTCCTCCACCATGTAGAGCGCGATGCGGTCCTTGATGGAGCCGGCCGGATTCACCCGCTCCTGCTTGATCCAGACCTCGTGGTCCGTGCCGAACAGGCGGTTGATCCGCACATGCGGCGTGTTGCCGATGGTCTCGAGAATGTTGCGCGCGCGCATTCCTTCTTCCCTCTCGCTCTTCTTCGTTCCTGCGAAGACCCGATCCTAGATCACGAAGTCGTCCGGGCGTTCGGGCTCGGGTTCCGTCAGCCCCTGCCAGCCCGTGGAGCGGTACATGACGCGGCTGCCCGGCGGCACGCTCTTCGTGATCCAGACATTGCCTCCGATGATGGATCCGCGGCCGATGACGGTGTCGCCGCCCAGGATGGTGGCACCGGAGTAGATCACGACATCGTCCTCGATGGTGGGATGCCGTTTCGTGCCCTTGAAGGCGCGCTTGACCGAGAGCGCGCCGATCGTCACGCCCTGGTAGATCTTCACGCGGTCGCCGATGATCGCCGTCTCCCCGATGACGATGCCTGTGCCGTGGTCGATGCAGAAGGAGCGGCCGATCCGCGCGCCGGGGTTGATGTCGATGCCGGTCAGCCGGTGGGCGTGCTCGCTGATGAGCCGCGGCAAGAGCGGCACGTCCGCGCGGGCGAGCTCGTGCGCCACGCGATAGGCCGCCACCGCATAAAGGCCGGGGTAGGCGAGGATGACCTCGTCGAGGGAATTGGCCGCCGGGTCGCCTTCTAGCATGGCCTCGGCGTCGAGCTTCAGGGATTCCGCGATGCGCGGCAGGACGGCGACGAAGCGTCGGGCGATGCCCCAGGCCTTCTCGCACTGCTCCGGCATCACCTCGCAGAGCATGTAGCGCAGGCGCCCGAGGAGCTCGATGAGCCGCGCCTCGATCTCGCGCTCGGCACGCGGGCGCGGGCGGGCGTGGTGCGGGAAGAGGAGACCGAGGCAGTCCTCGAAGAAACGGCCGGCCGCCGCCATGTCGAGGTCGGGGACCGTCCCGAAGCCGCGGTGGCGGCCCGCAAGATCGCGGGCGATGGCAAGGAGACTCGCCAGCTCGCCGTTCACCCCGTCCGGCTTTCTGCCGCCGCCGTCCGCCACGGTCCGTCCCTCTCCGTGCTCACGCCGCCCGATCCGTCCGGTCCGTCCGCGCCCGGTCCGCATCGGGCGCATCACCGCCGAACCAGTCGCGCCAGGCCGGATCGGCCCGCATCAGCTCCTCCGAGCGGCGGATGACATGCTCCTCGGCGAGCGCCATGAAGCTTTCCTTGTCCGTGACATGGGGCAGCGGTGGCCCGAATTCGTAAATGACGAGGCCGGGGCGCACGAGCGCCCGCCCCTTCGGCCAGTGCAGCCCCGAGTTGGTGGCGACGGGGATGACGGGGATGTCGCCGTCGAGCTGCAGGTAGAAGGCGCCGCTCTTCAGCTTGCGCCGCTCCCCGGGCCTGACCCGCGTGCCCTCGGGATAGACGACCAGCGGCCGCGCCGCCGCCTTCACCGCCGCCAGCACCTGCGGCATCTGCTCATGCGCCCGCCCCGACTGCCGGTCCACGCGCACGATCGCGAGCTTGCGCAGGATCGTGCCGATGAAGGGAATGCGGAACAGCTCCTTCTTGGCCAGCGCCGTCATGCGCGGCAGGCGCGCGAAGGTGATGATCGGGTCGAGGTTGCTCATGTGCTTGGCGAGCAGGATCACCGCCCGGTCATGCGGGACATGCTCGAGCCCGCGCACCTCCACGCGGATGCCGGCGATCCACCCGAGCAGCACGCGCTCGACGAAGGCGAGCCACATGAGGATTCCGGGCACCAGCGCCCGCTCGGCCGGGAAGGGCAGGGTGAAGATCACGAGCCCGGCCGCCCACAGCAGCGTGAGCGGGAAGAAGGTCGCGTTGAAGGCGACCGTGCGCAGCAGCAGTACCAGCCTTCGCGCCATCAGCGGTTCCGTCTCTCGCCCCCGGCATTCCGCGGCCCTGCCCGTGCCCTGCTATAATCCGCGACATGCGGCCTAGACAAGGAAAGATGATCTTGCCCATTGTTTAGTGCAATTTAACCTCGCGCATGTCAGCCTCGCTCACCATGACGCGGGCTTGACGGGCCGACTGGTCGCCGGACGGGAGACGGAAGACGCCGGAGACCGCAACGAGGACGGATCGCACGAGGGGGGCGCTCCCCGTGATGCGCGCGGAGCACGTGCTGCTTGCGCTTTCACCCTTCGTCGTGCTGGGGCTGGACCGGCTCGCGCTCACCTTCCAGGGTCCGCTCGGGGCGAGCCCCTGGTATCCCTCGCTGGGGTTCGCGCTGGCGCTCGGCGCGCATGCCGGCTGGCGTGCGCTCGGACCCGTTCTGGTCGGATTCCTGCTGGCGGCGGTTTTCGTCTGGACGACGCCGGTGGGCCCGACGGCGCTTTACGGCGCGGCCGTCAAAAGTCTCGTCGGCATCGGCGCGGGCGTCTGGCTGGGGCGGGATCCCGCGGTCCGCGGGCCGTGGTGGCCGCCGGCGACCGTCCTGCGCTTTCTCGGGATCGCGGTGGCGATGGCCCTCACCACGACCGCCCTCGGCAACCTGCCGTATCTCGCCACCGCCGCGCCCGACCCGCTGTGGCGCCGGCTCGGCGGCTGGGCGGCGGGCGATTTCGTCGGCGTCTTCGTCTTCGGCCCCGTTTTCGTCCTGCTCGTCAGCCATCTGACGAACCGGGGGCGACTGGCGCCCGCGCCCGCGCGGGTCGCCGAATTCCTCGGCTATCTCGTGATCGTCGGGGGCTTCGTGTGGGCCGTGCTGCTGACGCCCTGGGGCTGGCACTACAATCTGCTGTTCCTGTCCTTCGTCATCATCGTGATCGCGGCGACGCGCATGGGATTCGCCGCGACCGTCTGGCTCGCGGCGCTGATCGATGCGGCCGTCCTGCTCACGGTGGGGCTGACCCGCGCCGAGACGGTGATGCTCGCCGATCCGGTGCGGCTCTACATCCTCCAGCTCTTCATCGCGACACTGGCGGGCGTCGCCCATCTTCTGGGCTCGACGATCGAGGGCTATCGCCGGCTCAGCCGCGAGCTGGAGGCGCACCGTCAGCACCTCGAGGAGCTCATCGCCGAGCGCACGCGCCAGCTTGCGGGCGAGGTGGAGGAGCGGCGACGGGCGGAGGAGGCGCTTGCCGAAGCCAATGCGCTGCTCGAGGCCAGGCTGGATGAGCGCGAGCGGGCGCTGCTGGCGGCGATGCGCGAGGCCGAGCAGGCGAGCCGGGCCAAGACCCGCTTCCTGCAGAACCTCTCGCATGAGCTCAGAACCCCGCTCAACGCCATCGTCGGCTTCGGCACCATGATGCTTTCGGGCATGCGCGGCCCCCTGCGGCCGGCGGTCTACCGGGACTATGTGCAGCACATGGTCGATGCCGGCGAACATCTGAAGCAGCTCGTCGAACGCCTGCTCAACGTCGAGCAGGCCGACGACGTCAGCAACTTTGCGACCGGACCCGTCGATGCCGTCGCCATCGCGCGGCAGAGCATCGACCTGATGACGCCCGCGGCTCGCGCGCGCGGCGCTGAACTCATGTTGAAGGCCGGGCGCGGGCTGCCTCCCGTGCTCGGCGAGCCGGCGCGGCTGAAGCAGGTGCTGCTCAATCTCATCGACAATGCGATCAAATACGGGCCGCAGGGTCAGACGGTGACCGTATCTCTCGCCCGCGAGGATGCCGCGGGAGCCGATAAGGCCCCGGACGGCGCGCAACATCGGGTCGTGATCATGGTGGATGACGAGGGCCCGGGCGTGCCGTCCGCCATGCGCGAGCGGATCTTCGAGCGTTTCGGCCGCCTCAATGATCCCGAGGTCGCGGACGGCCCACCGGGCCTCGGCATCGGGCTGTATGTCGTGCGCCGCATCGTCGAGGCCATGGGCGGCACGATCCATGTCACCGATGCGCCGGGCGGCGGCGCGCGCTTCGTCGTCCGGCTGAAGATTGCAAGCGCCCCGGAAAAGCCGTAAACGCGCTGCAGGCGTGCGGTCCGCGTCCGCGCACTTGCGGACGGCCGCCGCGCGGCGGGGACGGATCGGGTGCAAGGGAGCGCATCGGTGGCGGATTCGCGGGTGGTCGTCGCGGTCTTTTTCGGCGGGCGCAGCGTCGAGCATGACGTGAGCGTGCTGACCGGCCTGCAGTTTCTGGCCGCGCTCGACCAGTCGCGTTACCGCGGCATCCCCGTCTACATTGACCCGGACGGACGCTTCTGGACCGGCGCGCGCCTGCTGCGCCGCAGCGCCTATCCGCTCTCCGGCGAGCCGGCCGATGATCTGCGCCCGGTGACGCTCGCCGCCGGCCTGAAGACCGGGGGGAGGCCCGTGCTGCATGCGACGCGCCGGCGCCTTTGGCGCGAGGAGGTGGAGACGATCCCCTTCGACGTCGCCGTGCCCGCGCTCCACGGCAGCTTCGGCGAGGACGGCGCGATCCAGGGCCTGTTCGAGTTCGCCGACATCCCCTACGCCGGGCCGCGGCTGTTCGGGGCGGCGGCGAGCATGGACAAGCATGTGACCAAGGAAATCCTGCGCGCCGCGGGCCTGCCCGTGCTGCCCCATGCGCTGATCGCCCGGCCCGAGGATCACCACTTCGTCGAGGCGCCGCAGGTGCTGCCCGCGGTCGAGGAGGCGCTCGGGGCGGAGCCCTTTCCCGTGATCGTCAAGCCGCGCCGGCTCGGCTCGTCGGTGGGGGTGGCGCGCGCCGACGACGCGGAAGAGCTGGTCGCCGCGGTGAACGCGGTCTTTCGCCTCGACACCTTCGCCCTCGTCGAACCCCTCGTGCCCCATCTCGTGGAATACAATGTCGCGGTCCGGCGCGAGGGCGCGGCGCATGTCACCAGCGCGATCGAGCGGCCGCTCAAAGCCGGCGAGAACGAGGTGCTGAGCTTCTCGGAGAAGTATCTTGCCGGCACCGGCGGCCGGCCGAAGCTCGATGACGCGCCGCTCGAGGGCCTGGCCGAGCTCACCCGCGAGATCAACCCGACCAGCCTGTCCGCCGCCCAGGAGGAGAACATCCGCGACTGGGCGAAGCGGGCCTTCCGCGCCTTCGATCTGGCGGGCACCGCGCGCATCGATTTTCTGTGCAACGGCGAGACGGGCGAGATCTGGCTCAACGAGGTCAACAGCATCCCGGGCTCCTTCGCCTATTATCTCTGGCAGGTGGCGCCGGTGCCGATCTCCTTCACGGCGCTGACCCATCTGTTGATCGAGGAGGCCTTCGCGCTGCACAGGCGCGAGCGGCGGCTGACCGATGCCGCAGCCGGCGGCGCGCAGATCTTCGCCCGCGGGTAGCCGGCATGGCGGACGCCCCGCAGGCGCACGCTCCCTGGCACGCCCGCGCGCTCGGCGGGCAGGGCGGCGGCGACATCCAGTTCCTGCTGCTCCACGGCTGGGGCCGGACGGGCGAGAGCCTGGTGCCGCTCGCGCGCCAGCTCGCCGCGCACGGACACTGCTGGCTGCCGGACCTGCCGGGTTTCGGCCGCACGCCGATGCTGGCGGAGGGCGCCGGCAGCGCCGAGTATGCCGCGGCCCTGCTGGCCCAGCCCGTGCACGCCCAGGCGCGCGCGGCCGGGCGGCGCATCGTCGTGATCGGGCATTCCTTCGGCGCGCGGGTGGCCTTGCGGGCCGCGGTGCGCGATCCGGCCTTCGCGGATGCCCTCGTGCTGATCGCAGGTGCGGGGCTTCGGCGCCGGCGCAGCCTGCCGTTCCGCCTGCGCGCGGCGATGCTCAAGGCCGTCGGCCGGCTGCTGAAGCGCTGCGACCGCGTCCTCGGCACGGGGCTGTTCGCCCGCTACGCCGCGCGCGTCGGCAGCCGGGACTACCGCGAGGCGGGCCGGCTGCGCGCGACGCTGGTGAGCGTCGTCAACGAGGATCTGTCTGCGGTCGCCGCCGCGGTCCGTCGGCCGACGCTGCTCGTCTACGGCGCCGCGGATCGGGAGACGCCGCCGGAATTCGGCCGGCGCTATGCGGCGCTGATGCCGGATGCCGAACTCGTGATCCTTGACGGCTTCGGCCATCTCGACATCCTTGGCCCGGGCGCCTTCCAGTGCGCGCACCGCATCCTGGACTTTCTCGCGCGCAAGGGTCTGGTGGGCCCGGCCGAGGGCGCCGGGCAGGGGGAGGGGGCCGGATGAACGGGCTCATTCCCGCCTTTCTGCTTCCGGTCGGGCTGCTGCTCTGCGGCTTTGCCGGCGCGCGGCTCGCCGCGCTGCTGCTGTTCTTCCAGCAGGAGGAATACGACGGCCCCCGCTTCGCCCGCTGGCTCTCTGAGGCGGGCGCGCGCGACCGCCGGACCTCGCTTGCGGCCGCGATCGGGGCCGTCGTCGGATTCTCCCCGGCCGACTGGGCGCAGGCGGCGGGCCTTACCCTCGTCGCGCTCGGGCTGATCGAGGGGATCCGCCGCAGCCTGACCGTGCTCGCCCGCGCAAAGAAACCGCTGAGGCTCACGGCGCGCGCATGGCGGATTCTCGCGCTCGCCTTTGCGCTCGCGGTGCTCGTCCTCGTCCTCCTGTTCCTCGCGGCGGCGCGGTTCGCGGGGATCGACCACCCGGCGGTCGCGACGGGGATCGGCGCGCTGCTCGTGGCGCAGGGCGCGCCGTTCCTCCTCATCGCCGCGAACGCGCTGCTGGCGCCCGTGGAGCGCCGGATCCGGCGCCGCTACCGCGCCGAGGCCGAGGCGCGGCTGAAGGAGATCGACCCCTGCGTCATCGGCATCACCGGCTCCTTCGGCAAGACCTCGACCAAGCACATTCTCGGGCATCTGCTGGAAAGCCTCGGGCCGACGCTGATCACGCCGGGCAGCGTCAACACCGAGATGGGGATCGTGCGCATCATCCGCGAGAAGCTGGAGCCGCGGCACCGCCATTTCGTCGTCGAGATGGGCGCCTATGGTCCCGGCTCCATCGCGCGGCTGTGCGCGCTCACCCCGCCGCGGATCGGGGTGCTGACCGCCGTCGGCGAGGCGCATTACGAGCGATTCACGAGTCTCGAGACCGTCGCCCGCGCGAAGATGGAGCTGGCCGAGGCGGTCTGGCGGCAGGGCGGCCCGCTTGTCGCCGTCCTCGACGGCATCGCGGAGCCCGCGCTCAAGAGCCGGCTGGCCGCGCGCGCCGTGCCGGGGCGGGTGATCCTCGTCGGCAGCGGCGAGGAGGCCGACTGGCGGGTGCGGGAGATCGCCGAGGACGCGGACGGCATCACGTTGCGCTTCTGCCCGCCGGGCGGCGGCGAGACGGTCTGGCGCGCGCCGCTCCACGGCCTGCATCAGGGCTGGAACCTGATCGCCGCGGCGGCGGCCGCGCATGAGCTCGGCATGCCGCTTGCCGCGATCGCTGGAGCCCTCGGCAGCCTCACGCCGGTCGCCCATCGTCTCGCCGTCACCCGCAGCGCGGCCGGGGTGACGGTGATCGACGATGCCTACAACAGCAATCCCAGGGGATTCCGCGCGGCGCTCGCGCTTCTCGACGAGCTGGGCCGGCGCGCCGGCGGCCGGCGCATCCTGCTCACGCCGGGCATGGTCGAGCTCGGCGCGCGCCACGATGAGGCCCACCGAGCGCTCGGCGAGGAGGCGGCGGGGCGCGTCGACATCGCGCTGCTCGTGCGCCCGGAGCGCTTCCCCAGCTTCGAGGAGGGCCTGCGGGCCGCAGCCGGCGCACGCGCGCCGGAGATCCTGCACTTCGCCCGTCAGGCGGACGCCGAGGCCTGGCTGAAGGCGCACGGGCGTCCCGGCGACGTGGTGCTGGTGGAGAACAATCTGCCCGACCTCTACGAGGCGCCGCCGCGCTTCTAGACCCCGCCCCCGTGCGGGGTGCCGGGGCGCAGAAGAAAAGGGGGCCTGGCGCCCCCTTTGTCCCGCCATCCGCCGACTCGATCGGCGGGTCGCGCGTCCTTCTTGCGCCATCCGCCGGCGCGACCGGCGGCTCGACCGGCGGTGCGAGCCCCTTTCTTCGTCATCCGCCGGCTCGACCGGCGGCTTGACCGGCGGTGCGAGCCCCTTTCTTCGTCATCCGCCGGCTTGACCGGCGGATCCAGCGGAAAGCGGGGTAACATCGACCGTCGGGCGTTTTCACTCCTCGCGGCTGGATTCGCCGCTTTCGCGGCGAATGACGAAAGAAGAAAGCGTCATCCGCCGGCTCGACCGGCGGATCCAGCGGGAAGCGGGGGGTAACATCGACCGTCGGGCGTTTTCACTCCTCGCGGCTGGATTCGCCGCTTTCGCGGCGAATGACGAAAGGAGAAAGCGTCATCCGCCGGCTTGACCGGCGGGTCCAGCGGGCGGTGGAACAATCAACGGCGTCGGAGCTGCACGCACCGTCCGCTGGGTTCGCCGGTCAAGCCGGCGAACGACGTGTCCGGGAGACCGTCACGCGCCGGTGCCCGCTCCCAAGCGTCATCCGCCGGCTCGACCGGCGGATCCAGCGGAAAGCGGGGTAACATCGACCGTCGGGCGTTCTCACTCCTCGCGGCTGGATTCGCCGCTTTCGCGGCGAATGACGAAAGGAGAAAGCGTCATCCGCCGGCTTGACCGGTGGATCCAGCGCACGGCGGAGCCGATCACCGGCGCGGGCGACAGCGTCCCCGCCCGATGGGTTCGCCGCATCTGCCGGCGAACGACGCGTTTCGAAGGGCGTCACCTGCTGCTGCCCCCTCCCGATCGCCATCCGCCGGTGCGCTTTCTCCTCTGTCATCTCGCGCGATCGCGGCCGCGCCTTAGCGCAGCGACCAGACGATCGGCACCACCAGCGTCAGATCGCCGTCGCTCGCGCCCGCGGGCGGGGCGGGCAGGGGATCGATGCGCGCGATCAGCCGCTCGAGCTCGCGGTCCAGCACCTCCTCGCCGGTGGGCTGGATGATCTCGTAGGAGGCGATCCTGCCGGAGCGGTCCACGACGATCTTGACCTTCGCCGTGCCCTCGATCTCGCGCGCGAGCGCCGAGCGAGGATAGGTCTGCTTCGTGGCGATGGTGGCGGCGACGGCCTTCAGCCAGGCGCTCTTGTCGGCGGCCCGGGCGGGAAGAGCCGTGGAGGCCAGCATCAGCCCGGCGAGCGCCGCGGCCGCGAAGATCCCCGTGCGCAAGCGTGCCTTCGTCATCTCGTCGTCTCCCTGAACCTGGGGCGGGGCGGGCAGGCGCCCGTCCTCCGCGCGTGCCATCAGGACATGCCGCCCGCGGCTTCGCCGGCGCGAAGCGGCGGTGTGCATGTGCCCGCCATGACCAGAAGCGTTCCGACCCGAATCGCCGGTCCTGGCGCGGCCTTCCTTCCCGCGCGGGGGTTAACGACCGGTTGCGGCACATGGTTAACGCCCGCCCCGCGCATCGCTCCTCCCGGAACCGGGAAGGGATCGGCGAAAGCCCGGCCTTCATCGCGGGCGGCGCCGTCCGCGGTGACAAACGGCCGACGCGCCGGCGGAGACGTTCGCTACGACTCCGTGCTACCGCAAACCCGGCCGCCTGCGGGTGTTTCGTCGGGGCGCAGAGGGCGTTCCCCCGGGTCGGGATCCTGCGCGGGCGGGAAGGGCGCGGCGCAAGCGGATGGAACCGTGACGGCGGGATGCGGCATGCGGGTCGAACGGCCGCAATGATCTTCGAAACTGGTGCTGCCGGTGAGATTTGAACTCACGACCTCTCCCTTACCAAGGGAGTGCTCTACCCCTGAGCTACGGCAGCTCCCGTGCCCGGGCGGCCCCGGGACTCTGGCGGGGCGGGCGGCGTCGCGCCCGCCGGGCGGTGGCGTGCAGCCGGCGGCTCTTTGCCACAGGCCGCCGCCACTGGCAAGCCCGTCCAGGGCATGACGAGCCGGTCCGGCGCCCCTTCTTCCGCGTCACCCGCCGGCTTGACCGGCGGGTCCAATCCCCTCCCTCGTCACCCGCCGGCTTGACCGGCGGGTCCAGCGGGAAGCGGGGTCGATTCCCGGCGCCGGAGCCCTCACGCCAAGCGGCTGGATTCGCCGCTTTCGCGGCGAATGACGAAAGAGGAGAGCGTCACCCGCCGGCACCTTCTCTCTGCGTCACCCGCCGGCTTGACCGGCGGGTCCAGGGGGAAGCGGGGCCGATTCCCGGCGCCGGAGCCCTCACGCCAAGCGGCTGGATTCGCCGCTTTCGCGGCGAATGACGAAAGAGGAGAGCGTCACCCGCCGGCACCCTCTCTCTGCGTCACCCGCCGGCTTGACCGGCGGGTCCAGCGGGCGGCGAAGCCGACCACAGACCTCGGAGCTGCGTTCCCCGCCGGCTGGGTTCGCCGGTCCAGCCGGCGAACGACGCGATGGGGGAAGGGCACCTGCCGTTGCGCACTCCCGGTCACCACGCCCGATGGGCGCGTCCATCGTCGCCCGCCGGCGGCGTTTCCGTCTCACCCGCCGGCACCCTCTCTCTGCGTCACCCGCCGGCTTGACCGGCGGGTCCAGCGGAAAGAGAAGCAATCCCGAGCGCCGGGATCGTCGCGCATGGCGGCTGGATTCGCCGCTTTCGCGGCGAATGACGAGGAGAAAGGGCGTCACCCGCCGGCTTGACCGGCGGGTCCAGCGGGAAGCGGGGCCGATTCCCGGCGCCGGAGCCCTCACGCCAAGCGGCTGGATTCGCCGCTTTCGCGGCGAATGACGAGAAAAAGAGAGCGTCACCGCCCGGCATCATCTCTTTCTCACCCGCCGGCACAATATCCCCTCGTCACCCGCCGGCTTGACCGGCGGGTCCAGCGGGAAGCGGGGTCGATTCCAGGCGCCGGAGCCGTCACGCACGGCGGCTGGGTTCGCCGGTCAAGCCGGCGAACGACGCGAATGGGGGAGGGCCACCCGCCGGCGCGGCCTCGCGGGATTTCCGGTACGGTCTTGCGCGGGATTACAGGTGCGGTCCCTCGCAGGATTCCCGGCGCGGTCTTGCGCGCGATTTCCGGTGCCGTCGGGCGCGTCGCGCCTTGGCGCCTTGGCAGGATTCTGCGCGGCGCACCTCGGAGCGGGCGGGTGCCGAAGAGGTGTGGTGACGGGTCAGCCCTCCGGCCGGGTCGTCTCGATCGTCCAGACCTTGCGGCCGAAGCGCCAGGCCACATAGAGGATCGGCACGGCCGTCACCCCCATCGCGACCTCCGTCGGCCATTCGGGCAAGCCGAACAGGCGCAGCAGCGCCCATTCGAGGCCGTCGATGATCAGCAGCATGCTGACGGTGACCAGCACGACCATCGAGACGGTCATCGCCAGCGCCCGCCAGGAAAAGACGTGCCGCGTGGTCATGGGCCCGCTCCCGCGATCTGCGCCTCACTCGACCGCGAAGGCCTGGAAATGCGAGCCGTCCGCAAGCGACCGGTATAGCCTGCGCGCGCGTCCGGCCGCGTAGACCGCAAAGGCGAGGCAGCCGACCAGCCCGATGGCGATGGTCACGTAATGCAGCGTCTCGTCGAGGCCCAGGAGATCGTCGATCCACCACAGCGTGCCCTCGAAGACGATCCCGAAATTGATGAAGCCGATGAGGAAGGCGGTGATCGCCGGCACCGTCGCGTTTGCGGGCTTGTCCATGACCATCTCCACGCCTGCGCTGCAGCCACCCGTCTTTCCACCGAAAGCCGCGCCGGCGTCAAGCCCGCCGGCGAGGGCGCTTGTCTTGGGCCCCTGCGCCGCGCTAGGCCCCGGCTGCGGACGCCGCGGCCGGCCGAAGGCGTCCGTGAAGCGGGAAGGGACGCGCCGATGGGCGGGACCGTCAGCATCGCGATCGCGCAGATCGACCAGACCGTCGGGGATCTGGAGGGCAACCGCGCGCGCATCATCGCGGCGGCCGAACGGGCAGCCGCGCTGGGCGCGGATCTCGTGATCACGCCGGAGCTCTCGCTCGTCGGCTACCCGCCCGAGGACCTCGTGCTGAAGAACGCCTTCATCGAGGGGGCGCGCGCGATGCTGGACTCGCTTCTCGCGTGGTCCGGCGAGAGGGCGCCGGCGCTCGTCGTGGGACTTCCGTGGGCGGAGGAGGGCCGCCTCTACAACGCCGCCGTCGTCGTGGAGCGCGGGCGGATCGCGGCGCGCGTCTTCAAGCGCATGCTGCCGAATTACGGCGTCTTCGACGAAAAGCGCCACTTCACCCCGGCGGCCACCGCCGAACCCGTCGTCTTCCGGGACCTGCCGCTCGGGCTCATGATCTGCGAGGACATGTGGTTTCCCGACGTCCCGGGCGAGCTCAAGGCCAAGGGGGCGGCGATTCTCATCGCCGTCAACGCCTCGCCCTTCGAGACCGAAAAGCACGCCCACCGGCTGGACGTCGCGCGCGCGCGGGTGGCCGAGACCGGGCTCGCGCTCGTCTTCGCCAACCAGATCGGCGGCCAGGACGAGCTCCTGTTCGACGGCGCCTCCTTCGTGCTGGACGCCACGGGGCAGGCCGCGGCACGGCTTGCGGCCTTTGCCGAGGACCTGGCGATGATCGAGGTGGATGGCGGCCGGGCCCCGGCGCGCATCCGCATCCGCCACGGGGGCGATGCGCACTGGGAGGAGGGGGAGGCCGCGATCTATCTGGCGCTCGTCCTCGGCATCCGCGACTATGCGCGCAAGAACGGCTTCCGGCAGGCGGTGCTGGGCCTGTCCGGCGGCATCGACTCGGCGCTGGTGGCCGCGCTTGCCGCCGATGCGCTGGGGCCCGACCAGGTCTGGGGGGTGATGCTGCCCTCGCCCTACACCAGCCGCGAGAGTCTGGAGGACGCGGCCGCCGTGGCGCGCAATCTCGGCATCCGCCACGACGTGATCCCCATCACCCCGGCGATGGAGGCGGTGGAAGAGATGCTGCGGCCCGTCTTCCACGGTCTTGCGCCCGACGAGACCGAGGAGAACATCCAGGCGCGCCTGAGAGGACTCGTGGTGATGGCGCTGTCCAACAAGTTCGGGCACCTCGTGCTGTCCACCGGCAACAAGTCCGAGCTGTCGGTGGGCTATGCCACGCTCTACGGCGACATGGCCGGCGGGTTTTCTCCCTTGAAGGACGTCTACAAGACGCTGGTCTACCGGCTGGCCCGCTGGCGCAACGCCCATCACCCGACAGGCGCGCTGGGGCCGAAGGGTGTCGTGATCCCGGAGCGCATCCTCACCAGGGCGCCGAGCGCCGAGCTCAGGCCCGGCCAGACGGATCAGGACAAGCTGCCGCCCTATCCGGTGCTCGACGACATCCTCCACGGCCTGATCGAGGAGGAGCTCGGGTTCGCCGACATCGTCGCGCGCGGGCATCCGCCGGAGCTGGTGGCGCGGGTCGAGGCGATGCTCTATGCCGCCGAATACAAGCGCCGGCAGGGCGCACCCGGAATCAAGATCACGCGCAAGAGCTTCACCCGCGACCGGCGCTATCCGGTCACGAACGCCTTCCGGACCGCCAGGCTGCGCATGGTCGAACGCAAAAATTGATGCACCGGAACGGGATAGCAGAGAATCCTGAGAAGAAAGGTGAAGCGGCTGCGACGCGGCGCGAAGGCGCAGGCGCCGGCGTCGTCGTGCGCTTTGCGCCCTCGCCCACGGGATTGCTGCATCTCGGCAACGTCCGGGCGGCGGTGCTGAACTGGCTCTTCGCCCGCCGCCACGGCGGCCGCTTCGTCCTGCGCTTCGACGACACGGATCCCGGCCGCGTGCGCGAGGAATACGTGGCGGCGATCCGCGAGGATCTCGCCTGGCTCGGCCTCGACTGGGACGAGGAGATCCGCCAGTCCGCCCGCATCGATCGCTACCGGCGGGCGGCGGAACGGCTGAAGGAGGCCGGCCGGCTCTATCCCTGCTACGAGACCCCCGAAGAACTCGATCTCAAGCGCCGCGTGCAGCGCATGCGGGGGCGGCCACCCGTCTATGATCGCGCGGCACTGGGCCTATCGGAGGAGGAGCGCAGCCGGCTCGAAGCGGAGGGCCGTCGGCCGCACTGGCGCTTTCTGCTCGAAACCGATGCCCCGGTGGAATGGGACGACCTCATCCGCGGCCGGCAGCGGATCGATCCCGCCTCGCTCAGCGATCCCGTACTGGTCCGCGAGGACGGCAGCTTCCTCTATCTGCTTCCTTCGGTGGTGGACGACATCGAGCTTGGCATCACCCACGTGATCCGCGGCGAAGACCACGTCACCAATACCGCCGAGCAGATCCAGCTCGTCACCGCGCTCGGCGGCCGGCCGCCGGCGTTCGCGCATTTCCCGCTGCTGCTGGCGGCCGACGGGCGCCCGCTGTCCAAGCGCGCCGGAGATGCGAGTCTCAGACGCCTGCGGGAGGAGGGCGTGGAGCCGCTCGCCATCGTCGCGCTGCTCGCGACCCTCGGGACAGGGCGTGCAGCCGAATCCGTCACCTCGCTGGACGCGCTCGTGGCCGATTTCGATCTTGCGGCCTTCTCGAAAGCGGCGGTGCGGCTCGATTCCGACCAGCTCCATCGGCTCAGCCGGCATGCGCTGCACCATCTTCCGTGGGCGGCCGTCGCGGATCGGGCCGAGCTCGCGGGTGTCGGCCCCGAGCTGTGGGAGGTGGTGCGCGGCAATCTGGATTCGCTCGTCGATCTCGGGCATTGGAAGCGCGTGGTCGCAGGCGGCATCGCCCCCGTGATCGCCGATGCGGACCGCGGCTTTCTGGCCGAGGCCGCCGAGCTGCTGCCGGAGGACTGGTCGGGCGACGTGTGGAGCCGCTGGACCGCGGAGGTCAGGGCGCGCACGGGCCGGAAGGGGCGGGCGCTGTTCCTGCCGCTCAGACGCGCGATCACCGGGCGCGAGAGGGGTCCGGAGATGAGCCGGCTGCTGCCGCTCATCCCGCGCGCGCTGGTGGAGCGGCGCCTGAAGGGCGAGGAAGCATGACGATGGACGGGGTCGTGATCCGGCTCACAAACACCCGCACAGGCGAGAAGGAGGTCTTCACGCCGATCGATCCGCAGCGCGTGCGGATGTACGTCTGCGGGCCGACGGTCTATGACTACGCCCATATCGGCAACGCGCGGCCCGCCGTGGTCTTCGACGTGCTGTTCCGCCTGCTGCGGCACGTCTACGGCGCCCGGCACGTGATCTATGCGCGCAACATCACGGACATCGACGACAAGATCATCGCCCGCGCGCGCGAGACCGGCGAGGAGATCGCGGCGATCACCGCGCGCTACGCCGAAATCTACCGGGCGGACATGGCGGCGCTCGGCGTCCTGCCGCCGACGGTGGAGCCGGCCGCCACCGCCCACATCCCCCAGATGATCGCGATGATCGAGCGCATGCTCGCGCGCGGCTGCGCCTATGTGGCGGATGGACACGTGCTGTTCTCGGTGGCGCATCTGCCGGACTACGGCGCGCTTTCCCACCGCTCGCGCGAGGAGATGATCGCGGGCGCGCGTGTCGAGGTCGCCCCCTTCAAGCGCGATCCGGCGGACTTCGTGCTGTGGAAGCCGAGCGCGGATGATCAGCCCGGCTGGGACAGCCCCTGGGGGCGCGGCCGGCCCGGCTGGCATCTCGAATGCTCGGCGATGATCCACACCCATCTGGGCCACCCCATCGACATCCACGGCGGCGGCCAGGACCTCGTCTTCCCCCATCACGAGAACGAGCGCGCCCAGAGCGCCTGCGCCTTCGGCGGCGAGTTCGTGCGGATGTGGGTGCACAACGGCTACGTGATCTCGGGCGGCGAGAAGATGTCGAAGTCGCTCGGCAACTTCTTCACCGTCCACGAGCTGCTCGCGCGCCACCGGGGCGAGGCGATCCGGCTCGCATTGCTGTCCGCTCATTACCGCCAGCCGCTTGACATCACGGAAGCTCTGCTCGGCGAGTGCCGCCGTCGGCTGGACCGCTGGTATCGCCTCGTGCGCGGCGTCGCCCCGGCCGCCGCGGTGCCGGAGCCGGTGCTCGCGGCGCTGGCCGACGACCTCAACACGCCGAAGGCGATGGCGGCGCTAGAGGAGCTCGCGGCGCCGGAAAGCGCGGCCGATCTCCTCGCCGGCGCGCGGTTCCTCGGGCTGCTCGGCGAGGATCCGGAAACCTGGCTCAAGGGTGCCGACGAGGCGGGCCCGCCGCGCGCGGAGATCGAGGCGCTGATCGCCGAGCGCGCGGCCGCCCGCAAGGCGCGGGATTTTGCGCGTGCGGATGCCATCCGCGATCGCCTGGCCGCACAGGGCATCCGGCTGCTCGACCGGCCCGACGGCACCACCGACTGGGAGCGCAGCGGCTGATGGCGGAGAGCACGAGCCCGCAGCGCACGGCCGCGCCCGTACCGCCCGTCATCATCCTGGTGCGGCCGCAGCTCGGCGAGAACATCGGCAAGGCGGCGCGCGCCATGCGCAATTTCGGCCTCGACGAACTGCGGCTCGTCGCCCCGCGCGACGGCTGGCCCAATCCCGCGGCCGGTCCGGCCGCCGCCGGGGCCGATGACGTGCTGGCGGGCGCGCGCGTGTTCGAGACGGTGGCGGACGCCATATCCGACCTCGAGCTCGTGCTGGCCACGACAGCGCGCATGCGCGAGCTGCCGAAGCCCGCCCTCGATCCCGAGGAGGCGATCGCCCAGTGCCGCGCGGCGGCGCCGGCGCGAGCCGGGATCCTGTTCGGCCCCGAGCGCTCCGGACTCGACAATGACGACATCGCGCTGGCGGACGCGCTGGTGACGATCCCGACCGATCCGGGCTTCTCCAGCCTCAATCTCGCCCAGGCCGTGCTGGTGCTGGCCTATGAATGGGGCCGGCAGGTGCTGCGCCCGACGCAGGTGCTGCGCCAGCCGGTGAGGCCCGCCGCCCCGCGCGAGCTCTATCTGAGGCTGTTCTCGCTCATCGAGCCGGCGCTGGATGCGCGCGGCTATTTTCCCTCGCCGCAGCGCCGGCCGGTGCAGATCCGGGCGCTGCGCACGCTGCTGCTGCAGGCGCGCTGGAGCGGGCAGGAGCTGCAGACGCTGCTCGGCGTCGTCAAGGCGCTGCTGCGCCCGCCGCGGGGCCCGTCGAGCGGGCCGGCGGACCGGGATCGTGACAGCGGCGCGGAACTGGAGTAGGCTGCTTAGGCCCCGGACGACGGCCATGGACAAGGACATCCCATCGTGAAGAACGGACGAGACCGAAGGCGGGCCCGCCCGCGCTGGTGCGGCGCGCTCGTGATGATGCTGCTCTTCGGCCTGGCGGCCGGCGCGGCCGCCGCGCAGGAGGCCCCGCCGGCAACCGAAACGCCGGATCGGCCGAGCCCCGCGCAGCTGCGGGATGCGCTGGGTTCGCTCTACGCCGGCGCGCTGCTCGCCTGGTTCGTGGAGGGGCGCTGCCGGATCCTCTCGCACGACGACGTGCTGCGCTTCGAGTGGGGCGTCGGCACGCTCACCCGCGCGCTGCTGCAGGCGGGGGTGGCGCCCGAGGATGTCGGCGGTCTCCAGGAGGCGAGCGCCGCGGCGGCCGATGATGCGGCCGCCTATCCCTGCGATGCGGCCGGCACGCGGGACTATGTGACCAAGGCCGTCGCGGCCACGGACCGGATGGTGCCGCAGCTCACCGGCCTCAGCTATGATGCGGCCACCGCCTTTCTCGACCGCCACGGGATTCTCTATCAGGCGGCGACGGCGGCGCTGGCGGTCGGCGATCTCTGCCCCGCGCTCGTCGACCCGAAGCGCCGGCAGGCCTATCAGGCCCTGATCGCGGACGTGGAGCGGCGCGCGAAGGCGAACGGCGTGCCGCTCGCGGACTTCCGGGCCGAGGCGCTGGCCTGGGCGGGCGAGGTCAAGGCCTGCGATGCCGGGGCCGAGGCGCTCGTCGCCGAGGCGGCCGGCATCTTCGACGAGCTCGCGCCCTGACGCGTCGCGCGGCTGCGTCTTGCCACCGCCGCCCGCGGTCTGGTTAGAGGGCGCCGCGCGCCGGGCCCCGGTTTTCCTGCCCGGTCACGGCGCCGCGACGGGCTGAAAGGACAGGGAAGGGATCACAAGGGATGCCCGAGGGGATGCGACAGCCTTCGCTGGAGACGAAGCCGCTGGACCGGAGACTCGTGATGGAATTCGTGCGGGTCACCGAGGCGGCCGCGCTCGCCGCCCATTCCTGGATCGGCCGCGGCAACGAACGCCGGGCGGATGCGGCTGCGGTGGAGGCCATGCGCCGCGCGCTCGACAGGCTGCCGATCGCCGGGCGCGTCGTCATCGGCGAGGGCGAGCGCGACGAGGCGCCGATGCTCTACATCGGCGAGGAATGCGGCTGCGGCGGCGAGGCGCTCGATCTCGCACTCGACCCGCTCGAGGGCACGACGCTGACCGCCAAGATGGCGCCGAATGCGCTCACCGTGATCGCGGCGGCCTGGCGCGGCCATCTGCTGCATGCGCCGGACGTCTACATGAACAAGATCGCCGTCGGCCCCGGCCTGCCGGAGGGAGTGGTCGGCCTCGACCGGTCGCCGGGCGAGAACGTGCGGGCGCTGGCCGAGGCGAAGGGGGTGCCGGTGGACGAGGTCACCGTCTGCATCCTCGATCGCCCGCGCCACGAGGCGATCATCAAGGAGCTGCGGGAGCTCGGGGCGCGCATCGTGCTGATCCCCGACGGCGACATCGCCGGCGTCATCGCGACCACCGATCCCGGCACCGGCATCGACATGTATCTCGGCATCGGCGGCGCGCCCGAAGGCGTGCTGGCGGCGGCCGCGCTCAACTGCATCGGCGGCCAGTTCGAGGGCCGGCTGCTGTTCCGCAACGACGAGGAGAAGGAGCGAGCCCACCGCCTCGGGATCACCGATCTCGACCGGCTCTACCGGCTGCATGATCTGGCCTCGGGTGACACGATCTTCGCCGCCACGGGGGTGACGGACGGGACGCTGCTGAAGGGCGTGCGCCGCACGGGCCGCGGCTACCGCACGCAGTCGGTGGCGATGCGGGCCTCGTCGGGCACGATCCGCTGGATCGAGACCGAGCATCTCGGCAAGAGGCCGTGACACCCGCCGAGGCCCCGACCGGCGAGACGCGCCGCGGCCGGCCGCTTCTCGGCGGCGCGGAATCCTTTTCGGGCCGGCGCTGGCGCCTGCGGCCGGTGGACCCGCGCGGGACCGCGCTGCTCATCCAGCGCCACGGCCTCGACGAGGCGGTGGCCGCCTTCCTTGCCGCGCGCGGCATCGCCCCCGACGACGTGCCCGACTTCCTTGAGCCCAAGCTCCAGCGCTGGATGCCGGAACCGTTCTCGCTTGCGGACATGGAGGCGGCGGTCGCGCGGCTCGTCGCGGCGATCGCGCGCGGGGAAACCATCGCCGTCTTCGGTGACTACGACGTCGACGGCACCTGTTCGGCGGCGCTGCTGATCGGCTTTCTTGCGGCCGTCGGCGCGCGCGTCATCAGCTACGTGCCGAACCGCCTGACGGAAGGCTACGGCCCCAACGAGGCGGCGCTGGAGCAGCTGAAGAGCCGCGGGGCGGCCGTCGTCGTCACCGTCGACTGCGGGACGACGGCGCATGCGCCGCTCGCGATTGCACGCGATATCGGCCTCGACGTCATCGTCCTCGACCACCACAAGGTCGAGGGACAGCTGCCGCCGGCGGTGGCGATGGTCAATCCCAACCGGCCGGACGATGCCTCCGGTCTGGGCCATCTGTGCGCGGCGGGCGTCGTCTTCCTGACCCTGGTTGCCCTGCGCCGGGCCCTGCGCGAGCAGGGGCTGATCGAAGGCGGGGGGCCGGATCTGCTCGCCGGCCTCGATCTCGTCGCGCTTGCGACCGTCTGCGACATGGTTCCCCTCGTCGGCCTCAACCGCGCCTTCGTCGCCCAGGGGCTGAAGGTGCTGGCCCGGCGCGCGCGGCCGGGGCTCGCCGCGCTCGCCGATGTCGCCCGGTTGCAGGAGGCGCCGCAGGCCTGGCATCTCGGCTTCCTTCTCGGTCCGCGCATCAATGCGGCCGGGCGCGTGGCGGAGGCCGACATCGGGCTGAAGCTGCTCACCACGGCCGACGAGGGCGAGGCGGCACGGCTGGCGGCCATTCTCGACCGCCTCAATGCGGAGCGCCAGGCGCTCGAGCAGGAGGTGGCCGAGGCGGCCGCGGCGGTGATCGAGGGCCGGCGCGCGAAGGGCGAGGAACCGGCGGTGTGGGTGGCCGCCGGACGCGGCTGGCATCCCGGCGTCGTCGGCATCGCGGCCCAGCGGCTGGTCCAGCGCTTCGGGCGGCCGGCGGTGGTGCTGAGCCTTGACGGGGAGGGCGGAGCATCGGGCTCCGCGCGCTCGATCGCGGGCGTGGACATCGGATCGGCGGTGATCGCGGCCTCGCAGGCCGGCATCCTCGAGAAGGGCGGCGGGCATCCCATGGCCGCGGGCATGACGCTGAAAGCCGCGCGGCTCGCGGAGCTCGAGGCCTTTTTCGACCGGCAACTTGCGCGCGCCGTCGATGCCGCGCTGGCCGAGCGCGCCGTCCTCGTCGATGCGGCCGTCTCTCTTGGCGGCGTGCGCCCCGAGCTGGCCGCGGCGCTCGAACGGGCGGGCCCGTTCGGCATCGGCCATCCGGCGCCGCGGCTGCTGGTGCCCGCGGTGCGGATCGTGAAGGCCGACGATGTGGGCAACGGCCATGTGCGCCTCATTCTCGCCGATGAAAGCGGCGCGCGCGGGACGGCGATCGCCTTCCGGGCGGCCTCGGATCCGCTCGGCGTGCGGCTCCTGGCTGCGCTCGGCGAGCGGGTGCACGTCGTCGGCCAGATCAAGCGCAACGACTGGCAGGGCCGGTCCAGCGCGGACATCGTCATCGAGGATGCGGCGCCCGGCCATCTGCCGCTGGACGATGCGGCGCGCGCCTAGGCCGCCCGCGCCCGCCGGGGGGACTTGACCGCCCGCACCCCCTCCGTTAGGAAGCGCCGCGTTGCGCCGGCCCGGGCGCGGGCCGGGCACGCACGGCCCCTTCGTCTAGCGGTCTAGGACGCCGCCCTTTCACGGCGGAAACACGGGTTCGAGTCCCGTAGGGGTCACCATCTTGATTCTCCTATGGAAATACCGGCGTACCCCCGGGTGTTTGCCGCTTCGGTCGAGGTTCCTGCCGCTTTCTGCGTGTGTTGCAGGCCTCGGCCGGTTCCGATGCCGACGCGCACATCGGGCGGCAGGGCCGCGGCGGTGCGGGCGGGCGCCATCCGCGGATTGCCCGCCATTTTCTCTCTCGACCCCGCCATCGGGCCTTGCCTCGGGCCGCCTTGCCCCCTATATGGCGCGCACGGGGCGCGCGGTGCGCGTCCGGTGGATCTGTTCGCAAGATTGGCGCACTGCTCCGGCACCCCCGGGGGGTGCGTTTCGCATCAGGAGGACCGCGGCGTCCGGAGATGGGGCGGCGGCGATCCGGCGGCGAAACACCATCCATCGCGCCAGAGCGAACGCTTTCATTGCTGGTTTGCGGAAGGGAGGCGGGCCCATGCGACCCACTCTTGCCCAAATCGGGGTGAAAGCCGTGGAAGCTCGGCTGCCCCAGGCACGTGAGAACGACGGCGCCGCGGCGGCGGCGAACGACCATTTCGTCGAGCGCAACGGCCTGCGCTATGCGGGCACCCATCTGATCCTCGATCTGTGGGAGGCCGAACGCCTCGACGACCCCGAGCTGATGCGCAGCGTTCTCGAGCGCGCGGTCGAGGCCGCGGGCGCGACGCTGCTGCACATCCATCTCCACCGCTTCGGCGACGGCGGCGGCGTATCGGGGGTGGCGGTGCTCGCGGAAAGCCACATCTCGGTCCACACCTGGCCCGAGCGGCGCTTTGCGGCCTTCGACGTGTTCATGTGCGGGAGCGCGGACCCCTACGCCGTGATCCCGATTCTGAAGGAGGCCTTCCGGCCGCAGCGCATGACGGTGACGGAACACATGCGGGGGTGCCTCGGATGACACGGACCGACGCAAAGAACGAGGAGTGGTTCGAGGAGACGCTCTATTCGGCCCACTGGCGCCAGCGTCTGAAGGTCACCCGCACGCTCGCGCGCGGCGAGACCGCCTGGCAGAAGATCTGGCTGTTCGAGAACCCCTCCTGGGGCAAGGTGCTGGTGCTGGATGACGCCCTGCAGCTGACCACGGGAGACGAATTCTCCTATCACGAGATGCTCGCGCATCCGCCCATCCTGGCCCACGGGCGCGCGCGCCATGTGGCGATCGTCGGCGGCGGCGACGGAGGAACGCTGCGCGAGGTCTGCCGGCATGCGGGCGTCGCGCGCGTGACGATGATGGAGCTCGATCCCGACGTCATTGCGTTTTCGAAGAAGCATCTGCCGGAGGTGAGCGGCGGCGCCTTCGATGATCCGCGCCTTGATCTCGTGATCGGGGATGCCGCCCGCTCCGTGGCCGCAGACGGGCCCGGCTTCGACGTCATCATCGTCGATTCGACGGACTGCTTCGGCCCCGGCGAGGTGCTCTTCGGCGAGGCCTTCTATGCGGCCTGCCGGCGCCGGCTCAATCCCGGCGGCATCCTCGTCACCCAGCTCGGCAATCCGGCCATCGACGGCTTCGTGATGGAAAAGGCGCTCGCAAACCAGGCCCGGGCGGGATTTGCGGATGTGCGCATCTATCTGACGGTGGTGCCGACCTACATCGGCGGGCATCTGGCCGTCGGCTGGGCGAGCGACGATCCGGCCGTCTACGACGTGCCGCTCGATGCGCTGCGGGAGCGCCCGGTGCCGGAGGGTCTGCGCTACTACTCGCCCGAGATCCACGCCGCCGCGCGGGTGCTGCCGCCCTGGCTCGGCGAGCTGGTGGCGCGCAGCCTGGCGGGCGCCCGTGCCGGCTCCGATGCCGCCTCCGCATCCGCGGACTGAGCCCCGCGCCGCGCATCTTCGCCGCCGGGCGGCCCGACCGGCGGGTCCGTTCCCTCTCCCTCGTCACCCGCCGGCTCGACCGGCGGGTCCAGCCGGCGGCGGAGCAAACCCCGGCGCGGGCTTCCGTCACGCCCGGCGGCTGGATTCGCCGCTTTCGCGGCGAATGACGATTCAATGATCAGTGATCAGTTATCGGTGATCGGGGACCGGCTTGACGGGCGTCACCGGCCGCCCCTCTCTAATCGTCACCCGCCGACTTGATCGGCGGGTCCAGCGCGAGAGGGGGCCGCTCCCTTGGGCTGGGTGCTGTCACCACCGCTTCATGGGTTCGCCGGTCAAGCCGGCGAACGACGATTCAGTGATCAGTCATCGGTCATCAGTCATCGGCACACCTCCACAACGAGCGTCACCCCGCCGGTGCGCACCCCCCCAAGTCGTCACCCGCCGGCTTGACCGGCGGGTCCAGCGGAAGGCGGAGCCAACCTTGGCGTGGGCTTCCGTCACGCCCGGCGGATGGATTCGCCGCTTTCGCGGCGAATGACGAGAAAAAAAAGGGCGTCACCCACCGGCATCCTCCCTTCGTCACCCGCCGGCTCGACCGGCGGGTCCAGCGCGAGAGGGGGCCGCTCCCTTGGGCTGGGTGCTGTCACCACCGCCTCATGGGTTCGCCGGTCAAGCCGGCGAACGACGCGTAAAGGGGAGCGTCACCCGCCGCTTCATGAGGCGCGGGGAAAAGCATTCTTGCGCGGGCGAGAAATTTCTTGACGCGAAGGGGGCGGATCCGGTATCAAAGCGTCCGCTGGACAAGCGCCGATTTGAGACCACAGCTTGCGGGCGCTCTAACAAATGCCGCTAAAGCGTGGAAGAAAAAGTCTCCCGCCTTTTTTCTTCCCTCGCTCGGTGAACCCCGCATGCGCCTCGTGAAGCGGCGGTCTCTTCGCGCTTGCGATCCGGCGGAACGCAGACGTGAAGAGGAAAGGACCGATGTCTCTCAAACCGCAGTTCGTCACCTTCTCGGAGCGCGGGCTCAAAAGCCCCGCCGCAGCGCGTCGCCTGGTGCGCGTGGCCTACAGGGCCTGGCGCGAGGGCCGGCAGACGATCGCGCTGATCCGGACGACCATGCGGGAGATCGAGACGATTATTGCGGGGTTCACGGATATCGGCATTCCGACGACGACGCTGACACCGGCGGCCGTCGTCTCCCGTCCGGCGCGGCACGTGCGCGAGGCGCTCGCCGCGGGCGCAGGCGTCGTGGTGCTGCCGCTCTCCGGCGGGCCGTACTGGCAGGAGCAGGTGGTCGGCGCCCTGCGCTACAGCCTCGACCTGCCGGCGCCGCGCGATCTGGACCGCGACGGGGCAGGGGGGCTCGATGCCCCCGCGCCGGCCGCACCGGTCAAGGTCGCGCTGCTCGGCTGCGGGGCGGTCGGCAGTGCCGTGCTTGCGGCGCTGCTGGACGAGCCGCGGCATGTCGCGGTCGCAGCGGTCATGGCCCGCGATCTGGCGCGTCACCGCGCGCGCTTTCCGGGCGTGCGTTTCGTTCGCACACTGGATGAACTTGCGGCCGCAAGTCCCGACATCTTCATCGATTTGGGCAGCCGCGAGGCACCGAGCGAGGAGGCGATGCGGCGCTTTCTTACGGCCGGGGTGCCGGTGATCACGGCCAACAAGCAGGTGCTGGCGGCCTCCTTCGACGCGCTGCGCGATGCGGCGCGGCGGGGGAGCGCGGCGCTGCTTCATTCGGCCGCCGTCGGCGGCAGCGCACCGGTGCTGGAGCTCGCGCGGCGCCTGGCTGGCGACGGGATCACGGCCGTGAGCGGCATCGTCAACGGCACGGTCAACTTCGTGCTGAGCCGCCTGGCCGACGGGGCGAGCTTCGAGGAGGCGCTGGATGCCGCGCGGGCGGCCGGGCTCGCGGAGGCCGACCCCAGCGACGATCTCGAAGGTCACGACGCCGCGGCCAAGGCCGTGCTCGTGGCGCACGCCGCCTTCGGCCAGGCGCCCGATGCCGCGCCCGGTCGCGAGACGCTGGGCGAGGCGCTGGCGCGGCTGCCGGATGCCGTGCGTGCGGGCCGGGTAAAGCAGGTGACCGAGGTCCGCCGCACGCCGGACGGCCGCATCGAGGCGTCGGTGCGCTTTCTCGCGCTGCCGGACGGCCATGCGCTGCTGCGTTGCCGGGACGCGGAGAACGCGGCGGAGGTGCGGCTTGCGGACGGCAGCCGGCATGCGGTCTTCGGGCTCGGCGCCGGCGGCGTGCCCACGGCGGCGGCGGTGCTGGCGGATCTGGAGGATCTGCTGATCGCGCGCGCCGGGGCGGCAGCGGCACCGCGGGCGGTCGCGAACGGCTGAGCCGTCGATCGCAAGGACCGGATGGGAAGGGGGCGTCGGCCCGGCCGCCGGCGCCCCCCATCCTTGCATGCGCATTTAGCGCATAATGTATATTATGTCTACAGTTCCCCGGACGACCCGGGCACGCGCTCCCCGGACGACCCGGGCACGCGCTCATCGCACACGTGTTCGCCGCCACGGCCGCGACGGGACGGCGTGGCCGCGTCGTCGGCACCAGCAGGCGCTGCGCTCTCTCCGCTCGCCCTGCCACTCAGAACGGGCCGGCCAGAGTTGTCCCGGTAGCAGGGCCCGCCGCGTCGATCCTTGCGCCCAGGATCTTCACACTCCACCTTTTCGGTACGCGCGTCGGCCGGCGTGCATTCTTTCTTGCTGCCAGGCTTGGGATTGGCGCGTGCAGCCAGCACCTCGACCCCGTCGGACCGCGCAAGACCGCTTTGGCCGTTCCCGGCACCGACGATGCCGAGCCCCGCCTCGCTGCCGGAATGGGCCTTCCAGGCGAAGGCCGGCGTCGTGGACAGAATGCCTGCGACCGTCAACGCCGCGGCCAGCGCGATGATCGGGTTCGAACGACTCGTCCTGTTCCGCATATGGGGTTTCCTTTCCGCCCTGTTCCAATGGCTACCGGTGCCTGATCCCAAGGCTCCGGCCTGAGCAATGATACACCAGATTGCGGCGAATTGGGGACATATCATGAGCGATCGGTCCGCATCCGCGCATGACGAAACCGAGCCGCACTCAATGCGGTCGAGACTGAACATGCCCGACCGCCGCGCAAAGCGGAAGAAACGGGCCCGCGGAGCTTGCGCCTAGCGGCGGCCGAAGAGGCGCTCGATCTCGGCCCAGCTCAGGAAAACGTGGGTCGGCCGGCCGTGGTTGCACTGGCCGGAATACGGCGTGCGCTCCATCTCGCGCAGCAGCGCGTTCATCTCTTCGATCGCAAGCCGGCGGCCGGCGCGCACGCTCATGCGGCAGGCCCGGTCGGCAAGCAGCGCGAGCAGCCGCTCCTCGAGCACCTCGCCGAACCGATCGTCGTCCAGGGCGTCCACGAGGTCGCGCACGAGGCCCGGAATGTCGAGGCGGTCGGCGAGCGCCGCCGGCACGGCGCGCACCGCCACCGCGTCCTCGCCGAAGGCCTCGATCACGAGGCCGAGTCTCTTGAGCCGCGCGGCTTCGCCCACGAGCAAGGCCGCCGCCTCGGGCGCGAGCTCCACGATCTCGGGCACGAGCAGAAGCTGCGGGCGCAGCGCGCCGGCGACGAGCTCGCGCTTCATCCGCTCGTAGACGAGGCGTTCATGGGCGGCATGCTGGTCGACGATGACGAGGCCGTCCGCGGTCTCTGCGATCACGTAGGTTCCCTTGACCTGCGCCCGCGCCGCCCCGAGCGGGAAGGACGCCGCCCGCCCCTCCTCTTCCCGCAGGTCACCCCCTGCCGCCTCCTCCACGGGGGCGGCGGGCGCCCAGTCCGCCCCGCTTTCCGCAAAGCCCGGCTGCACGCGCGTCGGGGCGGCCGGCGCACGGCTTCGCGCCGGTGCGGCCGCGGGCGCGACGAATCTGCGCGAAGGCTCCGCCGGGCGATGGCCGGCAGCGGCCAGCACCTCGCGCAGCGTGGACACGACGATGGCGCGCACGCGCCCGGGATCGCGGAAGCGGACCTCGGCCTTGGCGGGATGGACGTTCACGTCCACCTCCTCGGGCGCGATCGCGAGCGCCAGCACGATCATCGGATGCCGGTCCGCGGCCAGCAGGTCGCGGTAGGCGCCCCGGATCGCACCGAGCAGCAGCCGGTCCTTCACGCTGCGGCCGTTGACGAAGAGATACTGATGCTGGGGGCTGCCGCGGGCGAAGGTCGGAAGCCCCGCCCAGCCCGACAGGCGCAGGCCCTCGCGCGTCACGGCGAAGGGCACGGCATGGGCGAGAAACTCCTCACCGAGGATCCCGGCAATGCGTGCATCCGCGCCGTCGGCGACGAGATCGGCGGCGGTCGCCGACAGCTGCAGCACCCGCCGCCCCCCGCTTTCGACGGTGAACGCCACGCCCGGATGCGCCATCGCGAGCCGGCGCAGGACGTCGAGGCAGGCCGCGGTTTCGGCCCGCTCCGACTTGAGAAACTTGCGCCGCGCGGGGGTCGCGAAGAAGAGATCGCGCACCTCGACCCGCGTGCCGGGGGAAAGGGCCGCCGGCCGCACGGGCTCCACGCGCCCGGCCTCCACCCGGATCTCCGCGCCCTCGGGCGCATCCGCCGGGCGCGAACGGATGACGAGCCGGGCGACGGCGCCGATCGACGGCAGCGCCTCGCCGCGAAAGCCGAGGGTTGCGATGCGCGCCAGATCCTCGGCGCGGGCGAGCTTGGAGGTGGCGTGGCGTTCTACGGCCAGCGCAAGCTCCTCCGCCGTCATGCCGCAGCCGTCGTCCTCCACGAGGATGCGGGAGACGCCGCCGCCCGTGATCGCGACGCCGATGCGCCGCGCGCCGGCGTCCAGGGCGTTCTCGACCAGTTCCTTGACGACGCTGGCCGGCCGCTCCACGACCTCGCCGGCGGCGATGCGGTTGATCGTCGCCTCGTCCAGCCGGCGGATGCGCGCAGCGGTCATGGGACGCTGCCGCTCGCCCCGCCTCAGCGCGGCGTGCGGGGTTCGGAGCGGACGCGTTCGATGGTCGAGCCGTCGGAGGCGAGGCTGCGCGGCGGCAGGGCCAGCAGCTCGGCCACCATCGGCCCCTTGCGCACGACGTCGGTCTCGAGGCTGCCGACCGCGGCGCGGGCATCCGCGCGCACGGGTGCGCCCGCCCCCTCCTCGATGCGCTTGAGCAGCGCCTGCTCGCCGGCCGACAGCGGGACCCGCTTGTCCCGGTCCGGGAAGAGCGCGTCCAAGACCTCCTCCGTCGGGCGGATGTCGATGGGGCTGGGCTTGCCCGGCTCGGGCGGGCGCAACTGGAAGTCCGGCGGCACGATCAGCGGCCGCTTTTCCACGACGACGAAGGCATCCGGCACGTCCCGCCCGCCGCCGCAGGCGGCCAGCGTCAGCACGACGGCCGCGCCGATCAGCGCGCCCGCCACCCGGGTTTTCCCCGCCGCCTTGTCGGTGATCCGCATCGCCCTGCGTCCTCGGCTGTCCGTCCGCTCTCGCCCTCCGCATAGGCGATTTCCGGGCCGATCACAAGCGCCGCCCGCCCTCGTCGATGCTCTCCGCCGGATCCGACCGGATCAGGGCGAGCGCGAGCGCCACGGCGCCCAGGGTCAGCGCCGCATCGGCGAGATTGAAGACGTAGAAGCTCCAGCTTCCGACATGGACATGCACGAAGTCCATCACCGCGCCGAAGCGCAGCCGGTCGACGAGATTGCCGACGGCGCCGCCGAGAATCGCGCCGAGCGCAAGCGCCTCCAGGCTTGCGCGGGCGCGCCAGAGCCAGACGGCGACCATCAGGGTGACGGCCGCGATCGCGACATTCAGCCAGGCGCCGGCATCCTGAAGCAGCCCCATGCTGATGCCGGTGTTCCAGACGAGCCGGAAATCCAGCACCGGCAGAAGCTCGATCACGCGCCCGCCGGCGAGATGCGGCAGCAGCCACCGCTTGCTGAGCTGATCGCAGACGAGAACGGCCGCGGCGAGCAGAAGACCTGCCCTGCGCGGGTCGCCGGGGCCCGGCCAGCTCGGCACCGCCCGCGCCATCACGAGCGCACGTTGAGCCGGTAGCCGCCGGGCTCGGTGATCAGCACCTGCGGCTCGGAGGCGTCGTCCTCGAGCTTCTGCCGCAGGCGGTAGACATGGGTCTCGAGCGTGTGGGTGGTGACCCGGGCGTTGAAGCCCCACACCTCGTCCAGCAGCTCCTGGCGGCTGACGACCCGGCCTTCCGCGCGCAGGAGATACTTCAGGATCGCGTTCTCCTTGTCGGTCAGCGGCGTGCGCTTGCCGGTGCGGGCGTGGACCAGCATCTTCGTCGCCGGCCGGTATTCCTGGTTGCCGAGATGGAAGGTGGCGTCCTCGCTGTGCTGGTGCTGGCGCAGATGGGCCCGCATGCGCGCCAGCAGCACGCCGAAGCGGAAGGGCTTCGTCACATAGTCGTTGGCACCCGATTCGAGACCGAGGATCATGTCGGCGTCGGTGTCCGCCCCGGTCAGCATGATGATCGGCACGCGCACGCCGGCCTTGCGCATCATCCGGCAGGCCTCGCGGCCGTCGATGTCCGGCAGGCCGACGTCGAGCAGGATCATGTCGATCTGGCCCTGGCGGGCGCGCTCGATGCCCTCGCTGGCCGAACGCGCCTCGATCGGCTCGAACTCCTCGTGCAGCGCCAGCTGCTCGGCGAGCCCGCGGCGCAGCTCCTCGTCGTCGTCCACCAGCAGAATGCGTCGTCTCGACATCCCGGATCCCCGATCCCGCCGCACGCCGCGCCCGCTTGCCCCGTTGCGCCGGCCTCTGCTAGTCCACCGGCGCCCGTCCTATCTAATGTGCATGGCGGGCCAGCGCAAATCCCCTTCGGTCCGGATGCGAAGACCGCCCGTGAACAGCGCCGCCACCACAGGATCGCCCGAGACCGGCCGCCTCGTGCGGCGGCTGCGCCACGCCGTGGCGGATCTGAGACTCGGCTGGCCGGTGCGCGTCGAGCTTGCCGGTGGCCGCGGGCTTCTCGCGATCGCGGCCGATGCCGTGCGCGAGCCCGCCGCGCCGGCCCCGGCGGCTGCGATCGCGCGGGCGCGTCCGGCCGGCGAGCTGTGGCTGAGTGCACCGCGCGCGGCGGTGCTGCATCTGCCGCACAAGGGCCGCCCCTTCGTGGCGCTGGAGCTTGCGGCGGGATGGGATCCGGACGAGCTTGCCGCGCTCGTCGATCCCACGCGCGACCTCGCCCGGCCGTGGAAGGGGCCCTGGCCGCGGGTCGAGCATGACGCGCATGCCGATGCCCTGGCCGAGACCCTGTTCGCGCTGCTCAGGGCCGCGGGTCGGCTTCCCGCCGTGCTTGTCACGGCCGGAGACGTGTGCGCAGGGGAGGATGCGCCCGTCACCGTCACGCCGGCGATGGGCGCACTGCTCGAGGAAGCCGCGCCGCAGCTCGTCGAGATCGCCCGCGCCGCGCTGCCGCTCGAGCGCGCGCCGGAGACCCGCATCGTCGCCTTCCGCCAGGGCGACGGCGGCCCGGAACATTTCGCGCTGCTCATCGGCGATCCCCTGCCCCGCCGCCCGGCCCTCCTGCGCCTGCATTCGGAGTGCTTCACGGGCGATCATCTGGGCTCGCTCAAATGCGACTGCGGCGACCAGCTCGCCGGAGCGCTGGCGCGGCTCGCGGCCGAGCCGGGCGGCGGGATCCTGCTCTATCTCGCCCAGGAGGGACGCGGCATCGGGCTTATCGCCAAGCTCAAGGCCTATGCGCTTCAGGACCAGGGATTCGACACCATCGAGGCCAACGAGCGCCTAGGGTTCGCCGCCGATCACCGCAATTTCGCGATCGCGGCGGCGATGCTGAAGGCCCTGGGGTTCACCCGCATCCGGCTGCTCACCAACAATCCCGACAAGGTCGCGGCGCTGGAGGCGGCCGGGATTACGGTTCTGGAGCGCGTGCCCCACCGCTTTCCCGCGCGGCCGGAGAACGCCCGCTATCTGGACGCCAAGCGCCGCAAGGCCGGCCACGACCTCTAGCCGTCGGCGCACGGCGGTTCGGCGATCGGTCGTCAGTGATCAGTCATCAGTGATCGGTGATCAGTCATCGGTGATCGGTGACCGGCCTGGCGAGCGCCACGCGCCGGCCCCCTCTCCTCGTCACCCGCCGGCTCGACCGGCGGGTCTGCCCCTTCCCTCGTCACCCGCAGGCTCGACCGGCGGGTCCAGCGGAAAGCGGGGCAACGCCAGACGTTGGAGCCGTCATCCATGGCGGCTGGATTCGCCGCTTTCGCGGCGAATGACGACAAAGAGAGCGTCACCCGGCGGCACTCTCTCTCTTCGTCACCCGCCGGCACTCTCTCTTCGTCACCCGCCGGCTCGACCGGCGGGTCCAGCGGAAAGCGGGGCAACGGCAGACGTTGGAGCCGTCATCCATGGCGGCTGGATTCGCCGCTTTCGCGGCGAATGACGACAAAGAGAGCGTCACCCGCCGGCCCTCTCTCTTTGTCACCCGCCTCCCCCTCTCCTCGTCACCCGCCGGCTTGACCGGCGGGTCCAGCGGAAAGCGGGGCAACGGCAGACGTTGGAGCCGTCATCCATGGCGGCTGGATTCGCCGCTTTCGCGGCGAATGACGACAAAGAGAGCGTCACCCGCCGGCACTCTCTCTTCGTCACCCGCCGGCTTGACCGGCGAGTCCAGCGGAAAGCGGGGCAACGGCAGACGTTGGAGCCGTCACCCGCCGGCTGGATTCGCCGCTTTCGCGGCGAATGACGACAAAGAGAGCGTCACCCGGCGGCACTCTCTCTTTGTCACCCGCCTCCCCCTCTCCTCGTCACCCGCCGGCTTGACCGGCGGGTCCAGCGGAAAGCGGGGCAACGGCAGACGTTGGAGCCGTCATCCATGGCGGCTGGATTCGCCGCTTTCGCGGCGAATGACGACAAAGAGAGCGTCACCCGCCGGCCCTCTCTCTCTTCGTCACCCGGCGGCACTCTCTCTTCGTCACCCGCCGGCTTGACCGGCGGGTCCAGCGGAAAGCGGGGCAACGGCAGACGTTGGAGCCGTCATCCATGGCGGCTGGATTCGCCGCTTTCGCGGCGAATGACGACAAAGAGAGCGTCACCCGGCGGCCCTCTCTCTCTTCGTCACCCGCCTCCCCCTCTCCTCGTCACCCGCCGGCTCGACCGGCGGGTCCAGCCGAAGGCGCAGACGGCCTCCTGCGCCGGGGATGCGACGCCCGCCTCATGGGTTCGCCGGTCAAGCCGGCGAACGACGATTCAGTGATCAGTCATCGGTCATCAGTCATCGGCACACCTCCACAACGAGCGTCACCCCGCCGGTGCGCACCCCCCCAAGTCGTCACCCGCCGGCTCGACCGGCGGGTCCAGCCGAAGGCGCAGACGGCCTCCTGCGCCGGGGATGCGACGCCCGCCTCATGGGTTCGCCGGTCAAGCCGGCGAACGACGATTCAGTGATCAGTCATCGGTCATCAGTCATCGGCACACCTCCACAACGAGCGTCACCCCGCCGGTGCGCACCCCCCCCCAACTCGTCACCCGCCGGCTTGACCGGCGGGTCCAGCGGAAAGCGGGGCAACGGCAGACGTTGGAGCCGTCATCCATGGCGGCTGGATTCGCCGCTTTCGCGGCGAATGACGACAAAGAGAGCGTCACCCGGCGGCACTCTCTCTCTTCGTCACCCGGCGGCACTCTCTCTTCGTCACCCGCCGGCTTGACCGGCGGGTCCAGCGGAAAGCGGGGCAACGGCAGACGTTGGAGCCGTCATCCATGGCGGCTGGATTCGCCGCTTTCGCGGCGAATGACGAATAAAGAAAGCGTCACCCGCCAGGAGGCCTTTCGCGGCTGACAAAGGGTGCCCGACAGGCGGCGACAGGATCTTCAGTCGAACAGGCTGGAGACCGAGGTCTCGTGGCTGATGCGGTGGATGGCCTCGGCCAGAAGCGGCGCGATGGTGATGCGGCGGATCTTCTTCGACACCCGCACCGCCTCGGTCGCCATGATGGAATCGGTGATGACGAGCTCGGCCAGCTTGCTGGAGGAGATCCGCGCCACCGCCCCGCCCGAGAGCACGCCATGGCTCACATAGGCGAGCACCTCTTTTGCGCCCTTCTCCAGGAGCGCCTCGGCGGCGTTGCACAGCGTGCCGCCCGAATCGACGATGTCGTCGACGAGGATGCAGCGCCGGCCCTCGACGTCGCCGATGATGTTCATGACCTCGGACACGCCCGCCTGCTCGCGCCGCTTGTCCACGATCGCAAGCGGCACGCCGAGCCGGCTCGCATGGGCCCGCGCCCGCACCACGCCGCCGACGTCGGGTGAGACGATCATCAGATCTTCGGTGCCGTAGCGTTCCCGGATGTCGCGCACGAAGACGGGAAGCGCGTAGAGATTGTCGGTCGGAATGTCGAAGAAGCCCTGGATCTGGCCGGCGTGCAGATCCATCGTCAGCACCCGGTCGGCGCCGGCTGTGGTGATCAGGTTCGCCACGAGCTTGGCCGAGATCGGCGTGCGCGGGCCGGGCTTCCTGTCCTGACGCGCATAGCCGAAATAGGGAATGACGGCCGTGATCCGGCGCGCGGAGGCGCGGCGCAGCGCATCGATGCACACGAGCAGTTCCATGAGGTTGTCGTTGGCCGGAAAGCTCGTCGGCTGGACGACGAAGACGTCCTCGCCGCGCACGTTCTCGTGGATCTCGACGAAGACCTCCTGGTCGGAGAAGCGCTTCACGCTCGCCTTGGTGAGCGGGATGTTGAGATAGGCCGCGATCGCCTCGGCGAGCGGCGGGTTCGCGTTGCCCGTCAGGATCTTCATGCTGCCCGGTCCCGTCGTCTCGGCATCCTCAAGGGACGGCCCGCCGCCGGTACGGCGCCCGCCCATCGGCGCGCCGCGCTTTAGCAACGCGATCACCCGGCTGTAAAGCGGCTTGCGCCCCGACCGCCCCACGCTCGAGGCGCGCGCCGCGGCTCAGACGTCGGGTTTGAGCGTCGAGATGCGGGGATCCTCCGCAAGATCCTTCAGCATCAGATCCGGCCCGCCGGCGATCGCAAGCCCCGCCTCGGGCGGACGCACCCAGCGCACCTCGGCCGCGTATTCGCCGACCTCGGGGATGGCGAGCACGACCTCGTCGCCCGTGCGCAGCGGCGCCGCCGTCGCGATCCGCACGCCCGCCAGCGCGACATCAAGAAGATCGCAGGGGTGGCGCTGCTCATCTTCCCCGCCCTCGGGCAGCAGCAGCACCGCCCCGATGCCCCGGACGTGGAGCCGCCAGTCCTTGCGGCGCTCCCTGTCGTCTCCGCCGCCTTCCCGCGTCATCGTCCCGTCTTTCGTCCCGATGCCCCATGCCGGGGCGACCCGTCCGCCCATCGCAGCCGCGGCCGCTTTCCGCGGCTAGCACATGGAGCGCATGTGGAAAAGGGGCGCGACACGGCCGGCCGACGGCGGCGCGGCTGCTGCGCCGGGGGGACCGTCGAAATCGCCAGCACCGCGGTGATTGAGCGCTGCCCGGCTTTGTGCTGCTATGCGCCACCGGCGCGGCGGCATCGGCCGGGCCGGGAACGGACGATCGACGGCGGTCGGGATCGGGGAGATGTCAGGCATGACGCTGACGGGCGCGGAACCTTCAACCAGCCTCGTGGCGGCCTTCTGGCGGCAGGTCGAGGCCGGACCGGAGCGCACATTTCTCGCGGCCAAGCGCGACGGCCGCTACCACGGCATGACCTGGAAGGAGGTGGCGGGCGCCATCGCCAGACTCGCACGCGGCCTCAAGGCCCAGGGCGTCGAGCCGGGCGACCGCGTCGTCCTCGTCTCCGAGAACCGGCCGGAATGGCTGATCGCGGATTTCGCGATCATGACGCTCGGTGCGGTCACGGTGCCGGCCTACACCACGAACACGGTGCGCGATCACCTCCACATCCTCGAGAACAGCGGCGCGAAGGGCGTGATCGTCTCGACCCGGCGGCTGCTCAAGAACACCCTGCCGGCGGCCCACCAGTCGGACGCGACGGAATTCGTCATCACGATGGAGGATGTCGCACTCAAGCAGTCGCTGAACGCCCGGCTGCTGGCGTGGGACGCGGTTCTCGAGGGCACGGCGGATGATCTCGCGATCCTCGAGGAGGCGGCCGGCCGCTTCCGGCGCGAGGATCTCGCCTGCATCATCTACACCTCGGGCACCGGCGGCGCGCCGAAGGGGGTGATGCTCTCGCATGGGGCGATCCTCAGCAATTGCGAGGACGCCCACGACGTGCTCGCGCCGACGCTGGGGCTTGAGGGACACCGCTTCCTCTCCTTCCTGCCGCTTTCCCACGCCTACGAGCACACGGCCGGCCAGATGCTGCCGGTCACATTGGGCGCCGAAATCTACTACGCCGAATCCGTGGAAAAGCTCGCGACCAACATGGCCGAGGCCCGGCCCACCATCATGGTGGTGGTGCCGCGGCTGTTCGAGATGCTGCGCCAGCGCGTGCAGGCGGCGATCCGCAAGGAAGGCGGCCTCAAGGCGCGCCTGTTCGAGGAGGCGCTGCGCCTCGGCATCAAGCGCACCCGCGCGCCCGACTCGCTGACCCTGGGCGAACGGATCCGCGATCGCGCGCTCGACGCCCTCGTGCGCGCCAAGGTGCGGCGGCGCTTCGGCGGCCGCCTCAAGGCGCTGGTATCGGGCGGCGCGCCGCTCAACCCCGGGGTCGGCGAATTCTTCGTCGCGCTGGGGCTGCGGCTGCTGCAGGGCTACGGGCAGACGGAGGCCGCCCCCATCATCTCCGTCAACCGGCCGGAGCATCCGAAGATCCACACGGTCGGCCCGCCGCTCAAGTCGGTCACCGTGAGGATCGCCGACGACGGCGAGATCCTCGTGCGCGGCGAGCTGGTGATGAAGGGCTACTGGCGCGACGAGGCCACCACCCGGCGCACCATCGTCGACGGCTGGCTGCACACCGGCGACATCGGCATGATCGACGAGGACGGCCACCTCGTCATCACCGACCGCAAGAAGGACATCATCGTCCTCGACAAGGGCGAGAACATCTCGCCGGCGCGCGTGGAGGGCATGCTGACGCTGGAGCCCGAGATCGCCCAGGCGATGGTCTACGGCGACTCCCGCCCCTACCTCGTCGGCCTCATCGTCCCGGATGCGGAATGGGCGGCCGAATGGGCGCGCGCGCATGGCCTGCCCGCAAAGCTCGAGGAGCTCGCGGGTCAGGCGGCTTTCCGGCGGGCGGTGGAGGATGCGGTCGAGCGCGTCAACCGAAGGCTCGCCGCGCTCGAGCGGGTCAGGCGTTTCGCGCTGCTCGCCGAGCCCTTCACCATCGAAAACGGGATGATGACGCCCACCCTCAAGGTCCGCCGCCACAAGGTGCGCGAGCGCTACGGCGAGCTGATCGAAAGTTTGTACGGCGGCGGCTCGACCGCAGGGGGCAAAGACTCTAGCATGACCGCTGCCGGACGTGACGGAGACGAAGGCGGCCGCCGCTGAGCCCGTTCCGCGGTCGTGCGGGACGGCGCCCATGGTGGCCGGGGAGGAGGCGGAGATGCGCACACATGCGGCAGCGGCGATCGGGTTCGCCCTTCTGGGATTCGGCCCAACGCTCATGACGCCGCCGGCGGCGGCCCAGCAGGACATGGCCGACGTCGAGGTGAGGGCCGAGCATGTCGCCGGCCAGGTTCACGTGCTCTTCGGCCGGGGCGGCAACATCGGCGTCTTCGCGGGTGACGAGGCGGTGATCCTGATCGACGACCAGTTCGCGCCGCTCACGCCGAAGATCGAGGCGGCGGTGCGGACCATCTCCGACAAGCCGATCCGCTTCATCCTCAACACCCACTGGCACGGCGACCACACGGGCGGCAACGAGAACTTCGGCAAGGCCGGCGTCGTGATCGTCGCCCACGACAATGTCTACCGGCGGATGTCGACGGACCAGTTCATGGCCGCCTTCAACCGCCATGTGCCGGCCGCGCCGCGTGCGGCGTTGCCCGTCGTTACCTTCAACGCCGAACTCGCCTTCCATCTCAACGGTGAGGAGGTGCGCGCCCATCACATCGCGCACGCCCACACCGACGGCGATTCGCTCGTGCATTTCACGAAGAGCAACGTCATCCACATGGGCGACATCATGTTCAACGGCTTCTATCCCTTCATCGACCTCGGCTCGGGCGGCAATGTGAAGGGCATGATCGCGGGCGTGGAGAAGGCGCTCGCCATCGCGGACGAGAACACCCGCATCATCCCGGGCCACGGCCCGCTGACCGACCGCAAGGGGCTCGAGGCCTATCACCGCATGCTGGTCACCGCCCGCGACCGGGTCCAGAAGCTCATCGACGAGGGCAAGTCGCTCGAGGAGGCGATTGCCGCAAAACCCATGGCGGACTATGACGAGGCCTGGGGCAAGGCCTTCATCAAGCCCGAGCAGTTCATCACCTTCGTCTACCGCAGCCTCAAACCGGAGGACTGAGCGGGGCCGGCCCGGGACGGTCGCCGGGGCTGCGATCGGGATGAAACGGGAGGGCGATCATGCGCCACCATCTTCCGGTTTGCGCGGCCGCAGCCTGTGCGGCGGCGCTCGCGATGGCGGGGTTCGCCGGCGGGACGGCCGCGGCCGCACAGGAGACCCCCCCGCCCCCTGCCCCGCCGTCCGAGCAGCCGCTGCTGCATGAGCTGGTGCGCGCGGTTTCTCCCGAGCGGATCGAACGCGACGTGCGCACGCTGGTCTCCTTCGGCACCCGCCACACGCTCTCGAGCAGGACGGATCCGAAGCGCGGCATCGGCGCCGCGACCCGCTGGATCGAGGAGGAGTTCCGCCGGATCTCCGCATCCTGCGGCGGCTGCCTCGAGGTGCGGCGTGTGGCGGGGGTCGTCGGCCCCGCCCCGCGCATTCCGGAGCCGACGGAGATCGTGAACGTCATCGCGATCCAGCGCGGCACGCTCGATCCCGATCGGGTCGTCATCATGTCGGGCGACATCGACAGCCGGGTGAGCGATGTCATGGATGCGACATCGGATTCGCCGGGCGCCAATGACAATGCGAGCGGGCTGGCCGGCACGCTGGAGGCGGCCCGCGTGCTCTCGAAGCACCGCTTCGCCGGCACCATCGTCTATGCCGCGCTGGCGGGCGAGGAACAGGGGCTCTACGGCGGCCGGATCCTCGCCGAGCATGCAAGGGATCAGGGCTGGCGCGTGAAGGCCGTGCTCAACAACGACATGATCGGCAACATCGCGGGCATCGACGGGGTTATCGACAACACCACGGCCCGCGTCTTCTCCGAGGGCACGCGCGCCGTCGAGACGCCGGAGGAAGCCCGCATCCGGCGCTTTACCGGTGGCGAGGTGGACAGCCCGTCGCGCAATCTCGCGCGCTACATCGACCGGCTGGCCGACCGCTACATCCCGAACCTCGACGTCATGATGATCTACCGCCTCGACCGCTTCGGTCGCGGCGGCCACCACCGGCCCTTCAACGAGCTCGGCATGCCGGCGGTGCGGATCATGGAGGCGCACGAGAACTACACGCGCCAGCACCAGGACGTGCGGGTGGAGAACGGCATCCGCTACGGCGACGTGATCGAGGGAGTCGACTTCGCCTATGCGGCCAAGCTGACCGCGCTTAATGTGGTGACCTTGGCCTCGCTCGCCTCCGCGCCGCCGTTTCCGGCCGATGTCGAGATCCGCGGTGCGGTCTCGCCCGACACGACGCTGTCCTGGAAGCTGCCGCAAGGGCGCGCGGCCGACAATCTCGCCGGCTACCGGGTCTACTGGCGGCTCACCGACCAGCCGCAGTGGCAGTGGAGCCGCTGGGTGGGGCTGACGGATCATGCGACGCTCAAGAACATCGTCATCGACAACTATTTCTTCGGCGTCGCCTCGGTGTCGAAGGACGGCTTCGAGAGCCCCGTCGTCTTCCCCGGCCCGGCCGGCAGCTTCGGGAAGTGATCCGCGTTTGCGACCTGCATCTGGGAGATCGCGCACAGGGACGACCCCTCGTGTCGCACCGTCTTTTCGTCGAAAGAGTTGCCCCGCCGTGACCAAGCGCGACGACCCGCCCGGCGAAGACCCTCTCCACCGCTTCGACCCGCCGCTGGTGCCGGGGCGGCTCGTCAGGCGCTACAAGCGCTTCCTCGCCGATGTCGTCCTGGATGACGGTGCGGGCGCGGCGGTCACCGCCCACTGCCCCAATCCCGGGGCGATGACGGGCTGCGCGGAACCGGGCATGCGGGTGTGGCTCGCCCCCGTCAAGAATCCGAAGGCGAAGCTCGCGTGGCGCTGGGTGCTCTCCGAGACCGCGGAGGGCGTGCTCGTCGGGGTCGACACCGCCCGCGCCAACGCCTTCGCCCGGGCGCTGATCGCGCGTTCCGCCATCCCCGAGTTCGCCGGCTACGCCGGCGTCCGGACGGAAGTCGCCCTGGGCGCGGGCAGCCGCATCGACTTTCTGCTCGAGGATCCGGTCGGGCGCCTGGCGCCGCTGATGCTGGAGGTGAAATCGGTCACGCTGAGACGCGGCGCCGCCCTCGCCTTCCCGGATGCGCCCACCGCCCGCGGCCGCCGGCATCTGGACGAGCTCGCCCGCCTTGCGCGCACCGGCGAAGGGCGCGCGGCGGTGCTGTACCTCGCCCAGCGCGCCGACGGCGACCGCTTCGCGCTCGCCTGCGACATCGATCCGGACTACTGCCGGGCGGCGCGCAGGGCCGCGGATGCGGGGGTCGCCTTCATCGCCCGGCGTCTGAGGCTGACGCCCGGGGCCGTTCATGACGACGGCCCCCTTCCCACCCGCGGCGATCGCGCCTATGTTGAGGCCTGAACGAAAGAGGGGCCGGCGGCCCGCAACGGCGAGCAGGACATGCGGATAGATCTTTCCCTTCGCAGGCGGGACCAGGAGGGCGGCGTGATCGGTCGCCACCGCGGCATCAAGATCCACGACGCCGAGGCCTTCGAGGGCATGCGGCGCGCCGGCCGGCTGGCGGCCGAGGTGCTGGACTTCATCACGCCGCACGTCGTGCCGGGCGTGACGACCGAGGAGCTCGACCGGCTCTGCCACGAATACATCCTGGACCACGGCGCGATCCCCGCGCCGCTCAACTACCGGGGCTTTCCGAAGTCGATCTGCACCTCGGTCAACCACGTCGTCTGCCACGGCATTCCCGGCCCGAAGCGCCTCAAGGAGGGAGATAGCGTCAACATCGACGTCACCGTCATTCTCGACGGCTGGCACGGCGACACGAGCCGGATGTTCTTCGTCGGCCGGCCGAGCGTGAAGGCGCGCCGGCTGTCCGACGTGACCTATGAGGCGATGATGCGCGGGATCGCGGCGGTGCGGCCGGGCGCGCGGCTCGGCGACATCGGCCACGCCATCCAGTCCCATGTGGAGGCGCAAGGCTTTTCGGTCGTGCGCGACTTCTGCGGCCACGGCATCGGCCGCGTGTTCCATGATGCCCCGAACGTGCTGCACTACGGCGAACCGGGCACCGGGCCGGAGCTGCTGCCCGGGATGTTCTTCACCGTCGAGCCGATGGTGAACGCCGGCCGGCCGGAGACCAAGATCCTGGACGACGGCTGGACGGCGGTGACCCGGGACCGGTCGCTTTCCATGCAGTTCGAGCACACGGTCGGGGTGACCGAGGACGGGGTGGAAATCTTCACCCTGTCACCGAAGGGCTACACCAAGCCGCCCTATGACGGTGCGGGCGCGGACGGCTGACGCCGGCGCCCGGGCCGGCCGGGGCGCGTCGGGGGGCGCGGATGGCGGGCGAGACGGATCGGCGGGGTGACGACGGAGGCTCGCGGGGTGCGCGGCGGCTCCGTGATGCGGGCGGCGTCCCGTTTCCGGCGGCGGAGGCGGAGCGGCGCACGGCCGGCGGCGGCGATGCCGAGCTGGTGCGCGGTCACCGCCGGCGTCTGCGTCGCCGCTTTCTCGACACCCGCGGCGAGGGCCTTGCCGACTACGAGCTGATCGAGCTGCTGCTCTTCGGCGCCATCCCGCGCCGGGACGTCAAGCCGCTCGCCAAGCGGCTCCTGCGCGCATTCGGCTCGTTCGAAGGCGTGCTGAGCGCGGATGCGGGCGAGCTTGCGGTGGTGGACGGCATGGGCGAGGCCGCGGTCGTCGCGCTCAAGGCCGTGGCGGTGGCCGCCCGGCGGCTGGCGCGCGAGCAGGTGCTGAACCGGCCGGCGATCAGCAACTGGCAGGCGCTTCTCGACTACTGCCGGATCGCGATGGCCCATGCGCCGAAGGAGCAGTTCCGGATCCTCTTCCTCGACCGCCGCAACCATCTCATCGCCGATGAGCTCCAGCAGGAGGGCACCGTCGACCACACGCCCGTCTATCCGCGCGAGGTGATCCGCCGCGCGCTGGAGCTCCATGCCAGCGCCATCATCCTCGTCCACAACCACCCGAGCGGCGACCCGACCCCCTCCCAGGCCGACATCGACATGACGCGCGAGATCGCGGAAGCCGCGCGCCGTCTCGGCATCCGGCTGCACGATCATGTGGTGATCTCGCTGAGCGGCCACACGAGCTTCAAGGCGCTGGGGCTGCTTTAGGCGACCGGGACGACGCGTCCCGCGCCTAGAGAATGCCGAGCTGCTGGAAGACGCGGGTCACGTCGTCGGCGAAGCGGCCGGATTTCGACAACAGCGGCACCTCCTCCGGCAGTCCCGCGAGCGCCGGCGAGCCGCGCTTCTCGCTGGTCAGCATCGCCACGGGAATGTCCTTCGTCGACGGCATCGCCCGCATGGCGCAGGCGAAATCGACGCCCGACAGCTCCGGCATCACGTTCGAGACGATCACGAGGTGGGGTTTCATCTGGCCCGCCAGCACGAGCGCATCCAGCGTGGAGAAGCAGTTGATCATCCGGTAGCCGCATTCCGCGAGCTCGCGGGTGACGAAATTCGTCGCCGTGCCGGGCGACATCACCAGCATGATGTCGATGTCGCGCACCTGCACCTCGTTCGGGTCGAAGCTGGCGGAAGCCGGCGGCGCACCCGGAAGCCGGGCCAGGCGGTCGGCGATCTCCTCTTCGCTCAACGCGAGATTCCCGTCCAGCGCCTCGGCCAGACGGTCGGCGAAGGTCTGGGCATCCTCGACGGCCTCGCCGTCCAGGCGTGCGAGCGGGCTCAGATAGGCCTCGAAGCGCATCGCGATCCGTTGCAGCACCGGCACATGCGCGCTCGCCGCCATGCTCTTGACGGAATGGGCGTGCTGGCGCAGCAGGCCGACGGCGACGCCGGCATCGCTCCGGCCCTCCCGCACCGCGTCCAAGAGCTCGTTGATCTCCGCGATCCGGTCCTCGATGCCGTCGAGGATCTCCTGGATCGCCGCCTCCTCGCTGAGCCCGGCCCTCGCCATCGCTGATGCACCCCGTCCTGCGTCATCCTCACTGGTCGCCTTCCTTGCCCCGAACCGGTAAGGATTTGGTGAACGATCATGTGCGCGCGCCTGTCCCGGCCCGCGGCCGCGCTCCTTCCCGGCTCCGTCTTGACAGGCCCGGATGCGGTCTCTATCGAGCGGGGCGCGGATCACAAGGCGCGGGCGGCGCGGCGGCGCGCCCGCGCATCAGGGAGTTGGCAGCATGGCGAAGCCGAACAGCATCAAGATCAGGCTGGTGAGCAGCGCTGGCACCGGCTACTACTACGTGACGAAGAAGAATCCCCGCAAGATGACGGACAAGCTCGTGCTGCGCAAATACGACCCCGTCGTGCGCAAGCATGTCGAGTTCAAGGAAGCCAAGATCAAGTAGCTTCCTTTCGTCCGGTGCCTTCCTTCGACGGACCATCATTGCCGGATCCGCCCCCTTCTCGTCACCCGGCTTGACCGGCAGGTCCAGCGGGAAGCGGGGCCAGCCCCGGCGCAGGCTTCCGTCACGCCCGGCGGCTGGATTCGCCGCTTTCGCGGCGAATGACGAGAGAGGAGAGCGTCACCCGCCGGCACACTCTGACACGCTCGGCCGTCTTTTCTTCGTCACCCGCCGGCACTTTTTTATTCGTCACCCGCCGGCTTGACCGGCGGGTCCATCCCCTCTCCTCGTCACCCGCCGGCCTGACCGGCGGGTCCATCCCCTCTCCTCGTCACCCGCCGGCTTGACCGGCGGGTCCAGCGGGAGGTGGAGCCGCTCCCTTGGGCCGGGTGTTGTCACCAGCGCCGGCTGGGTTCGCCGGTCAAGCCGGCGAACGACGCGGTGGGGGAGGGTCGCCCGCCGGCGCCCCTACGCGGATCGCATCTGCGGCGTCGGTGCGTCAGGCCTGCGCGCGGCCGTCGCCCGACTTGTCGGACGCACGCGAAGTGCCATCGGCCGCGACATCGCGCTCGACCAGGCCGAGCCCCAGGAAGGATGCCCCCACCGCCGCCATCGCGGCCGCGATGACGACGATCACGCGCAGATCCGGACGGGCCAGCGCCTGCCACACCACCCAGGCCAGCAGCATCACGCCCAGCCAGAGCGCAAGCAGCGTAAGCGGCCGCCACACCAGCTTGAGCGGCGTGCCGCAGGACCGGCACTTCACCCGCGCCGGCGGGAATTTTCCAAGAATCTCATGGGCGTGTGCGCGCTCCGCACAGCGTGGACAGACCGGCAACATGCCATCCTTCCCCATCGATCCGCTGCCATCTGCTCACCCACCTGTTCTGCGAAGCGTTCCCCCTCGGGCGACCACCATTACCCAAAAAGGTAAATCGTTTCTTGCCCTGCCAGCCAGAAAAAGCAAGCATTTTTCGGGTTGTGCGCAAATGACATCATCCGGCGCACAGGAGATCTCGACAGGATTGTCATGAGAGTGCGCCGCCGACCGCCCCCGGATCGTCCAGCATCCTGAAATTTCTTTGGAACGGCGCGAAAAATCCGGAAACTTGGCGTTTCAGACGGCGGCGCGCTCGTCCATCAGCATGGCGGCTATGGTGGCCTCGGCCACGCGCCGGCCCTCGACCTGCGCCTCGCAGGCGAAGCGCCAGACGTTGCCCCGCGCGCGCTCGCGCCGCACATGCAGCTCGAGGACGTCGCCGGGGGTGACCGGCCGGCGGAAGCGGGCGCCGTCGATGGACATGAAGTAGACGACGCGCCCCTTCGCCTCCTCGCCCAGGCTCTCGACCACGAGCACCGCGCAGGTCTGCGCCATGGCCTCGATGATCAGCACGCCCGGCATCACCGGATGACCCGGAAAGTGGCCCGGAAAGAAGGGCTCGTTGGCCGTGACGTTCTTGATGCCGACGGCGCTTTCATGCGGCACGACGGCGCGCACGCGGTCGATCAGCAGGAAGGGATAGCGGTGGGGAATCCGCTCGAGGATGTCCTGGACGCCGAGTTCGCCCGGGCTGCCTTCGCGCACGGTTCGTCACCCCGATTTCCTCGTGTTGGCGCCGCCGTCTACTGCTCCGGCGGGATCTCGGGCAGCTGGACCTGGAAGCTCGGCATCGCCTGGTCGAGCTTCTCGATCACCTCGGTGGTCACGTCGAGGCCGGCCGCATGCTGCGAGACCAGCGCCTTGTCGAGCACCATGTTGGCACCGTGCCGGTCCATCACCTCCTTGACGATGGGGCGCAGCACGCGCTGGACCTCGAGCTGGGCCTGCTGCATGGCCCGCCGGGCCTGCTGCTGGAGGTCCTGCAGTTCCGCCTGCTTCTGCTGCGCCTTCTGCTGCAGGCCGCGCACACGCTCCTGAAAGGCCTCGGGGCTGATGATGTTGCGCTGCTTGGCGATCTCCTCCTCCTCGGCCTTCAGCTTGTCCTGGATCGCGCGGGCCTTCTTCTCCAGATCCACGCGATGGGATTCCATCTGCGCGGCGATGTCCTTGCCGACGAGCGATTCCCGCGACACCCGGTCGAAGTCCACGAGAATGATCCGCGCCGCCGGCACCGCATTCTGCTGCGCCTCGACGGGCCCGGCCAGCGCCACCAGCCCCAGCGCCGCGAACAGCGCCGCCATCGTCGTTTTCATCCAGGCCACCACGGTCCCTCTCTCCTCGTCTGTGTGTCTGCCGCCCTTGCCGGGTCCGGCGCCTTCCTAGCCGCTTCTTGCCGCGCTGTCGACGACCAAATTGCCGGAACGCTCCCGTCCGCGCCGCGCCCCCGGGTCAGAAGCTTGTTCCGACGTTGAACTGGAGCTTCTGCCTATCGTCGAAGGGCTGCTTCTTCAAGGGGAACGCGAGATCGATGCGGAACGGGCCGAAGGGCGACTCCCACGACACGCCGATGCCGGCGGCCACCCGGGGCTTGGCCGTGTTGCCGACGATCACCTCGTCCTCGAAGGTCGCGCTCGAGTCCGCCTTCCAGAGCGCCCCCGCGTCGACGAAGGCGCTCACCTGCACGCCGAGCTCGCGCGCGGATTCGCCGAGCGGGAAGATGAGTTCCGCCGTGCCGACGTATTTGGCGCGCCCGCCGAGCGGCGTGTTGAGATCGGTCAGCGAGCCGTCATCCTCCACCCGCGCGGCCCTCGGGCCGACGCCGGCGATGTCGAAGCCCCGGATCTCCGGCCCGCCGAGGAAGAAGCGGTCGGACACCCGCACCCGCTGGCCGAGCCCGTCGATGTAGGCGCCGTTCGCGCCGAGATGGCCGATGAAGCCCCAGAACAGCGGGAAGAAGCCGTCGTATTCGAAGGTGGTGCGCAGGAAGCGCTTGTCGCCGCCCACACCCGCGAAATCCTGCGAGAAGATCGCGCGCTGGCCGCGGGTGGGCCGCAGCGGATGGTTCAGGCTGTCGTAGATCAGGCTGTAGCCGACGAGCGAGGTGAGCGTGCTGCCCTGGCTGTCCAGCAGGAAGCGGGACGAGAACAGCCCCAGATTCACGTCGTCCTGACGGATCGAGTAGCGCAGGGCCAGCGCGCTGCGCTCGCCGAGCGGCAGGCCCGCGCGCAGGCTCGCGCCGGTCGTGGTGGTGTCGAAGCTCGACCGCCGCGCGATCTGGAAATTGGACCGGAACAGGTCGAAGCCCGCCGAGATGTTGCGGCCCCACAGATACGGCTCCGTGAAGCTCAGAACGATGTTCGTCTGGATCGAGGAGATCGCGAAATTGATCCGCACGTCCTGGCCCTTGCCGAGGAAGTTCCGCTCGGCGAGCTCGAACTGGAAGATGAAGTTCTCGAAGCTCGAGAAGGCCGCCCCCAGCGACAGCGAGCCGGTCGCCTCCTCCTGGACGTTGGCCTCGAGCACGAGCCGGTCCTCGCGCGAGCCGGGAAGCTGCTCGATCTCGACCTCGCGGAAGAAGCCGAGGCGCTGAATGCGCTGCTTCGAGCGCTCGACCTTCGAGAGGTTGAACGCATCGCCCTCAACCAGCCGGAATTCGCGCCGGATCACGTAGTCGCGGGTGCGCAGATTGCCCTTGATGTTGATCCGCTCGACATAGACGCGCGGCGCGTTGAAGATCTTGAAGGTGATGCCGATGATCCGCTTCTCGCGGTCGCGGTGCGGGATGGGCCGGATGTTGACGAAGGCGTAGCCCAGAACACCCGCGATGTTGGTCAGCGCATCCACCGAATCGGTGATCTTCTTCAGGCTGTAGATCTCGCCCTCGCGCACGTGCAGGAAGCTCTTGAAGACATCGGGCTTGATGTCCTTGATCTCGCTTTCGATCTCGATCTTGCCGAAGTGGTAGATCTCGCCCTCCTCCAGCACGTAGGTCGTGATGAAGTTGCGCCGGTCGGGCGTGAGCTCGGAGACCGCCGCCACCACGCGGAAGTCCGCATAGCCGCGGTTGAAGTAGAAGCGGCGCAGCTGCTCGCGGTCGAAGGCCTGGCGGTCGGGGTCGTAGGTGTCGTTGGAGGTGAAGATCTTCCACCACCGCGCCTGTTTGGTGGCAAGCTCGTCTCTGAGATCGCCGTCGGAGAATTTGCGGTTGCCGATGAAGTTGATCTCGCGGATCTTGGACTTCGGCCCCTCCGAGATTTCGAAGATGAGGTCCACCCGGTTCTGGGGCAGCTGCACGATCTTCGGCTCGACGACGGCGGCGAAGCGGCCCGAGCGGCGGTAGAGGTCGAGGATGCGCTGGACGTCGGCGCGCACCTTGGCGCGGGTGAAGACGATGCGGGGCTTGAGCTGAACCTCCTCGCTCAGCTTGTCCTCCTTCATCCGCCGGTTGCCCTCGAAGATGATCCGGTTGATGATCGGATTCTCCGTCACGTGGACGACGAGCGTGCCGTCGGCGGTGCGGGTGAAATAGACGTCGGAGAACAGCCCCGTCGCGATCAGGCGCTTCAGGCTCTCGTCAAGCCGCTTCGGATCGAAGGGATCGCCCGGGCGCACCACCATGTAGGACACGACGGTCTCCGGCTCGATGCGCTGATTGCCCGTGACCGCGATGCCGGTGATCCGGTCGGCCTGCTGGGCGGCGGCCGGCAGGGGCGCAAGCCGCGCCGGGCCGAGGGCGAAAGCGACAAGGAGCAGGACGCCGGTCCACCAGCCGCAGCGACGCTTCATCGGCGATCCTTCACGCACGCTTCATCCCCGTCGTCCACCCCGAACACCGGTCCGGCGGACCACCGCCGCCCCGCTTCGCGGGACGGCCGTCACAACGTCTTCAGATCGTTCCAGGTCACGAGCAGCACGAGCGCGAGCAGCAGACCCAGACCGACGAGCGAACTCCATTCCTGCACCCGCGGCGGCACGGGCGCGCCGCGCACCGCCTCGATCGCATAGAAGAAAAGATGGCCGCCGTCGAGCATCGGGATCGGAAACAGGTTGACGAGCCCGAGATTGACCGAAATCAGAGCGAGAAAGGCGATGAAGGAGACGAGCCCCAGACTCGCCTGCTCGCCCGACACCTTCGCGATCTTCACGGGCCCGCCGAGATCGTCGAGGCTGCGCACGCCCATGATCACCTGGCCGACGACGGTGAGCATCATGCGCATCATCTCGACCGTCTCGGATGCGGCCGCCCCCACGGCCTCGAGCGGGCCGAGCCGGCGGATTTCCGTCGGCCGCGCAGGCAGCATCACGCCCAGCCGGCCCGTCTCGTAGCGGTTTCCGAACCGGTCCTCGATCACGGCGCGCGCGAGCGTCACCTCCCGCCGGATGCGTTGGCCGCCGCGCTCGATCTCGACGCTGACCGTCCGGCCCGGATAGAGCCCGACGAGGCGCACGAGATCCGCGGCGTCATCGACATGGCGACCGGCCAGCGCGACGATGCGGTCGCCCGGCGCGATGCCCGCCGCCTCGGCGGGGCTTCCCGGCTGGACCTCGACCACCACCGGCGGGCGCACCGCCTGGCCGTAGCCGGCGAACAGCGCCGCATAGATCACCACCGCGAAGAGGATGTTGACGATCGGCCCGGCCGCGACGATCAGCGCGCGCTGCCAGAGCGGCTTCGTGTGAAAGGCGGCGGCGCGCTCCTCGGGGCTCATGCGCGCGAGCGCCGCGTGGTCCGCGCCCGATGCCGCATCGGCATCGCCGAAGAAGCGCACATAGCCCCCGAGCGGCACGAGGCTCACCCGCCAGCGGGTGCCGTGCCGGTCGGTCCAGCCGAAGATCTCCGGGCCGAAGCCGATGGAGAACACCTCCACCCGCACGCCGAAGCGGCGGGCGACCCAGTAGTGCCCCATCTCGTGCACGAAGACGAGAATCGTGATCGCGACGGCGAAGCTGATCAGCGTCGTCAGCAGGCCGGGTGCGGCCAGCTCCATCATTCCTGCTCCTCGCTACCGTTCACGCGGCCGCCTGCAGACTGCCGGCCGCAAGCCTGCGGGCCTCCTCGTCCACCGCCACTACGTCCTCGAGGCTGCGCACGGGGCCGTGGGAGAAGGCCTGAAGCGCCCGTTCCACCACCTCGGTGATCTCGAGGAAGCCGATCCGGCGCGCGAGAAAGGCCGCCACCGCCACCTCGTTGGCCGCATTCAGCACGATCGGCGCGCTCTCACCCGCCTCCAGCGCCTCGCGCGCGAGTCGCAGCGCCGGAAACCGCTCCTCGTCGGGCGCCTCGAAATCGAGCCGTCCCAATCGGGCGAAATCAAGGCGCTCGACGGGTGCCGGGATGCGGTCCGGCCAGGCGAGCGCATAGGCGATCGGCGTGCACATGTCGGGGGTGCCGAGCTGGGCGAGCACCGAGCCGTCGCAGTACTCGACCATGGAGTGGATGACGGACTGGGGGTGAACGACGATCTCGATCTGGTCGCGCCCGACGGGAAAGAGGTGGACGGCCTCGATCCGCTCCAGGCCCTTGTTCATCATCGTCGCCGAATCGATCGAGATCTTGGCGCCCATCGACCAGTTCGGGTGGCGCACCGCCTCCTCGGGCGTGATGTCCTTGAGGGAATCGCGCGCACGGGTGCGGAAGGGGCCGCCCGATGCGGTCAGGATGATCCGGCGCACGCGCTCGGGGCGGGCGAAGTCGAAGACCTGGAAGATGGCGTTGTGCTCGCTGTCGACCGGCAGCAGCGTCGCGCCGTGGCGGCGCACGGCCTCCATCATGATGCCGCCGGCGCACACAAGCGTCTCCTTGTTGGCGAGGCCGATCACCGCGCCGCGTTCGATCGCGGCGAGCGTGGGCCTCAGACCCGCCGCGCCGACGATCGCGCCCATCACGAAGTCGGCCTCGCGCCGGGCGGCCTCCACCACCGCCTCGGGGCCGGCGGCGACCTCGATTGCGGGGTCGATGTCGGCGATGCGCGCACGCGCGGCGGCTTCGAGCGCCGCATCGGCCACCGCCACGAAGCGCGGCCGGAACCGCGCCACCTGTTCGGCGAGCAGATCGAGATTGCGGTTGGCGGTCAGTGCCTCGACCGCGAAGCGCCCGGGCGCCGAGGCGATCAGCTTCAGGGTGCTGGTGCCGACGCTTCCCGTCGAGCCCAGAATGGTCACCCGTTTCGGCGCCTCCTCGCTCAGCGGATCCCGCATGTCGTTTCCCGTCTCCTCCCGCACGCGCGGCGGCCGAATCCCGGGCTTCCTGCCCTTGTCAGGCCACGAAGGTCAAGCCCAGCGCGAGCGCCGGCGCGGCCAGCAGCAGGCCGTCGATGCGATCCAGCAGGCCGCCATGACCCGGGATCAGCCGACCCGCGTCCTTGACCGCGAAATGGCGCTTGATCGCGCTCTCCAGCAGGTCGCCCGCCTGCGCCACCACCGCCAGCACGGCCGCGGCGACCGCATGGCGCGGGCCCGCCGCCTCGAACAGGGAGGCCGCGGCCAGCCAGCCGGCGAGCGCGGCCAGCAGCACCGCGCCGATCAGGCCCGACCAGGTCTTGCCCGGGCTGATGCGCGGGGCGAGCTTCGGGCCGCCCAGAAGGCGCCCGACGAAATAGCCGGCAATGTCGGTTACCCAGACGGTGGCGAGCAGCCAGAGGATGAGCTGAAGCCCCTCCTCCTGCGCCCGCAGCCACAGCGCACTCGCAAGCCCCAGCCAGATCCAGGCGAAGCCGGCGGCACCCCAGGCCAGACGCAGCGCGCCGAGCAGCCGCGCGGCCATCCCGACGACGAGCGCCGGCGCGGCCGCGAGCAGCACGACCGCCTGCCAGTCGCGCAGGACGCCGAGATGCCAGATGACGGGCGCCATCAGGCCGTAGAAGGCCGCCATCACGACGCGCGGCGCCGGCGCAAGGCGCAGCAGCCCGCCGAGCTCCCATCCCGCCAGCGCGGCCGCCGCGGCGACGAGCAGCAGGAACCAGACGCCGCCGAACCACACCGCTGCCAGCACCGGCGGCAGCAGCACGAGCGCCGAGACGACCCGCTGCCCGAGCTCGGCGAATCGGCCGGTCGATTCCATCCTCTCCTCCCCGCGGGCGATCCTTCTCAGCGACCGCCGAACCGCCGCTCGCGCCGCGCGTATTCCGCCACCGCCTCCCGGAAGGTGGCTTGCGTGAAATCGGGCCACAGGATGTCGAGAAACAGCAGCTCCGCATAGGCCGCCTGCCACAGCAGGAAGTTGGAGAGCCGCTGCTCGCCCGAGGTGCGGATCACGAGATCCGGGTCCGGCAGGTCCGGCAGGAAGAGCGCCGCCGCGAACCGCGTCTCGTCGATGTCCTCCGGCGCGATCTCGCCGCGCGCGACCGCCGCGGCAAGACGGCGGGCCGCCAGCACGATCTCGCGCCGGGCGCCGTAGTTGATGGCGAGCACCAGATTGAGCCCGGTGTTGGCGGCCGTAAGCGTGCGCGCCTCGGCCATCAGTGCACGGATGTCTTCCGCCAGCCCCTCGTGCTCGCCGATGAAGCGGATGCGCACGTTCTCCTCGTGAAGCGCCCGCATCTCGCGGCGCAGATAGATGCGCAGCAGCCCCATGAGATCGCGGACCTCGTCCGCGGGCCGCTTCCAGTTCTCGGAGGAAAAGGCATAAAGGGTGAGCGCCTCGACACCGAGATCGGCGGCCGCCTTCACCGCCTCGCGCACCGCCTCCGCACCGGCGCGATGGCCGGCCGCGCGCGGCAGGCCGCGCCGCGCCGCCCAGCGGCCGTTGCCGTCCATGATGATCGCGACATGACGCGGAATGGCTCCCGAGCCGCCCGCATGCGCAACCGCATCCGCACTCGCACTCGTCTCCGCGCCGGGCATCAGACCTGCATGATCTCTTCTTCCTTGGCCTTCAGCGCCGCGTCGATCTCCGCGATCCAGTGGTCGGTCATCTTCTGGACCTCGTCCATCAGGCGCCGGGCCTCGTCCTCGCTCATGTGCTCCTCGCGCTCCATGCGGCGGATGTGCTCGATGGCGTCGCGCCGGACGTTGCGCACCGCCACCCGCGCGGTCTCCGCATACTTGGCCGCGATCTTGGCCATTTCGCGACGGCGTTCCTCGCTCAGCGGCGGGATCGGAATGCGCAGGAGATTGCCCTCGACGATGGGATTGAGGCCGAGCCCGGCGTTGCGGATGGCCTTGTCGACGGCCCCGACATTGCTCCTGTCCCACACCTGCACCGAGAGCATGCGCGGCTCGGGCACGCCGATCGTCGCGAGCTGGTTCAGCGGCATCTGGGTGCCGTAGACCTCCACCACCACGGGCTCCAGCAGCGCCGGGCTGGCACGCCCGGTGCGCAGGCCGGCGAACTCGTGCTTCAGGGTCTCGAGCGCACCCTTCATCCGGCGCTCGACATCCTTGCGATCGAAGCCGCTCATCGCTCACCCTCCCGCTGCCAGCTTCTGTCCGTCACCGGATTCCTCACCCGAGATCAGCGTCGCGCGGCCACCGCCCGCCAGCACCGCCGGAAGCGCACCCTCCTCGCGGATGGAGAAGACGAGGATCGGGATGCGGTTCTCGCGGCACAGCGAGATGGCGGAGGCGTCCATGACCTTCAGATCGGCGCGCAGCACCTGCATGTAGGACAGCCGCTCGAAACGGCGCGCGGACGGATCCGTTTTGGGATCCGCCGAATACACGCCGTCCACATTGGTGGCCTTGACCAGCACGTCGCAGCCCATCTCCGCCGCCCGAAGCGCCGCCGCCGTATCCGTGGTGAAGAAGGGATTGCCGGTGCCGGCGGCGAAGATCACGACCCGCCCCTTTTCCATGTGCCGGATCGCGCGGCGGCGGATGTAGGGCTCGCAGATCTGCGACATGGGGATGGCGCTCTGGACGCGGGTGTGAACGCCGAGCCGCTCGAGCGCGCTCTGGATCGCGAGCGCGTTCATGACGGTGGCGAGCATGCCCATGTAGTCCGCGGACGCCCGGTCCAGCCCGGCCTCCGCCGCCTTCATGCCGCGGAAGATGTTGCCGCCGCCGACCACCACGCACAGCTCGATGCCGAGCGCGAGCGCCTCCTTCATCTCGCCGGCGATCCGCTTCAGGGTCCCGGGATCGATGCCGTAGCCCTTCTCCCCCATCAGGGCCTCGCCGGAGAGCTTCAGCAGCACGCGTCGGTAGCGGGGCTCGCTCATGGCCGGATCGCCTGACCTTCAGCCTGCGACCGGGCAAGGGGCCGGCCGCGTTCCCGTCTCCTTGTGTCAGCCGCCGCGCGGGCGGTCAACAGCCGCCGCGGGCGCCGGCGATGGCGGCGTGAAGCCGGGGCTCAGCCGAGACCGGCCGCGGCCGCGACCTCGGCCGCAAAATCGCCCTGCTCCTTCTCGATGCCCTCGCCGAGCTGGAAGCGCAGGAAGCCGGCGACCCGGACCGGGCAGCCGAGCTCCTTCTCCGCCTCCTTCAGCACCTGCGAGACGCGCTTTTCGCCGTCGACGACGGAGACCTGCTCGAGCAGCACGACGTCCTGGTAGAACTTGCGCATGCGGCCTTCCACCATCTTCTCGATGATGTTCTCGGGCTTGCCCGAGGCCCGCGCCTGCTCGACGAGGACGCTGCGCTCGCGCTCGACGACCGCCGGATCGAGACCGTCCGCATCGACCGCCTGCGGCGCCATCGCGGCGATGTGCATCGCCAGATGCTTGGCGAGCGCCTGGAGCTTCTCCGCATCGCCCGCGCTCTCGAGCGCCACCAGCACGCCGATCTTGCCGAGGCCGTCCGCCACCGCGCCATGGACATAGGCGGCGACGATGCCGGGATCCACCTCCAGATGACCGGCGCGGCGCAGCACCATGTTCTCGCCGATGGTCGCGATCAGATGGGTCAGCTCGTCGGCCACCGTGCGGCCCGTGCCCGGGAAGGCCGCCGCCTTGAGCGCCTCGATGTCGCCCCTGGTCTCGAGCGCAAGTCGGGCGACCTGCCGCACGAAGTCCTGGAACTTGTCGTTGCGGGCGACGAAGTCGGTTTCGGCATTGACCTCCACCAGGGCGCCGCGGTTCCCGTCCACGACGGCGGCGACAAGACCTTCGGCCGCGGTCCGGCCCGACTTCTTGGCGGCCGCCGACAGACCCTTCTTGCGCAGCCAGTCGACCGCCGCCTCCATGTCGCCACCGGTTTCGGCGAGCGCCTGCTTGCAGTCCATCATGCCCGCGCCGGTCTTCTCGCGCAGGGCCTTCACCATCGCCGCGGTGATGTTCGCCATCGCCATCTCTCCCTTGCATCCTTTGACGGGCGGGCCCCGCCCGCGCAGCGCGCCCGCGAAAGCGCCGGGCCGGCCGCACCACATCCCCGCCACCCGCCGAATGCGGGCGGCGCTGAAATCGTCCTACTCGGCCTTCTCGGCCTCCTTCGCGGCCCCGGCCGGTGCGGCCTCTTCCGCCCCGCCGGAAGGCCCGGCCGCGGGCGCATCGGACTCGTTGCCGCCGGCCGCCTCCTCCTCGGCCGCCGCGGCCGCATCGCCCGCCGCCTCGGCGGCGAGCGCCGGCTCCGGCGCGGGCTCGGCCGCCTCGCCGACATCGGCGCCGGACTTCTTCATCTGCTCGGCGATGCCGTCGAGGATCGCGATCGCGACGAGATCGCAGTAGAGCTTGATCGCCCGGGTGGCATCGTCATTGCCCGGGATCGGGTAGTCGATGCCGTCGGGGTCCGAATTCGTGTCGACGACGGCCACCACGGGAATGCCGAGCTTGTTCGCCTCGGCCACGGCGATCTTCTCGCGGTTGGTGTCGATCACGAAGAGCACGTCGGGCAGGCCGCCCATGTCGCGGATGCCGCCCAGGGCCCGCTCCAGCTTCTCGCGCTGGCGGGTGAGCTGCAGCAGCTCCTTCTTGGTGAAGCCTTCGGTGCCCTTCTCGAGGATCGCATCGAGTTCCTTCAGCCGCCGGATGGAGCGCGAGACCGTCTGCCAGTTCGTCAGCATGCCGCCGAGCCAGCGGTGGTTCACGTAATACTGGCCGGTCCGCTTGGCCGCATCGGCGATGATCTCCTGCGCCTGGCGCTTGGTGCCGACGAAGAGCACCCGCCCGCCGCCGGCGACGATGTCCCGGATCGCGCCCAGCGCGCGGTAGAGCAGCGGCACGGTCTTCGTCAGGTCGATGATGTGGACCCCGTCGCGGTCCCCGTAGATGTAGGGGGCCATCTTGGGATTCCAGCGGTGGGCCTGATGCCCGAAGTGGACGCCAGCCTCCAGAAGCTGGCGCAGACTGATCTGCGGCAACGCCATCACATGTCTCCTTTACCGGTTCCAGCCTTCCGCGGGCGCTGAACCGCCCGGATCGTCCGGGCGGCACCGGAGGGCCCGATGCGCGCTCCCCGATCCCGAAGAGCCCGCGCCGGCCGATGCCCGCGTGCGGGATGCGGGCTCCCTAATCGAAGCCTGCCGGGAATGCAAGGCCAAAGCGCGCAGCCGCCGCGGCGGCAAAGCGCGTCCCCGCTCGCCCGTTCGCTCAGCGCGCGCCGTAGGCGAGCACCTCGCCGTTGTTGGCGAGCAGGTAGAGCCGGCCGTCCGCGACGATCGGCGGCGCCACGACCGTCTCGCCCGTGCGGATCCCGCTCAGCACCTCGCCGGTATAGGGCGAAAGCGAGAGCGCGAAGCCGTTGGAGGAAACGACGATCAGCCGGTCGCCCGCGAGCACGGGACCGGACCAGACCACCGGGTCCTTGCGCTTTTTCGGATCGGCGAAGCGCTCGAGCCGGGTCACCCAGCGCACCCGCCCGTCCGCCGCCGACAGCGCCGCGACCTCCGCATCCGCCGTGACCACGAAGATGTAGTCGCCCGCCGCCCAGGGCGTGTTCACCGCGGCGACATCCTGCTCCCACAGCCGCTCGCCGGAGCGCAGGTCGATCGCCGCCATGCGGCCGGCGTGGGACACGGCGTACACCCGCCCCCGGTCGATTACCGGGAAGCCGTCGATGTCGGCAAGGGTCGCAAGGGGCGTAAGTCTGCCGGTGCGCGAGAGCGTGTCCTGCCAGGCGAGCTGACCGTTCGCGGCCCGCAGCGCGAAGAGCTCGCCCGATGACAGCCCGAACACCGCCGTGTCCCCCGACACCGCCGCCGTCGCCGCACCGAGCAGCTGGGCGTCCTCCGGCAGACCCGCCTGGGTCCAGAGCATCTGCCCGTCCTCGAGCGAGACCGCGATGATCTGGTTGTCCATGGTGAGCGCGAAGACCCGCCCGCCGGCCACCGCGGGCGAGCCTCTGAGCGGCACGATGCCGTCGTGGCGCCAGCGCTCGCGCCCCGTCGCGGCGTCGAATGCCACGAGATCGCCGAAACCGGTCGCCGCGATCACGAGGTCGCCGGCCGCCGCCACCCCGCCGCCGAAACCGATCCGGGCCTTCTCCTTGCGGGGCTTGAGGGACTTGCGCCACAGCAGCCGGCCGGTCGCCGCATCCGCCGCCACGACGGTGGAGCGGCTGTCGATCAGGAACAGCCGCCCGTCCTTGACCACCGGCGGATTGACCGACAGCAGCATGCCCGCACCGGCCGCCAGCCGCCGCTTCCACAGCAGCCGCACATCGCGCGGGAAGTCCACGTGATACATCGCGTTCGTCATGCTGCCGCCGGCGACGGGCCAGTCGCGGTTGCGCCACGGCGGCGGCAGAATGACGCTGAAGCGGGCGAGCTGCGGATCCGGCTCGAGCGCCCGCTCGTAGGTCAGCACGGGAATGCGCTCGCGGCTGCCGGATTCCGCCGCCGCCGGCCGCGGAGGCTGCTCTTCGGCCTTCTTCTTCTTGCCGCCCGAGCAGGCCGCCGGCAGGCCCGCGATCACCGCCACCAGCACGAGGCGGCCGACCGCCCGGCCGATCCTGGCGAACACCATGCGCCGCTTCCGCCGCATCACCGCCGCTCCCGCCCTCATCACCCGGCGCCCCCCTGCCCGTCGGGCACGTCTGCGCCGGCCTTGTCTTGTGAGGGTCGCTTCTCGCCTCCCGTCTCGGGTGCGGTCTCCGGGGCCTGCTCCTGCGCCTTCTCAGCGCGCGCGCCACGGCGCTCGGCGATGAGATCCTTGAGCTGGCGGGCGCGCTGGGCGAGCCCCGGCGGTGCGGCCGGGTCGTCCAGGATCGCATCGAGATGCCCCTCCGCACCCGCAAGGTCCCCGGTCTCGAGCGCGAGCGCGGCCAGAAGCTCGAGGATGCCGTGGTAGAAGGGGTTTTCGGGCACCGCGAGGCGCTCGAGCAGGGCGACGGCCGCGTCCCGCTCGCCGCCCTCGAGCCGCGCGACCGCCTCCTGCAGACGGGCGAAATAGCGCAGCCGCGCGTCGTCCGCCCGGCCTGCCGCCTCGCCGTAGAGCCCCGCGGCCTCGGCGAAGCGGCCCGCTCTCGCCTCGGCAGCCGCCTGCCGCATGGTCGCGGCGAGGCGGTAGTCGTCCGTCCTCAGGCTGCCGGAAAGCTCCGCCCAGCGCGCGGCCGCCTCTTCGGGCTTGAGCTCGGCGACCGCGCGGGCCGTGCGCTCGAACAGCGTGCTGTCGTGGTCGAGCTGCCGCTCGCGGTACCAGCTCCAGCCCTGCCAGGCCGCCACCGCGATGACGATCCCGACCGCGAGCGCGATCACCGCCGGCCCGTAGCGCTTCCAGAGCCGGAGCAGGCGCTCGCGCCGCAGCTCCTCGTCGACCTCGCGGATCAGCAGTTCCTTGTCGTCAACCACGTCTGGCGCCCTTCCGGCCGTGATGGGGCTCTGGTGCGCGCCTTCCTTGCGCGCGATCGTGTCGAAGATGGGGCGCTAGCATGAAACGCCCCGCACTTCCAGAGCCGAGGCCGCGCGTGAAGCCCCCTCCCGCCCGCCACCGGCCGACCCCCGGCCGCGCAGGGGATTGCCGGCGGACGAGGCACTCCACATCCCGATCGCTGATGACTGACGACTGATGACTGATGACTGAATCGTCGTTCGCCGGCTTGACCGGCGAACCCTGCCGGTCATCGGTGATCAGTCATCGGTCACCAGAAACGGGGGACAAGCCGGCAGTGACGCGCCCATCTCACGTCATTCGCCGGCTTGACCGGCGAATCCATGAGGCGGTGATGGCAGGCCCGGCGCTCGAGGCCGTCTCCGCCGGTGGCTGGACCCGCCGATCAAGTCGGCGGGTGACGAGGGGGATATGGCCCTGCCGGTCAAGCCGGCGGGTGACGATCGAGGAAACGCACTGGCGGGCGACGCACCATTTTTGCGTCGTTCGCCGGCTTGACCGGCGAACCCTGCCGGTCATCGGTGATCAGTCATCGGTCACCAGAAACGGGGGACAAGCCGGCAGTGACGCGCCCATCTCACGTCATTCGCCGGCTTGACCGGCGAACCCAGCCGACGGTGAAGGCAGTTCCGAAGCTCGTGGTTGGCCCCACCTTCCGCTGGGCCTGCCGGTCAAGCCGGCGGGTGACGCTTTTTCCCTCACGTGGCTCGCCCGCTCGAGCGGCGAACAGAGGCGGCCGTGCCGACGACACGCTTCCCGGGACGGTTCGGAGATTGCGGATCACTGCTCGCCGGTCGCGCCCCGGGCCTTCGGCGGCAGGACGACGCGGATGTGGAGCTCCTTGAGCTGCTCCTCCGAGACCGGCGCCGGGGCCCCCATCATCAGGTCCTCGGCCTTCTGGTTCATCGGGAACAGCGTCACCTCGCGGATGTTGGGCACATCGGCGAGCAGCATGACGATCCGGTCGAGGCCCGGCGCGATGCCGCCGTGGGGCGGTGCGCCGTAGTGGAAGGCGTTCCAGAGCGCGCGGAACTTGTCCTTGAGGACCTCCTCGTCATAGCCCGCGATCGCGAAGGCCTTGCGCATGATCTCGGGGTCGTGGTTGCGGATCGCACCCGAGCTCAGCTCCACGCCGTTGCAGACGATGTCGTACTGCCAGGCGAGGATCTCGCCCGGGTCCTTCGTCTCCAGCGCTTCCAGCCCGCCCTGCGGCATCGAGAAGGGATTGTGGGAGAAGTCCCAGCGCTTTTCCTCCTCGTCCCACTCGTACATCGGGAAATCGACGATCCAGCAGAAGGCGTAGCGCTCCCGGTCGATCAATCCCAGTTCTTCACCGAGCCGCGTGCGGGCGTGACCCGCCAGCGCCGCCGCCTCCTTCGCCGGCCCCGCGGCGAAGAAGACGCCGTCCTCGGGTGCAAGCCCCAGCTCGGCGATCAGGCGCTGCAGCCGGTCGGCCTCCAGATTCTTCGCGATCGGGCCCGCCGGCTCGCCGTCCTTGAAGAAGATGTAGCCGAGACCGGCGGCCTTGAGCTCCTCGCGCGCCCAGTTGTTGATGCGGTCGAAGAAGGAGCGCCCGCGCGTGCTTGCGCCCGGTGCCGGGATCGCCCGCACCACGCCGCCCTCGCCGACGATGCGCGCGAACAGGCCGAAGCCGCCGCCGGCGAATATGTCCGACACATCGGCGATCTCGATGGGATTGCGGAGATCCGGCTTGTCGGTGCCGTATCTGACCATCGCCTCCGCATAGGGAATGCGCGGAAACGGCGGCTCGGTGACGGGCCGGTCGGAGAATTCCGTAAAAACGCCATGCATCACCGGCTCGATGGCGGCGAACACGTCCTCCTGGGTGGCGAACGCCATCTCGACATCGAGCTGGTAGAACTCGCCGGGGCTGCGGTCGGCGCGGGCGTCCTCGTCGCGGAAGCAGGGCGCGATCTGGAAGTAGCGGTCGAAGCCCGAGACCATGATGAGCTGCTTGAAGATCTGCGGCGCCTGGGGAAGCGCGTAGAACTTGCCCGGATGCAGCCGCGAGGGGACGAGAAAGTCCCGCGCGCCTTCGGGGCTGGATGCGGTGAGGATGGGCGTCTGGAACTCGACGAATCCCTGCTCCTGCATCCGCCGCCGGATCGAGGCCACCACCGCCGAACGCAGCATGATGCGCCGGTGCATGCTCTCTCGTCTGAGATCGAGATAGCGGTATTTGAGGCGGATCTCCTCGGGATACTCCGGCTCGCCGAAGACGGGAAGCGGCAGTTCGTCCGCAGCCGAGAGCACGGCGATCTCGCGGGCCTGGACCTCGATCTCGCCGGTCGCAAGATCCGGATTGACGGTCTCCGGGCTGCGGGCGACGACCGTGCCGTCCACGCGGATCACGCTTTCGGCCCGGAGCCGTTCCGCGACCGGGAAGGCCGGCGAGGCGGCATCCACGACGATCTGCGTGATGCCGTAATGGTCTCTCAGATCGATGAACAGCAGATGCCCGTGGTCGCGCACCCGGTGCACCCAGCCCGACAGGCGCACGCTCAGGCCCACGTCGCTCTTCCTCAGGGCACCGCAGGTGTGGCTGCGGTAGGGATGCGCGATCGCTTCCTCGTTCATCTCGCCTCGACTCTTTCCAAGACAGCGCGCCAGGAAGACCCCTCGGGAGCGCGGGCGGCCCCCGGAAATCGCGGCGGACAAGCGCACAAAGCCCGCGCGCTTGTCAAGAGGCGCCCGGCGCTCTACAGCAGCCCCGCGAGGCCCCCCGGCGGGGCCGGCGGCGACAGCCACATGACGGGATCCATGGAACTCATCACCGACACGGAACAGCTGAAGCGGCGGATCGCCCGCAGCCGCGAGGACTCCTACATCGCGCTGGACACCGAGTTCATGCGCGAGCGCACCTACTGGCCCATCCTCTGCCTCATTCAGATCGCCGACAGCGCCGGCGCCTATGCCATCGACCCGCTGGCCGAGGGCATCGATCTCGGCCCGTTCTGGGAGCTGGTGCTCGACTGGCCGGGCACCAAGGTCTTTCACGCCTGCCGCCAGGACATGGAGATCGTCTACCACGCGACGGGCCGCCTGCCCGCGCCCGTCTTCGACACGCAGGTGGCGGCCATGGTCCTCGGCTACGGCGACCAGATCGCCTACGACGCGCTGGTCCAGAAGATCACCGGCACGCGGCTGAGCAAGGGCGCGCGGTTCACGGACTGGGCGCGCCGGCCGCTGTCCGAGCGCCAGCTCGCCTACGCGCTCGCCGACGTCATTCATCTCAGACCCGTCTACGAGCATCTCGCCGCCGAGCTCGCGCGCCGCGGGCGCAGCGAGTGGGTGCGCGAGGAGATGGCCGTGCTGACCGACCCGGCCACATATGCGCTCGATCCGCAGCAGGCCTGGCGCAGGCTGAAGCTGAGGCGCCCCTCGCGGCGGGAGCTGGCGCGCGCGCAGGCGCTCGCGCGCTGGCGCGAGGAGGAGGCCCAGCGCCGCGACGTGCCGCGCAACCGGATCATGAAGGACGAGGCGCTGCTCGAGATCATCACCCATCCGCCGAAGACGCCGGCCGATCTCGACCGGCTGCGCGGCGTCGGCACCGGGTTTCACGCAAGCCGGGCGGGACGCGCGCTCTGGCGGGCGCTCCAGGAGGCGGAAGCGATCCCGGACCGCGCGCTGCCGCCGGTGCCGAAGGGCAAGCCGCGGCGGGACGCGCCCCAGGCGGCCGTGGACATGCTGAAGCTGCTCTTGAAGCTCAAGGCGGCCGAAGCCGAAGTCGCCGCGCGCCTCATCGCAGGCCCGGAGGATCTCGAGCGGCTCGCCGCCGGCGAGCGGGACCCCGCCCTTCCCGTGCTGCACGGCTGGCGCCGCGAGGTCTTCGGCCGCGACGCGCTGGCGCTGCTGGAGGGCCGCCTGCGCCTCGGCCTCGACGGCGACCGCATCGTCCTCGAACGCCGGGAAGACGGGCAGCCGGCGGCGACCGGCACCGGTGAACGGTGACGGGCTGCCCTTGATCACAATCAATTGAACACTTGTCGGCGATCCATTCATCGCGCGGCAGCGATCAGAGCACCGATCGGCGAAGGCGGAGCGGAGGCCGTCGATCCCGGAACGCCGGAGATCACCATCCTTTGCACGAGGGCACAACGCGGGCTCGGGCGGTTCGCGATGGCGGAAGACGATCCCGGCGCTTGAGGTCGTCTCCTCACCTCCTTGGACCCGCCGGTCAAGCCGGCGGGTGACGAGGGGATATGGACCTGCCGGTCAAGCCGGCGGGTGACGAGGGGATATGGACCTGCCGGTCAAGCCGGCGGGTGACGCTTTCCTTTCCTCGTCATTCGCCGCGAAAGCGGCGAATCCAGCCGCCGGCGAGGACCACCCCGGCGCTTGAGGCTGTCCCCGGTTGCCGCTGGACCCGCCGGTCGAGCCGGCGGGTGACGCTTTCCTTTCCTCGTCATTCGCCGCGAAAGCGGCGAATCCAGCCGCCGGCGAGGACCACCCCGGCGCTTGAGGCTGTCCCCGGTTGCCGCTGGACCCGCCGGTCGAGCCGGCGGGTGACGCTTTCCTTTCCTCGTCATTCGCCGCGAAAGCGGCGAATCCAGCCGCCGGCGAGGACCACCCCGGCGCTTGAGGCTGTCCCCGGTTGCCGCTGGACCCGCCGGTCGAGCCGGCGGGTGACGCTTTCCTTTCCTCGTCATTCGCCGCGAAAGCGGCGAATCCAGCCGCCGGCGAGGACCACCCCGGCGCTTGAGGCTGTCCCCGGTTGCCGCCGGACCCGCCGGTCGAGCCGGCGGGTGACGCTTTCCTTTCCTCGTCATTCGCCGCGAAAGCGGCGAATCCAGCCGCCGGCGAGGACCACCCCGGCGCTTGAGGCTGTCCCCGGTTGCCGCTGGACCCGCCGGTCGAGCCGGCGGGTGACGCAGAGTGGGAGCGCCGGGTCGCACTGGCCATTCCGCCCACTGATGACTGATGACTGATGACCGATCACCGATACGTCGTTCGCCGGCTTGACCGGCGAACCCATCGGACGGCGACCATTATGCCGGCGCCGGTGGTCGGCCCCGCCGCCCGCCGGACCCGCCGGTCGAGCCGGCGGGTGACGCTTTCCTTTCCTCGTCATTCGCCGCGAAAGCGGCGAATCCAGCCGCCGGCGAGGACCACCCCGGCGCTTGAGGCTGTCCCCGGTTGCCGCTGGACCCGCCGATCAAGTCGGCGGGTGACGAAAAAAGAGACGCAGGCGGGTGACGCTCTCCTTGCGCGTCGTTCGTCGGCTTGACCGGCGAACCCATCGGACGGCGACCATTATGCCGGCGCCGGTGGTCGGCCCCGCCGCCCGCCGGACCCGCCGGTCAAGCCGGCGGGTGACGAAGAGAGAGAGAGCTGGCCGGTCATGCCGGCGGGTGACGAGGGGATATTGTGCCGGCGGCATATAATGTGCCGGCGGGTGACGAGGGAGGAAGACGCACGCGCGGCACGCATCGCGCGCATTACCCGCCGCCGTCCGCGGCAAGGCGCCGCTTCAGCCAGTCGGCAAGGGCGGCGGCGTGGCTGCGGGCCGGATCGCGGGTCGCGGTGAGCAGGAGCAGCCGCCCGCGGCGGGCCGCATCCAGCAGCGGCGCGGCGGCCTGCGGCCGGGCGTCGAGCTCGGCGAAGTAGCGGCGGCGGAACTCCTCCCAGCGCGCCGGATCATGGCCGTACCAGCGCCTGAGCGCGGTGCCGGGTGCGACCTCCGGCATCCAGCGGATGCCGGCGAGCGCCTGTTTGCGCACGCCGCGCGGCCAGAGCCGGTCGACCAGCACCCGCATCTCGCCCGGATCCGCCGCCCCGCCCTCCTCCAGCACATCCTTCAGTCGCGCGATGCGGATCGTCATGGCCACTTTGCCTCACTCACACCCTTGATGCGGGTCGCCGGGGTAGAACCAACGCCCCCGCCCCGTACCGCTCGTGGGCTGCCGCGTGCAAATCGCTTCCGTCAACAAAACGGACGTAAGAGATGCTCAGGATTCCTCGTCGAAGAAGTCGGTGTCGATTGCTTTCAGCTTGTATACTGTTCTCGTCGTCACACCGACATCGTACTCACTCATCAGGCGAGCCATCATTTTTCCGTCGACCAGGACGACGCGTGGCTCCAAATGCGCGACATAATCCCGCGCCTCCCTCGTGAACTCGGAGCTCGTAATGAAAACTCCTTTTTTCGCTCTCTTTCCGTGCAATGCACCAACAAACTTCTGGATTTCCGGTCTCCCAACGGGACTGCTCCATTTTTTCGCCTGTATGTAGATGACTTCAAGGCCGAGTTTGTCTTCGTTTATGATGCCATCAATGCCCTCGTCTCCACTCCCGCCAACGTGCTGTGCGGGTTGCTGCAGGCGACCACCATAGCCCATGGCCACAAGAAGCTGCAGGACAAGGCGTTCAAAAAACGCAGGTGTCACACGATGGATGTATTCGAGCAACTCGTCTGCAAGAGATTTCTGATAGAGGGAAAACGCCTGCTCGATTCGCTCAACCGGATCGGCCCCACTATCGTCTGGCGCGGAACCCGCACGCGAATCTTTCCCTTCATCCTTTGCGCGCATGGAATCGCGCGTCCGAAATTCACGAAACTCCTCAAACTGCATGAGGTAGTCGACATCGATTTTCTCGGGTGCCCGTCTCAACACTTCGAGACCGCGAGGGGTAATCTGGACGACGCCGCGACGGGGGCTGGTGATCAGGCCGGCCTTTCTCAGATATGTGCGTGCCCAGCCGAGGCGATTGTAGAATAACAGCTGCTGCCCACTTGGCAGCAGGCGCGCTCGCTCTTCTTGGGACAACTGAAAATGGTCCGCCAGCGCATCGGTGCACCAGCGTACAGACCTCTCCCTGCCGTCCTCCAGAAGCCGCAGCAGAGGCAACATAATGGTCTGGTAATCAGGGATGGGCATCCTGCGGAGTCCCTCCTCCCGCTCAACACATGAAGCATGACGCCGCGTGCGCCGCAACTGTATCTTTGCAACGCGCCGCACTCCTCGAGGCCTCGCCAAAGACAAGGTGCTTCAAATAACGAAGGGCCCGGCGTCCTGCACCGGGCCCTTCCTGGAAACTGGCTCCCCGGGCCGGACTCGAACCAGCGACCCAGCGGTTAACAGCCGCTTGCTCTACCAACTGAGCTACCGGGGATCATGTCCGCCGTGCCGGCCTCCGCCCCCGCCTTTCCCCACGGCGGAAAGATGCGGCGCCGTCCGGCCCGCCCGATATAGGCAAAACGGCTTTCCTGCTCAAGACCCTTTTCGCGGGGCGCCGGATCCGGCGCCCTCCGCCCCCGACCGCCCGGCACCGCTCACGCGCCTCCGGCAGCCCGAGCCGCGCGCGCCCTGCCCGGGCCGAACCGCTTCTCCCAGCGCGCGCGGGCGATCGGCGAGAGCTTGACGCGCATCAGCCGCCGGCCGTCGTCATCCCAGCGTTCGTCCAGCACGGTGCCGTGGGCGTGAAGCCAGGCGCCGGCCTCCGCCTCCCCCGGATCGAGGGTGAGCACGAGCTCCGCATGCGCGCGGGTGAAATGGGCCTTGAGCCGATCCGCCAGCGCATCGAGCCCATCGCCGGTGAGCGCCGAGATCGCGACCGCCCCGGCGGCCCCGGCCTGGGCCAGCACGGCCTCGCGCCGGCGGGGATCGCTCAGCCGATCGATCTTGTTCCAGACCTCGATCACCGGCGGCGAGTCCGCATGCATGGGCCCGACCGCGAGCTCGTCCAGCACCGCCTCGACATCCGCCTTCTGCGCCTCGGTTTCGGGATGCGTGATGTCGCGCACATGCAGCACCAGATCGGCCGCCGTCACCTCCTCCAGCGTCGCGCGGAAGGCGGCGACCAGGCCGTGGGGCAGCTCGGAGATGAAGCCCACCGTGTCCGAGAGGATCACCTTCTCGTGCGGGCCGATGGAAATCGCGCGCATCGTGGGGTCGAGCGTCTCGAACAGCCGGTCCGCCGCGCGCACGTCCGCCGCCGTCAGCCGGTTGAAAAGCGTCGATTTGCCGGCATTGGTGTAGCCGACGAGCGCGACCACCGGCCAGGGCACCTCCTGGCGGGCGCGGCGGTGGATCGCGCGCGTCCGCGCGACGCGCTGGAGCTGCCGGCGGATGCGGGTGATGCGCTCGTCGATCTGGCGGCGGTCCGCCTCGATCTGGGTCTCGCCCGGGCCGCCGAGAAACCCGAAGCCGCCGCGCTGGCGCTCGAGATGCGTCCAGGAGCGCACGAGCCGCGAACGCTGATACTGCAGATGCGCGAGCTCCACCTGCAGCACGCCCTCGCGCGTGCGCGCGCGCGCCCCGAAGATCTCGAGGATGAGGCCGGTGCGGTCGATGACCTTGGCCTTCCACGCCCGCTCCAGATTGCGCTGCTGCACGGGGGTGAGCGTGCCGCCGACGACAACGAGCTCCGCACCCGTGGCCGCGACCTCTTCGGCGATCGCGGCGACCTGCCCGTCGCCGAAGAAGGTCGCCGGGCGCGGCCGGCGCACGGGGAGGATGCGCGCGAGCGCGATGTCGAGCTCGATCGCCTCCGCCAGGCCTTCCAGCTCGGCCAGACGCTCGGCGCCGCTGCGCTCATGGCGCGGGGCCGGACGCATGTCCGCACCCGGCTGGGGGCCGCGCAGGTCCGGCTGGACGAGCACCGCGCGCGTCGCCCGCCCCTCGCGCGCGCGCATGCGCTCTACGAGCGACCCGGCTGCCCGCTCGACGCTCGCGAAGTCCTGACGCGGATCCTGCGGCTTCACGATTCGGCGCGGTCCTCCTCCGGCTCGAAGAGCTTGACCGGCTGCTGCGGCATCACCGTCGAGATCGCGTGCTTGTAGACGAGCTGGGAATGGCCGTCCCGGCGCAGCAGCACGCAGAAATTGTCGAACCAGGTGATGATGCCCTGAAGCTTCACCCCGTTGATGAGGAACACCGTCACCGGAGTCTTGTTCTTGCGGACATGGTTGAGGAAGATGTCCTGAAGATTGTTGCTGTTCTTGTCGGCCATGGTCCGATTGTCTTTCTTGTCCTGATCGTTCGGTGATCGTGACGGCCGTGCCGAAGCTTCATCGGCCCCTTGCCACCGCGGCCGGTTCATCCCCTTCCGGCCGCGTCTCACAGATGGAGAAATTTTCGATCGCTTTCAAGACGGCGGCGGAAAAATGCGGTCCCGCCCGGCGGCGACCGCATCATCGCACGAGGGGGAGTCCGCGCCCCGCGCGGCGTCTCTTGCGCGGCGGCGTCCCTATGCCTCCTCCTCGCGCGCGAGATGCCAGCCGCCGCCCTCCTTCTGCTGCCAGTAGCGCCGGCGGCGGGCGAGACGGCCGGCCGCGCGCCAGGCGGCGCGGGCGGTTTCCACGAGCGCCGGGTCGCCCCCGTCGAAGAGATAGGCGATGCGCCGCCATCCGCAGGAGGCGGGGTCCGCGGGAAGCGCCGCCGGCGCGACGATGACGGCGACGGCCGCGCCGTTCTCGGCCGCGCGGTCCTCCCAGCCGACGAGCAGCGGCTGGTCCGCCTCGCGCCCGGCGCCGACGAGACCATGGGGCAGGAAGGCGTCGGGATCGAAGCTCCACAGGAAGCGGTCCATCGCCTCGGCCGCCTCCCGGTCCGGGCATTTGAGATAGACGCGGTCGCCGCGCTCCAGAAGCTGGGCGAGAAGGCGCGGCAGGGCGCGTTCCAGCGGCGAACGGGTCAGATGGAAGAAGCCGATCTCGTCCGCCGTCGGTCCACCGCCGACGTGGGGTCCAAGGCTGCCGTCCGTCGTCACCGCCGCTCCCGCGCCCGCACGAAGAAGTCGAGCAGCCGCACGCCCCAGCCGGTCGCCCCCTTCTCGAAGGTCGGCCCGTCCTTCTCCGCCCAGACGACGCCGGCGACATCGATATGCGCCCAGGGCACGCCGTTCGTGAAGCGCTTGAGGAACTGCGCCGCCACGATCGAGCCCGCCTCGCGGCCCGGGCCGATGTTCTTCACGTCGGCCGTCGGCGTGTCGATCAGCTTGTCGTAGTTTTCGTGCAGCGGCATGCGCCAGACCTTGTCGCCGCTCTCGCGCCCGGCGTCCTCGAGGCCGGAGGCGATGTCGTCATGGTCCGTGAAGTAGCCCGCATACTCGTGGCCCAGCGCGATGATCATGGCGCCCGTCAGGGTGGCGAGATCGATCATGAGCGCGGGCTTGAAGCGGTCCTGGGTGTACCACATGGCGTCCGCGAGCACGAGCCGGCCTTCGGCGTCGGTGTTCAGGATCTCGATGGTCTGGCCGGACAGCGAGGTCACCACATCACCGGGCCGCTGGGCGCTGCCGGAAGGCAGGTTCTCGACGAGCCCGACGACGCCCACCGCGTTCACCTTCGCCTTGCGGCGCGCCAGCGCCAGCATGGTGCCGGTGACGATGCCGGCCCCGCCCATGTCCCATTTCATCTGGTCCATGCCCTCGGCGGGCTTCAGGCTGATGCCGCCGGCATCGAAGGTGACCCCCTTGCCGACGAAGGCGATCGGGGCATCCTTCTCGTCCGCGCCCCGCCAGATCATGATGCCGAGCCGCGGCGCATTTACACTGCCCTGGCCGACGCCGAGCAGCGCATTCATGCCGAGCCGGCGCATCTCCTCCTCGTCCAGGATCTCGACGGCGATCCCCTCCTTCTCCAGCTCGCGGATGCGGGCCGCGAAGGTCTCGGGGTACAGCACGTTCGGCGGCTCGGAAACCAGCTCGCGGGTCAGCCGCACGCCGTCGAGCACCGCCGCGAGATCCGCCCAGGCCGCCGCCGCGCCCTTCTCGTCGCCGGTCGCGACCTCGAGCGTGGTCACCGACGGCTTCTTCTCCGCCGGCTCCTTCGTGCGGTACTTGTCGAACCGCCAGGCGCGCAGGTTGAAGCCCGCCGCGATCTCGGCCGCAAGCTCGCCCGGGGCAAGCTCGCTTTTGATGCCGTCGGTCGCAAAGCGCACGACCCGCGCACCCGATGTCACCAGCGCCGCCGCGGCCGCGCCGCCGAGCGCCATCACCTCCGGACGCGAGAGGGTCGCGGCCGCCCCGTCCTTGTCGCCGGCGCCCAGCAGCAGCACCCGCTTCGCGGACAGTCCCGCCGGCGCGACCAGCTCAAGCCGCTCGCCCTTGCGCCCCTTGAAGCGGCTCGCCGCCACCGCGCGCGAAAGCGCCCCGCCCGCCTGCTCGTCCAGCGCCGCCGCCGCTCCGGTGAGCGGGCCGGTGCCGGCGGTCACCACGACCAGCGCATCCTCCGCATCCGCAAAGGTCCCGACGAAGCGCGTGTCCATCTCTTCGGCCTCCCTTGTCCGTCCCGCGGCCGCACCCGAGCGGCGCGGCGATCGCCGCCCGTCTTAGCCCCCGACCGCGGTGCTGCCAAGGGGGGGACGCGAGCGGACGCGGCCGCTGCCGGCTTGTCCGCCCGCGGGCTTTGGGCTAGGCGGCTCGAGGGTCCCGGCGCGCGCCGGGCCCATCCCGTGATCGCGAGAAGAGGACAGCGCCTTCGCCATGCCCGCCGGCCGCAGATCCGCGATCCCCGACCGGGCCCGAGCCTGCCGCGCGGGCCGCCGCGCCGCGGTCCTCGCCGCGGTTCTCGCCGGCGCGCCGCTCACCGGCACGTTGCCGGGCACCATCCTGCCGGCCCTCGCCCAGACGCCGCCGGCCGCAAGCCGCGAGGCGGGCGAGGAGGTCTCTTTTTCAGCCGACGAGGTCCGAATCGATACGCGGCAGCGGGTGATCGACGCCTACGGCCATGTGGAGCTGCGCCACCAGGGCTACGTGCTGACCGCCGATCACCTGCGCTACGACGAGCGCAGCGGGGCCGTCCAGGCGGACGGCCGCGTCGTCATCCTGGATCCCGACGGCAACCGCCTCGAGGTCGCAAAAAGCGCCCTCAACGCGGACCTGAGAGCCGGCGTGGTGGAGGCGGCGCGCCTCATCTTTCGCGACGGGGCGCGTGTGGCGGCGCGCAAGGTGACCCGCGACGCGCACGGCGTGAGCAGCTTCGAGCGGGCCGTCTACTCCCCCTGCCCGGTCTGCGACGCCCGGCCCGGGGGCAAGCCGCTCTGGGCGCTCAAGGCGGCCCGGGTCGAGCACGACCGGGCGCGGCACCGGATCGTGTTTCACGCCGCCACTCTCGAGATCAAGGGCGTGCCGGTGTTCTGGCTGCCCTTCGTCTCGGTGCCGGACCCGACGGTGAAGCGCGACCGCGGCTTTCTCGCGCCGGACGTCTTCAGCCGCGACGAGCTCGGCGTCGTCTTCAAGCTGCCCTACTATCTTCCGCTCTCTCCCTCCTCCGATCTCACGCTGACCCCGCTCATCGCCACCGGCGAGGCGCCGACGCTGGCGCTGCGCTACCGCCAGCGCTGGCAGCGGGCGGCGCTGTCGCTCGAGGGCGCCGGCACGCGTTCCGAACGCCCCGGCGAGACGCTGTTTTCGACGCGCCCGGCCGCGGCACGCGGCTACGTGCTCGCGCGCGCGCGGGTGCTGCACGGCGCGCACTGGCGATCGGATCTCCGACTCGAGGCCGCCAGCGACGACACCTTCGCCCGCCTCTACGGCTTCTCCGATGCCGATTCCTTCACCAGCCGCTACCGGCTCGCGGGCGAGGCGGGCGGCTTGCGCGTCAGCACCGAGCTGCTGGGATTCCAGGGCCTGCACATCGAGGACCGCACGGGGCTTGCCGCGCTCGCGCTGCCGCTCATCGACGTCAACTGGCAGGCGCCGGGCGGCGTGCTGGGCGGGCGGCTGGAGGCGGGCGTCAACAGCCTGTCTCTGGTGCGCCCCGAGGGGGCCGACAGCTTCCGCCAGTCCGCGCGCCTCGCCTGGGCGCGCGAGGTGCTCGATCCGCTCGGAGGGCTCTGGCGCCTCGATCTTCTGGCCCGCGGCGATCTCTACGAGGTCGAGGACGCGGCGCGCATCGACGATCCGCTGTTCGCCGGCCGCGACGGCACCGCCGCGCGCGGAATCGGCGCGGCGGCGGTGACCTGGCGCTGGCCGTGGCTGTCGACGGCGGGCGGCATGACCCACCGGATCGAGCCCGTCGTCCAGTTCGTCGCAACCCCGGCGCTCGACCCGGCCCCGGCGATCCCCGACGAGGATTCGCGCAGCTTCGCCCTGCGCTACGACAATCTCTTCGCGCTGGAGCGCGCGCCCGGGCTGGATCTCTTCGAGAGCGGCCCCAGGCTCGTCTACGCCCTCGCCTATGCGCTCGAGACCCGCGTGATCCATTTCGAGGCGGCGGCCGGCCAGTCCCGCCGGCTCGCGCGGCTTGCCGGGCAGTTTCCGGACGGCACCGGCATCGCCGGGCGGCGCTCGGACGTCGTCACCCACGCTCTGCTTGCGCTGCCCGGCGGCATGAGCCTCGTCTACGACGGCCAGCTCGACGCGGACGACCTGAAGCCGAAGCGCCACGAGATCTTTCTCGACAACCGCCTGGGGCCGCTTCTCCTCACCGGCGGCTATGTGAAGATCGCGCGCGATCTCGCCATCCCGGACCGCGGCAACCGCGAGGAGCTGCGCTTTTCCGCGGCCCTGCAGCTGACCGCGGGCTTCGCGCTCACCGGCGGCCTGATCGAGAATCTGCAGCGCGACCAGCCGGTCGAGTACGAGGCGGGCCTGCGCTACGAGACGGGGTGTCTGGAGGTCGGCTTTACCGTGCGCAGGCGCAACACGCTCGACCGCGACATCCGACCGGGCACCTCCTTCATCCTGCATCTGCGCCTGCGCAACCTCGGCTTCTGAGGCCCTGCGCCGAGTCGGCCGGACCCCGCCCCGGCCGGCGATGCTGTCAAGCGCAAAATCCGCTTGCCCCATGCGCCGAGACGGCTAGAATTTGTGCCCAGCGAGGGAGGAGCCCCCAGATGCTGCGGCGCGCGCCGCAGACGGAGCGGCCGGAGAATCCCGCGGAATGCGCGTGAAATCACCGCTTCGGACGGGCCGGCGTTCCCTCCAAATCGGCCGTGACAGCCACCATATACGGGACGACCAGGGAGAGACCGATGCGAATCGAGCGGCGATTCACGAAGGCGGGCGAAAGTCCCTACGCCGGCATCCGCTGGAAGAAGGCCAAGTCCGAGATCCGCAATCCCGACGGCAGCGTCGTCTTCCGCATGGATGCGGTCGAGGTGCCGGAGTCCTGGTCGCAGGTGGCGACCGACGTCATCGCCCAGAAGTATTTCCGCAAGGCCGGCGTGCCCCAGGCGCTCAAATCCGTGGAGGAGCCGGACGTGCCCTCCTGGCTGTGGCGCCGGGAGGCCGACGAGGAGGCGCTCGCCAGGCTTCCGGAAGACCGCCGCACGGGCTCCGAGACCAGTGCCAAGCAGGTCTTCGACCGGCTCGCCGGCACCTGGACCTGGTGGGGCTGGAAGGCCGGCTACTTCGATTCGGAGAGTGATGCCCGCGCCTTCTTCGACGAGCTGCGCTACATGCTCGCCCACCAGATGGCGGCGCCCAACTCGCCGCAGTGGTTCAACACCGGACTCCACTGGGCCTATGGCATCGACGGGCCGGCGCAGGGACATTTCTACGTCGATCACACGACCGGCGAGGTCAAACGCTCGACCAGCGCCTACGAGCGCCCGCAGCCGCATGCCTGCTTCATCCAGTCGGTGGCCGACGATCTCGTCAACGAGGGTGGCATCATGGATCTGTGGGTGCGCGAGGCGCGCCTGTTCAAATACGGCTCGGGCACCGGCACCAACTTCTCCAATCTGCGCGGCGAGGGCGAGCCGCTGTCCGGCGGCGGCCGCTCCTCGGGGCTGATGAGCTTCCTCAAGATCGGCGACCGCGCGGCGGGCGCCATCAAGTCCGGCGGCACCACCCGGCGCGCGGCCAAGATGGTGATCGTGGACATCGACCATCCCGACATCGAGGAGTTCATCGACTGGAAGGTCCGCGAGGAGCAGAAGGTGGCGGCGCTGGTCGCCGGCTCGCGGCTCGCCAGCCGGCATTTGAACCGCATCATGGAGGCCTGCCACCGTCAGCGGGACCGGCTGGGCGATGACGCCTTCGACCCGAAGAAGAACGAGGCGCTGAAAGCCGAGATCATCGCCGCGCGGCGCGCCGAGATCCCGGACAACTACATCTTCCGTGTCATCCAGCTCGCGCGCCAGGGCGCGACGGGCATCGATTTTCCCGTCTTCGATACGGACTGGGACGGCGAGGCCTATGCCACCGTCTCCGGCCAGAACTCCAACAACTCCGTGCGGGTGTCCGACGCCTTCATGGAGGCGGTGCACAGGGGTCTGCCGTGGAAGCTGACGCGGCGCACCGATGGCGCGGTCGCGCGCACGGTGGATGCCGGCGAGCTGTGGGAGAAGGTCGCCTATGCGGCCTGGGCCTGCGCGGATCCGGGCGTGCAGTTCGACACGACCATCAACGACTGGCACACCTGCCCGGCCTCGGGCCGGATCCGGGCCTCCAACCCCTGCTCGGAATACATGTTCCTGGATGACACGGCCTGCAATCTGGCCTCGCTCAACCTCATGGCCTTCCGCTCCGAGGACGGGCGCTTCCGGGTCGCCGACTTCGCCCATGCGGTGCGGCTGTGGACGATCGTGCTCGAGATCTCGGTGCTGATGGCGCAGTTCCCCTCCGCCCGCATCGCCGAGCTCAGCTACCGCTTCCGCACGCTCGGCCTCGGCTATGCGAATCTCGGCGGGCTGCTGATGTCGCTTGGGCTTCCCTATGACAGCGACGAGGGCCGGGCGCTGGCCGGTGCCATCACCGCCCTGCTCACCGGCGTCGCCTACCGCACCTCCGCCGAGATGGCCGAAGAGCTCGGCGCCTTCCCGGGCTATGCGGAGAACGCCGGGCACATGCTGCGCGTCATCCGCAACCACCGGCGCGCGGCCCATGGCGAGAAGACGGGCTACGAGGCGCTCCACACGCCGCCCGTGCCGCTCGATCACGCCCACTGCCCCGATGCGGGGCTGCTCGAGGCCGCGGTGAAGGCCTGGGACGAGGCGCTGGCGCTGGGCGAGAAGCACGGCTTCCGCAACGCCCAGGTCTCCGTGATCGCGCCCACCGGCACCATCGGCCTCGTGATGGACTGCGACACCACCGGCATCGAGCCGGACTACGCGCTCGTCAAGTTCAAGAAGCTGGCGGGCGGTGGCTACTTCAAGATCATCAACAGGATCGTGCCGCAGGCCCTTGAAGTGCTTGGCTATTCCAAGGACGAGATCGCGGAGATCATCGCCTATGCCGTGGGCCGCGGCACGCTCGAAGGCGCCCCCTTCATCAACCCCGAGACCTTGAAGGAGAAAGGCTTCGGCACGGCCCAGATCCAGGCCGTCGAAGAGCAGCTCGCCCAGGCCTTCGACATCCGCTTCGCCTTCAACCGCTGGACCCTGGGCGACGACTTCTGCCGCAACGTCCTGGGGCTCACGGACGAGCAGCTGGCGGATGTCACCCTCGACATCCTCTCCCACCTCGGCTTCAGCGACGAGGAGATCGAGGCGGCGAACACCTACGTGTGCGGCGCGATGACGCTCGAAGGCGCGCCGCATCTGAAAGACGAGCATCTGCCCGTCTTCGACTGCGCGAGCCCCTGCGGCCGGCGCGGGAAGCGCTTCCTGAGCTGGGAGGCGCACATCCGCATGATGGCGGCGGCCCAGCCCTTCATCTCGGGCGCGATCTCCAAGACCATCAACATGCCGAATGCGGCCACCGTCGAGGACTGCCGCAAGGCCTACGAGCTCGCCTGGCGGCTGGGGCTGAAGGCGATCGCGCTCTACCGCGACGGCTCCAAGCTCTCCCAGCCGCTCGCCGGCCAGCTCCTGTCCGCGGAGGATCTGGAGATCCTCACGGACGACGAGACGGCGCCGGGCGAGAAGGCCCGCGTGATCGCCGAGCGGGTGGTCGAGAAGGTCGTGGAGGTCGAGCGCGTCGTGCGCGGCGAGCGCCGGCGGCTGCCGCAGCGGCGCAAGGGCTACACCCAGAAGGCCATCGTCGGCGGCCACAAGGTCTATCTGCGCACCGGCGAATACGACGACGGCACGCTGGGCGAGATCTTCATCGACATGCACAAGGAAGGCGCCGCCTTCCGCGCGATGATGAACAACTTCGCCATCGCGATCTCCATCGGCCTGCAGTACGGCGTGCCGCTGGAGGAATTCGTGGACGCCTTCACCTTCACCCGCTTCGAGCCCTACGGCCGGGTGGAAGGCAACGACGCCATCAAGATGGCGACCTCCATCCTCGACTACATCTTCCGCGAGCTCGCAATCTCCTACTTGGGCCGCACCGAGCTCGCCCATGTCGAGCCGGAGGATCTGCGCCACGACACGCTCGGCCGCGGCGCACGCGAAGGCGCGGCGGGTGAGGCCGGCGGCAAGGAGGACGTGGCGGCCGAAGAGGTGCTGAAAAAGCTCGCCTCCACCGGCTATGTGCGCTCCAACCTCTATGTGCTGAAGGGCGGCGGCCGGAAGCAGGGTGGCGCGCGGCCGGCCGAGGCCCGCAGCCATGACGAGACGACGGCCGACCACGGGCTCCAGCAGGCGGTCGGGCACGACATGGTCGTCGGCGCCGGCGCGGCAGACGCCCGCACGCTGGCCCGCATGCAGGGGTTCGAGGGCGATGCCTGCGGCGAATGCGGCAACTTCACCCTCGTGCGCAACGGCACCTGCCTCAAATGCGCGACCTGCGGGGCGACGACGGGCTGCAGCTGAGCGGCGCGACCGGCGTCAGGCCGGGAGAATTCCTCAACCATGGGAGGCGTCTGCGGTCGGAAGCCGCAGGCGCCTTCCCTCCTTTCGGGCATCCGGCCGCCGCCCGGCTTCCGCCGCCCGCATGGCGAAGGAAAGATCGCCGAAGGGCGCGCCCGGTCGACGGGCTCCGCACGTTGCTCCGCCCACCGGGTGACAACGGGGGCGCAACCCGGCAGGTAACGAAAAGGCGACCGGGGGATGCCGCCTCCCTCTCGCGTCGTTCGCCGGCTTGACCGGCGAACCCATCGGCGGGGGACGGCAGCTCCGACGGCGGTAATTGGCCCCGCCGTCGGCTGGATCCGCCGATCAAGTCGGCGGATGACGAGAAGGGGACCGGACCCGCCGGTCAAGCGGGCGGGTGATACCCTTTCTCTTCGTCATTCGCCGCGAAGGCGGCGAATCCAGCCGCCATGCGTGACGATCCCGGCGCTTGGGGTTGCTTCCCTTTCCGCTGGACCCGCCGGTCAAGCCGGCGGGTGACGAAGAGAAAGGTGCCGGCGGGTGACGAAGAGAAAGGTGCCGGCGGGTGACGAAGAGAAAGGTGCCGGCGGGTGACGAAGAGAGTGTGACGGCGGGTGACATCCTTCCTCCTCGTCATTCGCCGCGAAAGCGGCGAATCCAGCCGCCGGGCGAGACGGCGTCCGCTGCGGAGAATTGCCCGTGCCGCCTGCCGGACCCGCCGGCCGGCGCGAGCAGGCCGCATAAAAGTGGCCCGAAGGGCGATGGGGGGAACCCTTCGGGCCGGATGCGCACCGGTGCGTCGTCGTGCACGCATCGCACGTCTCGATGAGGTGCGAATCACCCCTAGCCGATTCGCCGCCCCGCGTGCAAGCAAAAAGTTTCGGTATATTTCTCACCGCTCACGACAATGGAGCCGACGCCGCGGAGTCAGGTCGCCTCCCCCGGCCGCGACCGGCCTCTTCACAGGATCGGCCCGCCTCGTGAAGTTTCTGGACGCGAGAAGATTCCGCCGCCATGCTCCGCGGCCGCCGCCTTACGACGCCGGATCCCCGTCCCCGCGGCGGTCGAAACAGGCGAACTCGTAGGCGATGGAGCGGGCGATGATATTTCGATAGATGTCGACCAGCGCCCGCACGACCTCCTCCTCCGCGCCGGCCGCGCGCGCCACGGCGGCCACATGGGCGAGCACCTCGCGCTTGCGGGGCGCGTCGTAGACCGTCTCGCGGCTGGTCTTGATGTGGGCGGCCTCCTTCATGCAGGCGAAGCGGCGGACAAGGCGCGCCGCGATTTCCTCGTCCAGCGCGTCGATGCGCCGGCGCAGCGCCGCCATGTCCCGCACCCCGGTCTCTTCCGACCCATCCGCCATCGCGCGTTCCGCCCCGTCCTGCCGGTTCCGTCGCCTGCCGGAGACGGGGATAGCCGGTTCGCGCGCCGCGCGCCAGCACCCGTGCGGGATGAGATCCGCCGCCGGCGGGCGCCGGCAGCCGGCTACCGGCCCCCGGGCCGGGCCGGAGCGGGGGCCGCGGCCGGTTGCGGCAGCCGGCCGGTGATGAGCGCGCGGGCGCGCGCCGGCCCGTCGAGCTCGGCGACCGCCCGGTAGAAGGCGAGCGCCGCATCCGTAAGGCCGGCCTCGAGCGCGAGCCGGCGCGCCTGCTCCCCGTCGCCGGCCAGCATCGCCGCAAGCACGAGATTGCGCAGCGCAAGCTGACGCAGGGACGGCCCGCGCTCGGCCAGCATCGACAGCAGATCATTCGCCGCGGCGAGATCTTCCGCCAGGGCGTAGGAAAGCGCGAGATTGACGATGAGACCGGGATCGTCCGGAAAGCGCTGCAGGCCCTCGGCATAGGTCATGCGGGCGGCGAGCCCGTCGCCGCGCCACTCGGCGATCAGGCCCCTGATGCGGTAGTAGCCGGCCGGGCGGCGTGCGGGCGGGATCGCATCGAGTGCAGCCTGCGCCCGCTCGGGTGAACCTTCGCGCAGCGCCTCGGCCGCGCGCGCCACCGCGAGCAGGGGATGGTCCGGCTCGAGCGCCGCGATCCGCCCGAGCGCCATTTCGGCGATATCCTCGCGCCCGACGACCTCGGCGAGCTCATGCACGCGCACCCAGCGCGCGACGTCCCCCGGCGCGCGTTCGGCCGCGCGCAAGGCGAATCCCAGCGCCGTCTCGTGGGCACCGCGCTGCGCGAGCCTGGACACCATCTCGTCTAGCGCGGCCGGATCGTCGAGCCGGGCGGACGGCGATCCCGGTGCCGGGGGCAGATCGGCGTCCATCGCGCAGCCGACGAGCGCCAGCACGGGCAGCAGCGGAAACATGCGCCGGACGGTTTGCCGGAAACGGACCATTCGGCTCTCATCCTCGCCATGGCGGCCGCGGGAAGGTCTTGCCTTTCCCGCCCCGCCGCTGCCAATCAGGGGACCGCGGGCGCGGGCGCGGTGTCAAGGGAAAAGGCCATGCCGGGTTTCGACGAGACGGTGGACTGGGAGGAGCGCTACCGCAGGGGCGAGACGCCCTGGGAACGGGGCGCGCTCCATCCCGCCTTCACCGCCTGGGAACGGGCGGGCGCCTTCGCGGGGATTCGTTCGGTGCTCGTGCCCCTGGCCGGGCGGGCGCCGGAGCCGCTGGCTTTTGCGCGCCTCGGCATCCGCCCGACACTGGTCGACCTGTCCGCCACCGCGCTCGCCGAGCAGCGCCGGCGCCTCGAGGAGGCGGGACTTCAGGCCGCCTTCATCGAGGCGGACATCCTGGCGATGCCGCTGTCCGGCCGCATGGGATGCGATCTGGGACCAGGCGGCGATGTGCGCCCTGCCGCCCCGCCACTGGGAGCCCTATGTGGCGCGGCTGGCCGCCTGGCTCAAACCGGGCGGGCGGCTGTTCGCGCTCTTCATGCAGACAGACGGGCGCGCCGGCCCGCCCTTCCATCAGGACGTCGCCCAGATGCGGCTGCTTTTCCCCGCCCCGCTCTGGCAGTGGCCGGACGAGGCCGCCGGCCGCTTCCCCCACCCCGCCGGGCTGGAGGAGCTGGCCTTCATGCTCACGCGGGCCTGAGGCGCCCGGATCGCCCGGCGAAAAGGGTGTCGGTTTCCTTTTGACAAGCGCATCATTTCAAGCTTAAACTATCTCCGTCGCCCCGGGGAGGACGACGAATGAGGCCGCGTCAGACGGCTCGTGCGTGCCGGAAGAGGGAGAACACCCATGCCTGCATCCTGCGCCCCCTTTGTCACCAGCGCATCCGCGCTCCCGTTTTCGGACGGATACCGCCGCCGCAGCGCCCGGCTCGCCGCCGGGGTGGCGCTCGTCGCCCTGCTCGCCGGTGGCGCCGCCGCGGCCGAGGAGACGGCCGCGGCCTCCGCAGAACAGCCGCAGACCGCGGCGGACCAATCTCAAACCTCGGCCCAGTCGGGTGGCCGGCTGCTCGAAGAGATCGTCGTCACCGCCCAGAAGCGCGAGCAGAACGTCCAGTCCGTCGGCATCGCGATCGACGCCTTTTCCGGCGAGCAGCTCGAGGACTTCGGCATCCAGTCCAGCATGGACGTGGCGACCATCTCGCCGGGCGTCCATGTGGCGGGCAGCCATGCGGGTCAGCAGCTCCAGTTCAGCATCCGCGGCGTCGTCAACAACGACTTCAACCCCGTCGTCGAAACGCCGAACGCCGTCTATCTCGACGAGGCCTACATCGCCGCGCTGCCGGGGCAGAACTTCGGTCTCTTCGACATCGAGCGCGTCGAGATCCTCAAGGGGCCCCAGGGCACGCTCTTCGGCCGCAACGCGACCGGCGGCCTCGTCCACTACATCTCCCGCCAGCCCACCTTCGACCGCTGGGAAGGCTACGCGGACGGCGAATTCGGCCTGTTCGATTCGCCGGCCGACGCCTACGGCGGGCGGATCACGGCGGCGCTGGGCGGCCCGCTGTCGGACACCGTCGCCACGCGCGCCGCGATCTACTGGAAGCGCCACGGCGGCTATCTGAAGAACCTCTATCCGCTGGGTGCCGTCGGCGGCGCGCCCGGGCCGGGTGCCGGCGCGGACATGGGCGATGACGACACCCTCGGCAGCCGGCTGATCCTCACCTTCGAGCCGAGCGACCGGCTGCAGATCCGGCTGACCGGCAACTTCACCCGCTCGCGGCTCGCCTCCTCTCCCTATCAGGCCAAGCCCACGATCGCGGTGTTCGACGAAGTCGGCGGCGGGCTCGAGATCGTGAACGTCCTGGACGTCGGCCCGAACGAGACCCGCGCGAGCATCGGCCCGGGCGGCATCGACCTCGGTACCGATCTCGACAACGACGCCCTCTTCGGCAGCCAGGACGCGCCGGGGTCCGAGTTCTTCGGGCGGTTTGCGCCGGGCGGCGACTTCTTCGGCTATCGCGACCCGGACGGCCCGGGCTGGCTGACCTCGGCCGATTTCGCCTTCAAGGACCACAACTTCACCCGCAGCTGGGGCTGGAACGGCCGCGTGAAGTACGACATCAACCAGGAGATCACGCTCACCTGGATCGGCGACTTCAAGAGCTACGACGAGCTGATCTTTCTCGACGTCGATGCCGCGCCCGTCAATCAGTCGGCGAACTACGCGGCGATCGACGCGACGAGCGTCAGCCAGGAGCTCAGGCTCAACGGCCGCCACGGGCCGCTGACCTGGGTTGCGGGCTTCTACTATCTCAACATCGACAACAATTCGGACGACGGCCTGAAGTTCCCGATCAACAGCGTCGTCCCCGGCTCGCCCTTCGATCTCAACTCCGAGGCCAATCTCGAGACCAACTCCTATTCGGGCTTCGTGCACGTCCAGTACGACGTGAACGAGCGGCTCTCGCTGATCCTCGGCGTGCGCCTGATCGAGGAAAAGAAGGACTACTTCTTCGAGCAGGCGATCTACGGGACGCAGAGCAGCTTCGAGATCAAGACCGGGCCGAAGTTCGCGGTCATCGGACCCGTCTTCGGGCCCGGCGGGCCGGAGCCCTTCACGGCGAAAACCTCCGACACGCTCTGGGCCGGCGTGGCGCGCGTCGAATACCACGTGACGCCGGATGTCATGCTGTGGGCCTCGGCCAAGCGCGGGGTGAAGGCGGGCAGCTTCAACGCCCAGCTCGCCGGCGGCCTCGGCGTGCCCGCGAGCGCCATCCCCTACCGGCCGGAGGTCCTCTACGCCTACGAGACCGGCCTCAAGTCGACGATCCTCGACGGCATGGGCCGCTTCAACGCCAACTTCTTCTACTACGACTACGACGACTATCAGGCCTTCCTGTTCACCGGCGTGTCCGGTGTCGTCGTCAACAACGACGCGACCTACAAGGGGCTCGAGGGCGATCTGACGCTTTCGCCCGTGGACGGCCTCGACATCCGGCTGTCCGGCGCCTGGATCGACGCGAAGGTCAAGGACGTGCCGCTGCGCGTGGGCGGGCCGATCGTGCGTGACGTGCGGCCGACCTACACGCCGAAGTTCCAGGCGAACGTTATGGTGGGCTACGCATGGCCGGCCTTCGGCGGTCTCATGCGCATCGTCGGCGAGGGCAGCTACTCGTCCAGCTTCTTCTACAACCTGCGCAATTTCGATGCGGACAAGTTCGGCTCCTACTTCCTGCTCAACACGCGCCTGGCCTGGACCAGTCCGGCCGAGCGCTGGGAGGTCGCCTTCAACATCCGCAACCTGACGCAGGAGAAGGCCGGCGTGCTGGGATTCGACCTTGCGACGCTGTGCGGCTGCAACGAGGTCAGCTACCGCGCCCCACGGTGGTTCGGCCTGCAGGTCAAGTACAGCTACAACTGATCCGACCACTGCCCCCGGCGTCGGCCGCTCCCCTCCCGGCCGGCGCCAGCACCCCGCCGGCCGGCCCCGCCCTCGGGCCGGCCGGTTCCATGTGCTGCGCCCTTGCCTCGCGCACCGGCAGGCGGGATAATCCCCGGCCCGAGGAAGGAGGCGCCCGCTTTGCGGCCCTGCCATCGTGCGGTGGACCGCCGGGGGTGCCTGCCGATCGATGAGGAAGCCGCGTGACAGCAGCCGCAACCGAGCTGGCCGACGTCGGATCCTGGTTCGCCCTGCTCGCCGCCGGGGGCATGACGCTGGTTGCGCTGGCGGCGGCGGCCGTCGCCGTGGTGCTGTGGCGGCGCACGGCGGCACGTCTTCGGGCCAGCCGGGGCGAGGCCGGCCTGCTCGCAGCCGCGCTGGCCGATGCGAACCGCCCCGCCCTCACCCTGCATGCGGACGGGCGTGGCGTGGCGAACCCGGCGCTCGCCCGCCGCCTCGGCGTGCCCGCGGGGCGGCCGCTTGCGGCCGAAAGACTGGCGACCGCGCTGGCCGCCTGCGGCGCGGAAGTGCGCTGCCCCGACCTGCCGGCGGCGCTCGCGGCGGCCCTGCCCGAGCCCGCCGCGGGGCTTTCCGGATCGCCGCCGGAACCGGGCGGGCATACGGCATCGGGCCCGTCCCTCGTCTTTTCCGAGGTCGTCCCGCTCGGTGACGGGTGCCGGCTGCTGCTCGCGGACGCCCCGTCCTCCGACGACCGTGCGGAGACCGGCCCGGCCGATGACTGGGCGGAGCGCGATCCGTTGCTCGCCGCCTGGCCGATGCCGGCCTGGCGGCGCGACACCGACGGCAGGCTGGTCGCCGTCAACGATGCCTTCTGCCGCGCGGTGGGCGCGTCGGCGCAGGAGGTGCTGGAGCGCCAGATCGAGCTCATCGGCGACCAGCTCCACGGTGACAGCCGCACGCTGGCGATGAAGGCGCTGGCGAGCGGGAGGGCGGCCGAAGACCGGTTCTTTGCGGTGCTCGCGGGTGCGCGCCGCGCCGTGCGGGTGATCGAGGTGCCGGTGGGCAGCGCCGGCAGCTTCGGCATCGCCATCGACGTCACCGAAATCGAGGATCTGAGAGCCGAGATCGCCCAGCTCGAGCGCAGCCATGCCGCCACACTGGATCGGCTGACGACCGCGGTGCTGCTCTTCGATGCCGAGCGGCGCCTCACCTTCTTCAACGCCGCCTTCGTGCGCATGATGCGGCTTGATGAGGACTGGCTCGCCGGCGGGCCCACCCATGGCGAGGTGCTGGACGCCCTGCGCGAGCGCCGCCGCATCCCCGAGCAGGCGGACTACCAGGCCTGGAAGCGCGCCCAGCTCGACCGCCACCGGGCGCTGGAGGGCGGCGAGGAGCTCTGGCATCTGCCGGACGAGACCTCGCTCAGGGTGCTTACCGAACCGCATCCCGAGGGCGGGCTGCTCGTGCTCTTCGAGGACGTCACCGACCGGCTCGCGCTCGAGCGCTCCTACAACACCCTGATCGCCGTGCAGCGCGAGACGCTGAACCATCTCCACGAGGCGGTCGCGGTCTTCGGGCCGGACGCGCGCATCAGGCTCTTCAACCCCGCCTACGCCGAAATCTGGGGGCTCGAGGCGGAATTCCTCCAGGGCGAGCCCCATTTCGGCGAGATGCTGGACCGCATCCTCGCGCGACTTGCCGAACACGCGAGGGCGCCGGCGGATCGCGAGCGGATTCTGGGCCTCAAGGAGCATCTGCTCAACCAGGTGATCGCCCACATCCCGCTCTCGGGCCGGTGGCACCGTCCGGACGGGCGGGTGCTCGACTATGCGGTGGTGCCGCTGCCGGACGGACGCGTGCTCACCACCCATGTGGACGTGACGGATTCGGTGCGCATCGAGCAGGCCCTGCGCGAGCGCAACGAGGCGCTGGAGACGGCCGATCGCCTGAAGTCGGAATTCGTCGCCAACATGTCATACGAGCTGCGCACGCCGCTCAACACCATCATGGGCTTCGCGGAGCTGCTCTCGCACGGCATCGCCGGCGCGCTCTCGCCCCGCCAGCGCGAATATCTGGACCACGTGATCGCCGCCGCGAGCGAGCTCAAGCGCCTCATCGACGACATCCTCGATCTCGCCACGATCGAGGCCGGGGTGTTCGAGCTGGCCGTCGAACCGGTGGATGTGCCCGCCCTGCTCGAGACGGTGCGGCAGATGGCGAAGGACGCCGCGCGCAAGGCCGGCGTGCGCCTCGAGGTCGCGCCCGAGCCGGGCTGCGGACGGGTTGCAGGAGACCGGCGGCGGCTCGTGCATGCGGTCTACAACCTCGTGCGCAACGGCATCCAGTTCACGCCGGAGGGCGGCTCGGTGACGCTGTTCGCGAGACCCGAGAGCGGCGGGGTTGCGATCGGGGTGAAGGACACCGGCATCGGCATCGGCGAGGACGAGCGCAGCCGGGTGTTCGAGAAGTTCTACCGCGGACGGGGCGCGCGGCGGCGCGGCGGCACGGGGCTGGGGCTTGCGCTCGTGCGCAGCTTCGTGGAGCTGCACCGCGGCCGCATCGCGATCGATTCCGAGCCCGGCAGGGGGACCACGGTCACCATCCATCTGCCCGCGGGCACGAAGCCCGACGCGACCGACGGAACCGGCGCGGCGCCGGAGCGCGCGGCCGCGGCGTCCGCACGCGGGGAGGAGCCCGGCGTGCCATGACGACGGTTGTGCGCGCAGCGAGCGTCGCCGATCTCGAGGACACCGCGCGGCTCGCCGGCCGGCTTGCGGCGGAGATCGCGCCCGGGGACGTGATCGCCCTTTCCGGACCGCTCGGGGCCGGCAAGACGAGCTTCGCCCGCCCGCTGATCCGCACGCTTGCGGGCGACCGGGATCTCGTCGTCTCGAGCCCCAGCTTCCCCCTGCTGCAGACCTACGAGACGCCGCAGGGGGTCGAGATCTGGCATCTCGACCTCTACCGCCTGTCGGCCGGCGACGACATCCACGCGCTCGGTGTGGCCGACGCGCTCGCCGGCGATGCGGTGCTGCTCGTCGAATGGCCGGAGCGCATGCGCGCGCTGCTGCGCGGCACGCGCCTGCTGTGGACGCGGATCGCCATCCTCGGCACGACGCGCCGCCTGTTCCGGTTTGCGGCCTTTCACGCGAGCTGGCGCGCGCGCCTGCCCCGCATCTTCTCGCCGCATCAGGCCCTGCGTGCGGAGCAGGAGGGGTGACGATGACGGGCGCATCCGCGGCATCCGCTCCCCCCTCGCCCACGCCGGACCGGGCGGCGGCACGGGCGCGCTTTCTGGCGGCCTGCGGCCTCGCCGATGCGGCGGTCGCGCCGCTTGCGGCCGATGCCTCCTTCCGCCGCTACTTCCGGATCCGGCCGCGTGCCGGTGCAAGCCTCGTGCTCATGGATGCGCCGCCGCCGATGGAGGATGTGCGGCCCTTCCTTGCGGTGGCCGCGGCGCTGGAGCGCTGGGGCCTGCATCCGCCGCATGTCGTGGAGGCGGATGTGGAGGCGGGCTTCGTGCTGCTGGAGGATCTGGGCGATGCGCTGTTCACGCGGGTCCTCGCGGTGGACGCGCGCGACGAGCCGGCGCTCTACCGCGCGGCGGTGGAAGTGCTCGTCGCGGTGGCGGAACACTCGCGCACATTGCCCGCCGAGCGGCCCGTGCCGTTTGCGGCCGAGGGCCTCCGCCACCGCCTCGCCCCCTACGACCGCACGCCCCTTCGCGCGGAGCTCGACCTGTTCGTGGACTGGTATCTGCCGCTGATCGGCCGCCCGGCCGGGAAGGACGGGCGCGCCGCATTCGCCGCTCTCTGGGAACCGCTGATCGGAGAGATGACGGCACCGCTCGCGGTCCTCACCCTGCGGGACTATCACGCAGACAACCTCATCTGGCTGCCGCGGGAGGCGGGCCTGCGCCGCGTCGGGCTGCTCGACTTCCAGGACGCATTGCTCGGCCATCCGGCCTATGATCTCGTCTCGCTGCTGCAGGACGCGCGGCGCGACGTGCCGGTCGCGCTGGAGGCCGAGCTTGCCGCCTTCTTCCACGGCCGTCTCGTGGCGCGCGGTCTGTGGGAGCCCGGTGCCGCCGCCGCGCGCCGTTTCATGCGCGCCCATGCCCTGCTCGGCGCCCAGCGGGCGACCAAGATCATCGGCATCTTCGCGCGCCTGTGGCTGCGCGACGGCAAGGGCCGCTATCTCCAACTGATTCCGCGGGTCTGGGGGCTTCTGGAGCGCAATCTCGCCGCGCTCGGGGATCATGCGCTCGCCGGCTGGTACGACCGTGCGGTCCCGCCCGGGCTGCGCCGGACGGCGCCGGCGCCGGTGCCGGCCGATCGGGTGCCGCCGCCATGAACCAGGTCCGCGCCACGGCGACCACGGGCGCGGATGGCGCCGGCGGCATTTCGGTCGCGATGCTGCTCGCCGCCGGGCTCGGCACGCGCATGCGGCCGCTCACCGACGAGCGCCCGAAGGCGCTGGTGCCCTTCCTCGGCCGGCCTCTCATCGCCCACGCGCTGGAGCGGCTGGCGGAGGCCGGCATCGCCCGCGTCGTCATCAACGCCCACCACCATGCCGACCAGATCGCGGCCTTCGCCGCCGCCCGGCGCGTCCCGCCGGCAATCCGCGTCGTGCACGAGCGGGAGCGGCCGCTCGAAAGCGGCGGCGGCGTGAAGAATGCCGTCGATCTTCTTGATGCGGAGGCGGTTTTCGTCATCAACTGCGACAGCTTCTGGCGCGACCACCGCCTTCCGGCGCTCGTGCGGCTGGCCCGGATGTGGGATCCCGCGCGCATGGACATGCTCTGGCTGCTCGCGCGAACGGTGGATGCGGTGGGCTACCGGGGACGCGGAGACGTGATCTGCACGCCGGGCGGGCGCATCCGCTTTCCCGACGAGCGCCAGGTGACCCCCTTCGCCTTCACCGGCATCCAGATCCTGAAGCCCGGCGTGGTGGCCGCCGAGCCCGGGACCGTCTTCTCGCTCACCCGCGTGGCCCGGCGTCTTGCGGCGGCAGGCCGGCTCCACGGGCTCGTCCACGACGGCTTCTGGGCGCATCTGGGTGATCCCGCGGCGCTTGCGGAGGCCGAGGCGCATCTTGCCGCCGCAGGGGAGCCGCCGCCATGACGGCCGCCGCCGCAAGCCGGTCCGACGCCGGAGCGCCGCGGCTGTATGCGATCCCGGCCGGCGTCTCCTTCCTCGACGCGCTGGCCGACGGAGTGCTGCGGCGCTTCCCCGACCCCTTGGCGCTCGCGGACATGCGCATCCTGCTGCCCAACCGGCGCAGCGCGCGGGCGCTCGAGGCCGCCTTCGTCCGCCGCTCGGGCGCCGAGGCGCTGATCCTGCCGCGAATCGAGGTCCTCGGCGATCTCGAGGAGGAGGTGCTCGAGGCGACGCTGGGGCGCGGGCAGGACCATCTCGTCGTGCCGCCGGCGGTCGGGGACGCGGAGCGCCTCGTGCTGCTGGCGCCGCTGGTCGCGCGCTTCCTGCAGCTGACCGGCCGCAGCCGGCCGGCGGGCGCGGAGATCCATGCGCTCTCCCGGGCCCTGGCGCGGCTGGCGGACTCGCTGGCGCTGGCCGATGCCGATCTTTCGGGGCTCGAATCGCTCGTGCCGGAGGATCTCTCGCGCCACTGGCAGCAGATCGCGACCTTCCTCGGCATCGTCCGCGACCATTGGCCGGAGATTCTCGCCGCACGCGGCCGCCTGGACCGGGGCGCGCGGCAGGTCCTGCTGCTGCGGGCGCTGAAGGAGGCCTGGGCGGCGGAGCCGCCGGCCTTTCCCGTCATCGCCGCCGGCTCCACCGGATCCGTGCCCGCCACCGCCGAGCTGCTGGCCCTCGTCGCGCGGCTTCCCGACGGTTGCGTCGTGCTGCCGGCGCTCGATCGTGAGCTCGACGAGGAGGCCTGGGCGGCGCTCGCGGCCGAGGATCATCTCACCCATCCGCAGTACCAGATGGCGCGCCTTCTGGAGCGCATCGGCTGCACCCGTGCCGAACTGCGGCCCTGGCCGGTGCCGGCGGTGGAGGAGGCGCTGGCCGATCCCGCCCTCGGCGCGCGCCGCCGGCTGCTCACCGCCGCCCTGCACCCGCGCGCGCTCCACCCGCTCCCCGCCGACGTCGCGACGGCGGCGCGCGACGGCCTTGCCCTGATCGCCTGCCACGACCGGCGCGAGGAGGCGCTGGTGGCCGCCCTGCTGCTGCGCGAGACCCTCGAGCGGCCCGGGCGCACGGCGGCGCTCGTCACCCCCGACCGCGCGCTCGCCGATGCCGTGCATGCGGAGCTCCAGCGCTGGGGCATCACCGTCGACGACAGCGCCGGCGAGCCGCTCACGACCACGCCCGTCGGCGGGCTCGTGAGCCTGTCGCTGGAGGTCGTCGCGGAGGATTTCGCGCCGGTGCCCCTGCTTGCGCTCCTCAAGCATCCGCTCCTCGGTCTCGGCGAAACGACGGGGGCCGTGCGCGCCTTCGCCCGCCGGCTCGACGCCTTTCGCAACCGCGACGACTGGCTGCTGCGCGGGCCGCGGGTCGCGGGCGGCCTCGGCGGCCTCATCCGCGAGGCGGAGCGGCTCGCCGTCGCGCCGGAGGATCTGGCGCGGCTGCGGCGCCTTGCGGAGATCTTCGCGCCCCTCGCAAGCGACGGCGGGGACGGCGACGCCCGCCCGCTCGGAGACTGGGTCGCGGCGCATCTCGCCGTTCTCGAGGCGCTCGCGGCCGACGAGACGGGGGCGGCGGATCGGCTGTGGGCCGGCGAGGCCGGCGAGGCGGCGGCGCGGCTTTTCGCCGAGCTCGGCGAGGCGGGCGAAGACGACTGGCGCCTCACCCTCGCGCAGTATCAGGGCTTTCTCGCCGGCCTCATGGCCGAGACGCCGGTGCGCCGGCCGTGGGGCGGGCATCCGCGGCTGATGATCCTCGGCACCATCGAGGCGCGGCTGCTGCAGCCCGACCGGCTGGTGCTCGCCGGCCTCAACGAGGGCAGCTGGCCGCCCGCCGTCGCCGTCGACCCCTGGCTCAACCGGCGCATGCGCGCGGCCATAGGCCTGCCGCAGCCCGAGCGCCGCATCGGCCAGTCCGCCCACGACTTCTACGCCGCCGCCGCCGCGCCCGAGGTCTTCCTGCTGCGCGCGGAAAAGATCGACGGCGTCCAGACCACCCCCGCCCGCTGGCTGCAGCGGCTTTCCGTGCTGGTACCGGATCTGGCCGAGGCCGGCGGCCGCCACCCGATGCTGCGCCTGGCGCGCGGGCTCGACCGGCCGGCGGCGCCGAAACCCGCCCCCGTGCCGGCCCCCTCGCCGCCGGCGGAGCTGCGGCCGAAGGAGGTCTCGGTCACCGCCGTCGAGATGCTGATGCGCGACCCCTACAGCTTTTTTGCACGCCACATCCTCGCGCTGCGGGCGCTCGAGGAGCTGGATGCCGACCCCCATGCCGGCACCCGGGGCATCCTGCTCCACGCGATCCTCCACCGCTACATGGCCGCACGGCGGCGCGAAGGCGCGGGCCCGCCCGATGCGGAATACGCCCGTCTCGTCGCGGAAGGCGAGAAGGCCTTCGCGGCCTTGGCCGGCCGGCCGCAGGTTCAGGCCGTGTGGTGGCCGCGCTTCCTTGCGCTCGCCCGCGCCTTCATCGACGAGGTCGCGCGCGACGAGGAGGCGGGGCGCCACGCCCTGCTGCTGGAGCGCGAGGGCCGGCTGGCGCTCCTTGACGGCCGCGTGACGCTGACCGCCCGCGCCGACCGGATCGACCGGCTCGAAGACGGCGCGGGCGGGCCGCAATTCGTGGTCGTGGACTACAAGACCGGCGAGCTTCCCGCGCAAACGCGCATGCGCGCGGGCTTTGCGCCGCAACTGCCGCTGGAAGGCATGATCCTGGAGCGCGGCGGCTTCGCCGCGCCCGACGGCACCCCGCTTGCAGGCCGCGTCGCGGGCCTCGAGTTCTGGAAGCTCAAGGGCCATGGCCGCACGCCCCTCGAGCGCGCACCGGTGAAGGACGCGACCGACCGCATCGCCGACGCGGCGGCGAGAGCGCCGTCATTCCTGGAGCGTTTTCTGCTCGCCGGCCATCCCTTCCTGCCCGCGCCGCATGAGGAATATGCGGCCTATCCCGAGTACCGCCACCTCCTGCGCGAGGAGGAGTGGCGCGTGCATCTTGAAGGGCAAGGTCCATGACCGCGCCGGATGCGCAGGCCACCGAGAGGCGCGGCGGCGACCGCCTGTCGGACGAGCAGCTCGCCGCCGTCGATCCCGGCGCGGACGTCTGGGTCTCGGCCTCCGCGGGCACGGGCAAGACCCACGTGCTGGTCGGGCGCGTGCTGCGGCTGATGCTGGCCGGCGCGCATCCCGAAAGCATCCTCTGCCTCACCTACACCCGCGCCGCGGCCGCGGAGATGCGCAACCGCCTGCTCGCGCGGCTCAGCGCCTTCGCCGCGGCGCCGGAGCGGGAGCTGAAGGCCGTGCTCGCCGGTCTGTTCGGCCGCGCGCCCGGGCCGGACGAATGCGCGCGCGCCCGGCGGCTTCTGCTGCAGGTCCTCGAGCTGCCCGAGGGGCTGAAGATCGAGACGATGCACGCCTTCTGCCAGTCGCTGCTCGCGCGCTTTCCGCTGGAGGCGGGGCTTGCGCCCCATTTCCGGGTCGTGGAGGAGGCCGAATCCCGACTCATCTTCGAAGAGGCGCTGAACCAGGTCTTCACCGAGGCCCGGCAGGACCCGCCGCTTCAGGACGCGCTGGCGCAACTTGCCACCACCTTCGCGGACGACCGGCTCGCCGAGCGGCTCGCGCTCGCGGTCGCGGAACGCCACCGCATCCTCGACGCGCTGGCCGGCCGCAGCACCGAAGGCCACATGCGGGCGCTCGCGGCGCTGCTCGACATCCCGGTCGAGGCGGATCACGAGACCCTGATCACGGCCTTCTTCGAGACCGCGGCGGTGCCGGCGCAGAGGCTTCGCGAATGGGCGCGGATGCTCGAGACCGGCGGCAAGACCCTGCAGAAGGCGGCGGAAGCGATCACGGGCTATCTGGCGCTCGGCAATGCACCAGCGCCGGCGCGGCTTGCGGCCTACGAGCGGATCTTCCTGACCGCAGGGGGCGAGCCCGGAAGCCGGATTCAAGATCAAATCGCCAGGAACTTCCCTGACATGCGGGAAGCCTGGCGGGAGGCGACGGATGCGCTGCTCGGCCTTCTCGAGCAGCTCAAGGCGGTCTCGGTGCAGCGGCTCACGGCGGCCTGGCTTGCGGTCGCGCGGCGGCTGATCGCGGTCTACGAGGAACGCAAGGCGGCGCGCGGCGTCCTCGACTTCGCCGACCTCGTCCATCGCGCGCGGCGGCTGCTGGAGACTCCGGGGATCGCGCCCTGGGTGCTCTACAAGCTGGACCGGCGCATCGCCCATGTTCTGGTCGACGAGGCGCAGGACAGCAACGCCCAGCAATGGGCGCTGATCGCGGCGCTGATGGAGGAGCGCTTTTCGGGCCGCGGCGCCGAGCGGGATGAGGATGCGCCGGCCGGCACGCTGTTCGCCGTCGGCGACGTCAAGCAGTCCATCTACCGCTTCCAGGGCGCGGAGCCGGAATCCTTCCTCGCCGCCCGCGCCGATTTCCGCCGCCGCGCCGAGGACGCGCGCCGGCGCTTCCGGGCGCTCGCGCTGTCGCGCTCCTTCCGCTCGGCCCCCGAGATCCTGGCCTTCGTCGATGCCGTGTTCGCCGACGAGGAGGGCCGCGCCCTGCTGGGGCTGCGCGACGAGGACGTCCGGCACGAGGCGCATCGGCGCAACGCCCGCGGCCTCGTCGAGCTGTGGGCGCCGGAGGGGCCGGCGGAGGAGGAAGACGAGAAGGCGGACGAGGACGGCCGCGCCTGGACGCCGCCCGAGACCATCGCGCGCAAGGACGACCCGGCGGACCGGCTGGCGCACCGCATCGCCGCACGCATCGCCGCGATGCTGGAGGACGGTGAGCTTCTGGAATCCGAAAACCGGCCGATCGCGGCGGGCGACATCCTCGTGCTCGTGCGCCGGCGCGACCGCCTCGTGGACCTGCTGATCGCGGCGCTGCGCGCGCGCGGCGTGCCGGTGGCCGGCGTGGACCGGCTGGTCGTGACCGAATCGCTTGCGGTCCAGGATCTCGTCGCGGCGGCGCGCTTCGCCCTGCTGCCGGAAGACGACCTCAATCTCGCCGCCCTTCTCAAGAGCCCGCTCATCGGGCTTGCGGACGAGGATCTCATCGCCTTCGCGCCGGGGCGGGGAGGAAGCCTCTGGGAGGCCTTCCGCGCCTGGGCCGACCGCACGGGCCGCGGGGATCTGCGTGCGCGCCTCGAAGGTTGGCTGAAGCGCGCGGACATGGGCCCGCCCCATGCCTTCTTCAGCCACATCCTGTTTGCCGAGGGCGGCCTGCGGCGGCTCGCCGGGCGGCTCGGGGCCGAGATCCTGGATCCGGTCGCCGAATTCCTCGCGCGCGCCCGCGCCTTCGCCGACGAGGGCCCGCCGAGCCTGCAGCATTTTCTCGCCTGGCTCGCGCGCGCGCGCCAGGAAATCAAGCGCGACCTCGAGGAGGGGCGCGACGAGGTGCGGGTGATGACCATCCACGGCGCCAAGGGTCTCGAGGCGCCGATCGTCTTCCTGCCGGACACCTTCTCCGAGCCGCAGGAACACCGCGACCGCAATCTCGCCGTCATCCCCGGCGCGGGCGGCGCGGACGATCTCGTGCTGGCGCTGCTTCCCGCAAGCGGGAAGGCGCTGCCCGGGCCGCTCCAGGCGCCGGATGCCGAGCGGATCGCCCGCGAGCGCGAGGAGTACTGGCGGCTGCTCTACGTCGCCCTCACCCGCGCCCGCGACCGGCTCTACATCGCCGGCTGGCACGGCCGCCAGAAGCGCGAGGGATGCTGGTACGAACGCCTGCGCGAGACCATGTGCGCGCTGCTGGGCGAGGAGCCGGAGGGCGTGTGGGACGTGCTGCGCCATCCCGTGGACTGGGCACCTCTCAAGGCCCCGCGCGTGACGCCCGGCCCCGCGCCCCAGGAGGCGGCGGCGCCGGAGTGGGCGGCCCGTCCGCCCCGGGATGCGGCCGCCGGCCGGCGGGTTCTTGCTCCCTCGCGCGCCGAGGACGAGGACCGCGCACCCGACGCCATGCCTCCCCTCTCTCCGCGTGCCGCGGGGCGGCGCGGCGCGATCGCGCGCGGCCGGCTGCTTCATCTGCTCCTGCAGCACCTGCCCGAGCTTCCGGCCGAGCGCAGGTGGGAGGCGGCCGACCGCTTCCTCGCCCGGCAGGCACCGGCGCTGACGCCCGACGAGCGCGCGCGGCTGATCGCGGAGCTGCGCGGCGTCCTCGAGGATCCGGCCTTCGCGCCGCTGTTCACGCCGGCGGCGCGCGCGGAGGTGCCGCTGGCGGGCGTGCTGGCGGGGCGTCCGGTCACGGGCCGGGTCGACCGGCTGCTGGTGACGGCCGAGCGCATTCTCGTCGTCGACTACAAGGGCATGCGCCCGGCGCCTTCCACCGTGGCCGAGGTCCCGCGCGCGTATCTCAGGCAGATGGCCCTCTACAGGGCCCTGCTCCGCCGCGCCTTCCCCGACCGGCCGGTGGAGGCGGCGCTGCTGTGGACCGCGGTGCCGCGCCTGATGCCGCTGCCGGATGCGCTGCTCGACGCCGCCGCCCCCGCCTGGCTGCGGACCGACGCCTGAGCGCGGCCGGTCACCGGGAATCGGTGATCGGTCACAAGTCGCCGGATGAAGGCATGCCGGGGGCTGACGACGGAAAGCGCGCCGGGTGACGGCGGGGAGCGCGCCGGCGCGTGACGATGAAAGAGTGGCGGCTCAAAGCGCTCGCCAAGCCGGTCGCCGAGAGCTGACGACTGATGACTGATCACTGATCACTGAATCGTCGTTCGCCGGCTTGACCGGCGAACCCAGCTGCGATCGTCGCGTCCCAGGCACTGGAGGTCGACTCCGCTTCCTCCTGGATCCGCCGATCAAGTCGGCGGATGACGAAACGGGAGCCGAACCGGCCCGTCAAGCCGTCCGGCGACGCCCCTTGTCCTCGTCATTCGCCGCGAAAGCGGCGAATCCAGACGCCATGGATGACGGCTCCGACCTTTGCAGTTGCGCCCCCCCACTGGACCCGCCGGTCAAGCCGGCGGGTGACGATTGGGGGACGCGCAACGGCGGGCGACACTTTCCCGAACGCGTCGTTCGCCGGCTAGACCGGCGAACCCATCAGGAGATGACGTCATCGCGAGCGCCGGGCGATGGCCCCGCCGCCCGCTGGACCCGCCGGTCAAGCCGGCGGGTGACGGAAAACGGGCATGTGCCGCTTGGCGATGACCGCCCGGTCCGGCCCTTGGTGTGCGGAGCCGAACACGGACGGGGGCTCCCCCGGACCGCGCGGGAACAACATCAGCTTTTGGCGGCCGGCAGCGTGAAGCTGGCGCGGGTGCCTCTGCCGCGCGCGGATTCGAGATGCAGGCGACCGCCGTGAAGCTCCACGAGGCGCTTGACCAGGGGAAGCCCGAGGCCCGTGCCGCCGTGGCGGCGGTTCATCGCGTCCTCGCCCTGGACGAAGGGCTCCAGCACCCGCTCCAGATCCTCCGGCGCGATGCCCTCGCCCGTGTCGGCGACGACGATCTCCACCTCGTCCTCCCGGCGCGCGGCCGAAACGGTCACGCGCCCGCCCGCCGGCGTGAACTTGACGGCATTGCCCACGAGATTGATGAGAATCTGTCTCAGCGCCCGCTCGTCGGCCTCCGCGGCGAGCGATTCCGGCACCTCGTTGGCGAGCGTGATCTGCTCCTCGCGCGCCTGCACGGCGAACATCGCCAGCAGCTCGTCGACGAGCGGGCGCAGCGGCACCACCGCGCGGTCCAGACGATAGGCCCCCGCCTCGATGCGCGAGAGATCGAGAATGTCGTTGAGCAGCGCCAGCAGATGCCGGCCCGCCTGACGGATGGTTTCGGCATACTCCCGGCGCTTGGCCTCCGGCAGGTCCGGCCGGGCGGCCAGCAGCTCCGCGAAGCCGATGATGGCGTTCAAGGGCGTGCGCAGCTCGTGGCTCATGGTCGCGAGAAACTGGGATTTTGCGTGGCTCGCCTGCTCGGCGGCGTCGCGCGCCTCGCGCAGCGCGTCTTCGGTCTGCTTCAGGGCGGTGACATCCGCATGCAGATGCACCTCCTTGCCGCTCGCCGTGCGCCGAGCGGCCGAGCGCAGCCAGCGCCCGCCGATCTTCTGGACCACCTCCTCGCCGGGCTTCAGACCGTCGGGCTTGCCCTTGAAGAGCGCCCGGTAGCCCCGGTTCAGAAAGATCGGTTGGCCGGCTGCATCGAAGAGCCCGAAGGCCTCGCCGACGCTCTCGAGCGCCTCCTCCAGGGTCTCGAGCGCCTCGCGCGCCGCCACCTGGGCCTCGACGCGGGTGACGAAGCGGCGATAACCGAGAAAGGCGCCCGTCATCAGCAGCCCGCCATAGATGACGACCACGGCCGCCAGAAGCCGCATCTCGGGCGTGTCCTGCTGCCAGAAGCTGAAGGCCAGCGAGAGGATCGGCGGCGTCGCATAGAGCCAGACGGTCAGCAGCAGCCCGCTCAGCACGACGACGGATGCGGCCGTCAGCGAAAAGATGATGGCGCCCAGCAGCATCTGGCGTTCGGGATCGGCGGGATCGAAAAAGAGCGCCGGCGCCGCCGCCCACAGCAGGCCCTCCACCAGCGCCGTGACCGGAATCCGGCGCAGCACGCGCGGACGCAGCCGCGCCGGGACCGTGAACCCCTCCCGCCACCACACGAGCAGCAGCGCAACCAGCGGGGCGGCGATCAGCGTCAGCCACAGCAGGACCGGCGGGTGCGGCACCCGGTCCCAGTTGATCCAGGCAAGAAGTGCCGCCGCGAGGATGGAAACGGTCAGCGTAAACGGCCCCATCCGGCGGCCGATCAGCGCCTGCTCCTGGCGCAGCACCGCCCGCGCCTCGGGCTCGATACCTCGCAGCCCGCGCCAGACGGCAAAAATTTCGCCGCCGAGAAACCCGGCATCCCGGACCAACGGAACGGCCTCCGCACCCCTTGCGACGCACGACCTTCAGCGCCCGATAGCCCGGGCGGCGTTAAGATCGGCTTAACCCCGAAGATGTCGCAGAATCGCCGTGAAAACAAGGGGAAAGGACCGACCCGGAGCGCGAGGCCTGCGCCGCGTCCCCGCGCGGGCGGCCCTCAGGCGGCATCGGGCAGCGCGACGAGACGCTCGGTGCGGGCGATCCAGCCGCCGCCCAGCACGCGCTCCCCCTCATAGAAGATTGCCGCCTGGCCGGGCGCCACACCGAGAGCCGGCTCGGCGAAGCGCACCAGCGCAACCGCCCGGTCCGGCCCGGGCCGGCAGACGGTGGCGGGCACGGGCGGCTGGCTGTGGCGGAACTTGACGCGGACGGCCAGCTCCTCACCGTCTTCCGGCTCGTGCCGGCCCAGCCAGTTGACCTCCTCAAGCCACATCGCGGCGACCTTCAGCGCCGCGCGCGGGCCGACGAAGACGCGCCGCGTGGCCGCATCGATGCCGACGACATAGAGCGGCTCGCGCTCGCCGCCGATGCCGAGGCCGCGCCGCTGGCCGACGGTATAATGGATGATGCCCCGGTGGGTGCCGAGCACGCGGCCGTCGACATGCACGATCTCGCCGGGCTCGGCCGCGCCCGGCCGCAGCCGCTCGATGACGCCGGCATAGTCGCCGTCCGGCACGAAGCAGATGTCCTGGCTGTCCGGCTTCGCCGCCACCGGCAGATCGAAGTGCCGGGCGAGCGCACGCACTTCGGCCTTCGCGAGATCGCCCAGCGGAAAGCGCAGGAAAGCGAGCTGATCCTTCGTCGTCGCGAACAGGAAATAGCTCTGGTCGCGGCCTTCGTCGCGCGCGCGCAGCAGCGCCGGCTCGCCGTCGATCACCGCGCGCCGGACGTAGTGGCCGGTGGCCAGACAGTCCGCGCCCAGCTCGCGGGCGGTGGCGAGAAGGTCGGCAAACTTGACCTGCTGATTGCAGCGCACGCAGGGGATCGGGGTCAGCCCGCGCAGATAGCTGTCGACGAAATCGCTGATGACCGCCTCGGAGAAGAGGCTTTCGTAATCGAGGACGTAATGGGGGAAGCCGCAGCGCTCGGCGACGCGGCGGGCATCGTAGATGTCCTGGCCGGCGCAGCAGGCCCCGGGGCGGCGGGCGCGGGCGTCGCCGTCATAGAGCTTCAGGGTGATCCCGATGACCTCGTAGCCGCGCGCGTGCAGCATCGCGGCGGTAACCGAGCTGTCCACCCCGCCCGACATCGCCACGACCACGCGGGTGGCCGCGGGGCTCTTCATGAATCCGAGCCCGTTCGGCCGTCCCGGCCGCCAGTCCTCCTTCAGATGGGCGTCAAGATCCACCGTTCCGCCGCCTTCCGCGTCCGATGCGCCGCCGCGCCATGGTCCGCCCGCAATATCGGCGCCCGCGCCCGCCGGCGCAAGGGTGCGGGCTTGAGACCGCCCGCGGGGGTGACCCGCTCGGGGCCCGGCGAGTTGGCCCCATCCTTGCTTGATGCTCCGGCGAGCGGCGGCCCCTGCCGCCCGAGGAAGAAAGGTTCCGCCGATGACCATGGCCGCACCGCCGAAGCCGTCCGCCGTTTCACCCGAGTTCGCCCTGCTCATGCCCGGCGCGGTGAAGACGGGCGAGCCCGGTGACGGGATCGCCGGGGCGGCGGGCTTCCTCGGCCTTCTCGAGCAGCTTCTGGGACCGGGCGTCCCGGCGCGCGGGGGCACGCGGGGCGACGCCTTGCCGCCGGATGGAGCGGGCGCGCCCGGTGCGGCCGCCGCCTTGGCGGCTTCCGCGCTGCCGGGTGCCGCCATCCCGGTTCTCGCACCAGAGACGGATGATGCGCCACAGACCGCCGGCGACACGGCCGCACGGGGTGCGGCCCCGGGGGCGGACATCGGCGCGCCGCCGCTCAAGGTGACGGCCGCGCTCGCGGTGCCGGCCGGCGGCGTGCAGCCGCTGGCGATGCGGCCCCTGCCGCTCATGACCGTAACGCCCGGCGATCCCGCCCCGTCGCCCGAACGGGCGCCCGCGACACCCGGAAAGATGGAGCCGCCGCCCGTCGACCCGGCGGCCCGCCCGCCGGCGGCGCTGCCCGAGGTGGCGCTCGACGCGCCCATCGCGACGGCTTCCGGAGCCGCGTCTTCCGCGGCCGGGCTCTCCCTCGAGCCGGTGCCGCCCGCAGCCCCGTCGCCCGCCGTCGCCATGCCGGCGGCCCCCGCGCCGATGCAGCCCGAGCCTTTCGCCCAGCCCCTGCCGCCGGCGGCCTCCGCGGCGGCGACGGCGGAGCAGCCCGCGGCGGGCGACCCCGGCCCGCCGCAGGGCGGGATGACCCGTCCCCTGCCCGCCGGCACCGCGATCGCCCCCGTTCCCGCTCCGCAGGATCCGGTCCCGCATATGAACGGAGAGGTGCATGAGGAGCCGGCTTCCGAACCGGCGCCCGCGCGCGCCGGCGAGGCGGGTGCGCACCGGCTCGCGGCGGATGCGTTGAACCCCGTCAATCTGATGAAGACGGCCGAAGCCGGGCTCGTGCTGGCCTCCGGCGAAGCGTCGCCCAGGGGCGGCGAAAAGCCGACGGCCGGCGCCCCGCGGCCGGGCGAGGCGGCCGGGGGTCGCCGCGCCCTTGTCACGGCCTTCCCGGCCGTACAGCCGGTCCCGCCGCACAAAGGCGGGGCGGCGGACGGGGGCGCACCGCGCCTCGGCCTTGCGCAGGGCGCGGGACGCAGCGACGGGCCGCCCTCTCATTTTGCGCCGACGGCCTCCGGTCATGAGACTGCCGCGGGCCATGCGCCGCGCGCGATCGCAGGCGCATCCGCGACACCCGCCGAAGCGGCCGCGACGTCCACACCCCGCCCGGCCCCGCAGATGCCTGCCGCGCCCGCGACCCCGACGGTGGCGGACCCGCAGCCGCTTCCTCAAAGCCTCGCCGCCGCTCTCGATCCCGCCCGCATGGGGCCGGCGGCGGAGCGGATCGAGATGCCGGGCCTGCTGCAGGCGGCCCAGGCCGGGGCGGGGCTCGAGCGCGCCGCAACCGCCCAGCCGGCGGCAGCGCCGCAGCCGGCGCCCCAGGCGGGCCTACCACCCGCGGCCCAGCAGCTCGGGCTCGCCCTGCAATACCGGGTGGGGCGCGGCGAGACTCGCTTTGCGCTGCGGCTCGATCCGCCGGAGCTCGGCCGCATCGAGGTCGCGCTCAAACTCCATAGCGACGGCCGGGTCGATGCGCTCGTCAAGGCCGAGCACGGCCACACGCTGGATCTCCTCCAGCGCGATGCGCGGATCCTCGAGCGCGCCTTTCACCAGCTGGGCCTCAAGCCCGAAGGCGGCATCCAGTTCACGACGGGACAGGGAAGCCAGCACCACGGCCAGCAGGCCTTCGCCGAGGGCGGGCTTTCCGGCCAGCACCACGGCAATGGACAGCCGGCCGCGCGCGAGAACGCCGCCGCGATGGCACAGGCGCCCGCGGGTATCGCGCCTGATGCGCCCGACGACATGCCGGCTGCCGACGCGGCCGGCGCGGCCATGCGCGAGGCCGTGATCGGCGTCGACGTCAAGGTCTGATCGAGACGGGAGCGCGCCATGGAAGTCACACCGACGGTCCCGGGAACGGCCCAGCCCAGCGCGGCCACCGCGGCGGGCAACCAGCTCGCCCAGGACTTCGACACCTTTCTCAGCCTGCTCACGACGCAGCTGCAGAACCAGGATCCGCTGGACCCCATGGACAGCAGCGAGTTCACCAATCAGCTCGTCGCCTTCGCCGGTGTCGAGCAGCAGATCCAGACGAACAAGAACCTGGAACAGCTTCAGACCCAGCTCACCGCGGCGCGCAACGCGGCGGCCGTGGACTACATCGGCCGCGAGGTCGACATCCGCGCCGACGAGGGCGAGCACGACGGCAGCGGCCTCACCTTCCGCTACGATCTCTCGCGCGCGGCCGACCGCGTGCGGCTGCAGATCGTGGACGAGCTGGGACGCACGGTCTTCGAGACGGACGGAGAGACGGGGCTCGGCAGCCATGTCTTCTCCTGGCCGGGTACGGATTTCGCGGGCTCGCCGGCGGCGGCGGGCCGCTATGGCTTGCGGGTCAGCGCCCTCGACGGCGAGGGACGCCCGGTGCCGAACACGATCTTCCTGCGCGGCGCTGTCAGCGCCGTGTCCTTCTCCGACGGCACGGCCAAACTGGAGGTGAAGGGCAACGAGGTCGGCCTGGACGAGGTCGATCTCGTGCGCTGAGGGCGCGCGCAGAAGGAATTCCAGGCAGAATGCCGGCGGGTCACCACGCCCAAAACGGGTCTCCGCAAACGGCCGGGCATCCGGCCGGTGATGGCTGAAGAGGAAAGGAGACTGCCACATGGCATTCGCAGCATTGGCATCCGGCGTGTCGGGTCTGCGCGCCTTTTCCGAGGCGATCGGCGCGATCTCCGACAACATCGTCAATCTCAACACGGTGGGCTACAAGGAAACCCGCAACCGCTTCGCGACGCTGGTGACCGAAACCCAGTCGGTGGACCGCTTCTCGCCCGGCGGCGTGCGGGTCCAGGCCCAGACGCGGGTGAGCCAGCAGGGTCTGCTGCGCAACACCGGATCGCAGACGGATCTCGGCATCGACGGCACGGGCTTCTTCATCGTGCGCTCGGCGCCGTCGGCCAATTCCCCGACCGGCGACATCCAGTTCACCCGCGCCGGCAACTTCACGCCCGACGAGGAGGGCTTCCTGAAGAACACGGCGGGCCTGTTCCTCATGGGCTTTCCGATCGACCGCAACGGCAACATCCCCACCAACCTGGGTGATCTGAACCAGCTCGTGCCGATCAACACCTCGGGGCTGACCGGCACGGCCGAGGCGACGGACACCGTGGGCGTGCGCATCAATCTGCAGTCCTCGCTGCCGATCACGGCCGGTCCGGTGAACGCCGGCGATCTCGCCACCGGGGCGTTCACGCCCGATTTCGAGCGCACGATCACGATCTTCGACGCCCAGGGCACGGCCCAGGATCTCAACATCGCGGCGATCAAGATCGGCGTGAACACCTTCCGCTTCGAGATCTTCGGCGATCCGACCGCGCTCAACACTGCGGCGACGCCGCCGGGTCTGGTGCTCTCGGGCGAGGCGATCTTCAATTCGGACGGCAGCCTGCAGCAGTTCGTCGAAGACTTCCCGACCTCCACCACCCACAACCCCGGCGCGGGCAACCCGATCTCGCCGTCGGCCTCGATCACCTACGCCAACGGCGCCGGTACCGAGACGGTGACCTTCCGGCTCGGGACCTCGGGTGACAACGACGGGCTCACCCAGTTCGACAGCATCTCGACGCTGATCTCGACCTCCGCCAACGGCGCGGTCTTCGGCAACGTCATCGGCGTCAACGTGTCGGAAGACGGCGTCGTGACGGCGCTGTTCGACAACGGCCTGTCGCGGGACGTCTTCCAGCTGCCGCTTGCGACCTTCCCGAACCCGGACGGCCTCACCCGGCTGCAGGGCAACGCCTATGGCGTGTCCGACCAGTCGGGCAAGTTCTCGGTGGTGCTGCCGGGCACGGGCGGCGCCGGGACGATCGCGCCCCGGACGCTCGAATCGTCGACCGTGGATCTGGCGGCCGAATTCGCCGAGCTGATCGCCACCCAGCGCGCCTTCTCGGCGGCGACGCGGATCATCACGACCGCCGACCAGGTCCTGCAGGATCTGGTGCGGATCTGATCCGCCGAATCTCTCGCGCCACCGGCCGGCACGGGGCCTCCCGCCGGCCGGTGGCCGACGCGCGCCGCCCCGGATTGGGACGGCGTTAACCGTGGCTCTTAGGGGTTTCTTAGGACACCTCCGGCAAGATCGCCCCCCGAGAGAACGATGAGCCGCAAGGGGATTCGCTTGAGCCATGGTCCAGGGTGACAACGGCACGCACAAGCCCCGCTACGTGATCGGGCCGACGGGCGAACCGCTGACGCTGGAGGACCTGCCGCCGCCGGACACCAAGCGCTGGGTGATCCGGCGCAAGGCCGAGGTGGTGGCGGCCGTGCGCGGCGGCCTGATCACGCTCGAGGAGGCCTGCCGGCGCTACGCCCTCTCCGTCGAGGAGTTCCTGTCCTGGCAGCGCGCCATCGACCGCAACGGCCTGCCGGGCCTCAGGGTCACCCGCGTCCAGGAATACCGGGCGCGCGAGCGCCGCAACGAGGCGCGCGGCCCCTCCGCCCGCGCCTCCTGACCGCGGCCGCCCGCTCCTGCCATCGCCCCTTGGAATACCGTCGCTTGGAAAACCGTGCCGATTGCGCGGGCGCCCGGCCCCTGCTCACGGCGCGCCCGATTCGCCTTTCGTCAGGATGACCGAGAAGTTGTTCGCGGGCATCGGGATCGTCTCGACGAGGCGCAGGCCGTGCGGGCGGGCGGCCGCCTCGACCTCCGCGAGATCCCGCACGCCCCAGCGCGGATCCTGCTCCTTCAGCCAGCGGTCGAAGGCCTCGTTGGAGGCTGCGGTGTGGCGACCGCCGATCTTCATCGCGCCGTAGAGATACAGCACGCCGCCTTCAGGCAGGATGCGCCCGGCACCCGCCATCAGGCCGTAAAGCGCGGCGATCGGGGCGATGTGGATCAGATTGATCGCGACGATCGCGGTGATCGGCGGGCCGAGCGCCTCGTCCTCCACCGGCCAGCGCGCCGCCGTCACGTCGAGCGCGCGCGGCGGGAGCACGAGATGGGGGCGCGCCTCGGGCACCGCCTCGGCCCAGGCGGCGATGCTGGCGCGGTTGGCGGGATCGGGATCGCTCGGCAGCCAACGCCGCGGGGCGAGCCGCGGCGCGAAGAAGACGGCGTGTTCGCCGGTGCCGCTTGCGACCTCCAGCACCGTTCCGGCCGCCGGCAGAACCGCCCGCAAGATGGCGAGAATCGGCTCGCGATTGCGCAGGGTCGCCGGCGCATGCCGGGCCGCCTGTGAAGTCATGGGCGTCTGCTTCGTCACTCCGTCGCCGTCCTTTCGTGGGGGCCGCGTGCTTTGGGATAGAGCCCCACTCGCGCCGGCGCGCAAGCCCCGCAGGGCTCGGATCCCGTCCGTCCGGGGTAGGCCGCTCACCTTCCATACCCTCATCGGGTGTTTGATCCAGATCAATGATCCAGGCGGCGTCTGATGCTAGCCGTGCGGCCGAAGCTGAAACCGGTTGGCAAAAGCTGGATGGAGGACAACATGAGGAAACGCAACATCATTGCCTTGGCGTCCCTGCTGGCGGGCACCATTCTGTCCGGTGCAGTGGCCGGCGCGCAAGAAGCGCAAGGCCAAGAGGCCCTTCTCGAGCGAATCGCCCGTCTGGAGCAGGAGCTCGCCGCACTGAAGGCTGAACTGCACGAGAACGCGGCGCGCGTGCAGCAATCCGAAGAGAAGGTGGCGGAAATCCCGACGCTCGCCGAGCGGATCGACGCCATCGACGCGCGGACCCAGGCGACCGAGACGCTGGTCTACAATCCGCCGCTGCCGAAGGCCCGCTGGCATCTTGCCGGTTACGCGGACGCATCCCTCATCGTTTCGGATGCCCCCGAAGGCCCGGACAGCTTTTCGGCCGGGATGTTCAACCCCTCCTTCCATTTCCAGTACAAGGACATCGTGATGTTCGAGTCCGAGCTGGAGTTCAGCTTCAACAGCGAGGGCGAGACGGATCTCGAGCTGGAGTACACCCAGGCGGACATCCTTCTGGGCGACAATAATGTCCTTGTCATCGGCAAGTATCTCAGCCCCGTGGGCCAGTTCCAGGAGCGGCTGCATCCGAGCTGGATCAACAAGTCCGTCGATGCGCCGGCCGGCTTCGGTCACGACGGCCTTCAGCCGGCGAGCGATGTCGGGGTCCAGTTGCGGGGTGTGTTGCCCTTCGGCGACGAGTCCCGCCTGACATACGTCTTTGCGGTCGGCAACGGGCCGCGGATGAATCTCGAGGGTGGCGTCGAGCTGGAGGGATTCACCAGCGACGACAACGACAACAAGTCGCTCGGCGGCCGCATCGGCTTGCTGCCCGTGCCGTGGCTCGAGGTCGGTGCGTCGCTGCTGACCGCCGACGTGAAAGGCCTCGAGGGCACGGTCGCCGAGCCCGATACGCCGGAGCCCACCACCGCGGACTTCACGCTCTGGGGCGCCGACATGGCGATCACCAGGAACGGTTGGGATGTCAGGTTCGAGTATCTGAACGCACGGCGCGGCGCCATCTTCAGCGCGCTTCCACACGAGGAGGAGGCGGGGGCGGAGGGAATCGGCCTCGCCTCGGCAGGCCACGAAGAGACGGCACCGGCAGGCGACACGGAGGTCACCTTCCTGCCCCGCCTGAAGATGGAAGCCTGGTACGCCCAGCTCGCCTACAAGCTCTCGGGCATCACGGGCGCGCGCTATGTGAAGAATCTCGAGCCGGTGGTGCGCTACGGCGAGTTCCACATCAACGGAAACGACGAACTGCGCGAGGAGAACGCCGAGAAGCGCTTCAACATCGGCCTGAACTACTGGCTGGCGCCGTCGATCGTCGCCCGGGTCGGCGTCGAGTGGCGGAACTTCGCGGCCGAGGAACGCGAAACCGAGCGTCGCTTTCAGCTCCAGTTCGCATACGGGTTCTAAGGTCCGGGCTCAGGAAACACATGGGAGAACAGCCATGAAAAGACTGCCCATCCTTGCCGCTGCGCTGCCGCTCGCCGTTCTCGTGGGCATGGCGGCTGCCGGCGAGCCGCAGAAGACGCAGAAAAACGTGCCCGACCCCGTCCAGGTCGCGCGCGGCGCGAAGGCGTGGGCCGAGAACTGCGGCAGATGCCACAACATCCGCGATCCGAAGGAGTTCAACGACGAGATCTGGGAGGTTTCCGTCACACACATGCGCATACGTGCGAATCTGCCCGGCAAGATGGCGGAAGACATCAAGGCGTTCCTGAAGGCCAGCAACAATTAGGCGGAACGCCGCCCGCGGCGCCGCCTGTCCCTGACACGGCGGCTCTTCCCGGAAGCCTTCGGTTGGGCGTAGTATACCCCTGCTGGGTTATTGAAGCTGAAAGGAAAGCGATCATGAGCACAGCGACGGGCGAGACGGCGCGACGGAGTGAAGCATTCCCCAAGCGCATTCTGATCTCCCTGGGTCTGGCGGCGGCGGTCATGATGTTGGCAGCCGTTCCTCGCCCCGCCGGGGCTGGCGACGTGGCCCGTGGGGCCCGGGTCTACAAGACCACATGCATCGCCTGCCACGGGGCAAAGGGTGACGGCGTGGTTCCCGGCACGCCGGATTTCACGGATCCCAAAGGCCCGCTCGCCCAAGATGACGCCGTGCTCTTCGACCACATCAAGAACGGCTTCCAAAGCCCGGGTTCGATGATGGCGATGCCGCCCAAGGGCGGAAACCCGTCGCTCAGCGACGACGACATCCGTGCCGTCATCGCCTATCTGCGCGCCACCTTCGGCAGGGCGGAAGAGAAGTAGAGACCGGCGGCCCCGCTTGGCTGTGCGTGCAGCTCGTGGTAGGGCCGCGGGAGCGTCTCTGGCAAGGCGGTGCCGATGCGGGAGGTCCTGTCGATGATACGTGTGCGCAGGCGCGAACGGGCGGCCGTGAGGCGGGGCGTCCTCCTCCTGCCGCCGCTTCTGCTGCTGCCGGCCGCCGCCGCAGCGGTGGGGGCGCCCGCCACGGACCCGCGCCAGGCGGCGCCGGGGGACGCCATCGCGCGCGGGGCGGTCGTCTACGAGCAGACCTGCGTGGCCTGCCACGGGGCCGACGGTGCGGGCCTGTCGCCGGGCACGCCGGATTTCACGGATCCCAAAGGCCCGCTCGTCCAGGATGACGCCGTGCTCTTCGACCACATCAAGAACGGCTTCCAAAGCCCGGGTTCGATGATGGCGATGCCGCCCAAGGGTGGGAACCCGTCGCTCAGCGACGACGACATCCGCGCCGTCATCGCCTATCTGCGCGCCACCTTCGGCAGGGCGGAAGAGAAGTAGAGACCGGCGGCCCCGCTGGCCGCCAAAGGCGGACGGCCGGCGGGGCGCGATCGGATCCGGGCATCGCCGGGTGGCGTGCTCCACCCGCGTCGTTCGCCGGCTCGGCCGGCGAACCCATGAGGCGGTGATGGCCACCGTGGTGGCGGGCGTTGGGGCCGCCGCCCGCTGGACCCGCCGGTCAAGCCGGCGGGTGACGCAGAGAGAGGGTGCCGGCGGGCGACGTCCCCTTTCTCGTCATTCGCCGCGAATGCGGCGAATCCAGCCGTCATGCGAGGCAGCATCCGCCACTGGGAATCGGCCCCGCTGCCCGCTGGACCCGCCGATCAGGCCGGCGGGTGACGTGAGAAGGAGATGGACCCGCCGGAGGCCGGCGGGTGACGTGAGAAGGAGATGGACCCGCCGGCCGAGCCGGCGGGTGACGAAAGAAGGGGGGAAGGACCCGCCGGCTTGACGCTTGCGGCGGCGAATGGTTGAGTTTGCAACCATCACCCCGCTCCCGACGGGCGGGACGACATGATGCGTGCGTAAAGGAGAGCGGCGATGGCCCATGTTCCCCCCTTGCGGCGCGAGGACCTGCCGCAGCTCAAGGAGCGCTTCGACCATTACGAGCGCACCCGCGGTTTCGTGCCGAACAGCATTCTCACCATGGCGCGCCGGCCGCGGATCGCCGAGGCCTTCATGGATCTCAACCAGGCCGTGCTCTACGAGGGCACGGTTCCGGAAGAGCTGAAGATGCTGGTCTCGCTCGTGGCCTCCCAGGCCGCGGGCTGCCGCTACTGCCAGGCGCACATGGCCAATCTCGCCCGGATCTACCAGGCGAGCGCGGAGAAGATCGCGGCGGTCTGGGAATACGCGACGAGCCCGCTGTTCACGGATGCCGAGCGCGCGGCGCTCCGGCTCGCCCACAAGGCGGCGCTCCAGCCCAATCTCGCCGAAGCATCGGACTTCGACGAGCTGCGGCGCCACTTCAGCGACGACGAGATCGTCGAGATCGTCGCCACCATCGCGCTGTTCGGCTACCTCAACCGCTGGAACGACACGATGGCCACCGATCTCGAGGCGCGCCCGGCCGACGTCGCCCGCCAGACCATCGCCGCGCGCGGCCGGGAGCCGGGCAAGCACGGCGGCGCGCGGGACTGAGGGGTGCTTCAGCCGCCGCAGCTTGCCGGCGGCGTGCCGTCGTCTGCGATCGCGGTGAGCGCGCCGAAACGCGGGCGATAGACGGCGCGCTCATAGAGCCTGCGGGCGGTGGTCACGCCGTTGTCGCCGAACAGCGGCGCATAGTCGAAATAGACCTCGGCCACGACGACGGTGTCGTTGTTGGCCAGCGTGATGCCCGCCGGCAGCTCCACATTCGTCGCGCCCGCGCTGCCGAGCTGGCTGCCGGCGGCGAGCGTGCCCGCGCAGCGCTGCCAGACGATGACATTGCCGTCGACGCTGTCGCCGACGAGAAGCGAGACGATGACCCGTCCCTCGTTCACGATGTCGAAGGGAGCGGCGATCTCGTCTATGGCGGCGAAGATGTCGGCGATGTCGGATTCGGTGACGGGATCGTCGAGTCGCGCGATGAGATCCGCGGCCTGGGCCGCCACCAGCGACGCCTTCTGATAGGCGAGGATGAAGCGGCCCAGCTCGACGGCGCCGTAGAAGATGAGCAGCAGGACGGGAAGCGCCATCGCCGTCTCCGCCGCGACACTGCCGCGCGCGGACTCGAGAAGCCGGCGCAGATGCGCGAACGCGGCCGTCACGGGCACACCTCCACTCCTGCGCCGCTTTCCACCACCAGATTGTAGGGCTCGTTGCGCACGGCGGTGGCGGCGGTCAGCGGGATCGTCATGCCCGGCCGGCCGAGGAATGCCGGAAACAGGGGGGTGAGCGTGCGCAGGGTCACGCTGGCCTCGTAGACGACGACGTCGCTGGCCCCGCCCAGCCCGTCCTTCGCCATGTCGGGATCCCAGACGCCGTTGCCGTTGACGTCCGTGAAGCATTCGCCGGGATCGTAGATGCCGTTGCCGTTGGCATCCGAGAACGGCTCCGGCTCGCCGATGTCCGAGAAACGGCCGTAGACGCGGGTGCGGATGTCCACGCCTCCTTCCAGCGCAAACGGCGCCATGGCGTCGATGATGCGGCCGCGGACATAGTCTTCGCGGGTCTCGCCGCTCGGGACATAGCCGGTGATCCCGCGCCGCGCCGCCTCGCGCACGGCACCTTCCAGCGTCGCGTCGGCGAAGGCGACATAGGAGAAATCGATGATGGCGAAGGTGAGCATCAGCAGCACCGGCATCACCAGCGCGAACTCGACCGCCGGTCCGCCGCGCCGGTCGCGCGCGAGCCGCCGGAAGACCGTCCCGGTATGCGCCGAGCTCCGCATCATGGCCCTGCCGTCCGTGAACCTTCGCGTGAAGTACGCCTTGCCGGCGTGCCACCCTCGCACGCCGCCGCCAACGAACGGTTACCGCATCCGTCGAATTTGAAACGTGTTTTGGCGGTCTTGCGCGCGCTTCGTGACCGCACGTTAACGGTTCGGCGACCACAATGTCCGCGCATCCCGGCTCCCGGCCCGCGAGGGAGCCGGCAGCAGGCTGGCGGGAGGCAGGCCATGACCGGATCGCGGTGGAAGCACGGATCCCGCATGAAGCACGGACTCGGCCGCGGGCTCGCCGCTGGCGTCTTGCGGCTGCTGGCGGACCGGCGGGGCAGCGCGATCACCTGGATCGCGGTTTCCATCGTGCCGCTTCTTCTCGCCTTCGGCGCGGCGGCCGACATCGCGCGCGGCTATCTCTTCCGCTCGGAGCTCTCGAGCGCACTCGATGCCGCGGCGCTGGCCGGCGGGCGCGTCTTCAACAGCCCGACCCGCGACGAAGACATCCAGCGCTTCTTCGACGCCAATTTCCCGGCCGGCTTCCTGGGCGCGACGCTCTCGCCGCTCGAGATCACCGTAACCTCCGAACCCGGCAAGCCCGACCGGCTGACGGTGTCGGCCTCCGGAACGGTCCCGACGCTGTTCATGAAGCTGGCCGGGATCGACAGCTTCTCGGTGGCGGCGAGTGCGGAGATCACCCGCGCCAACACCGGTCTGCAGCTCGTGATGGTGCTGGACACGACGGGATCGATGGCCTCGGGCGGCAAGATCGACGCCGTGCGGCAGGCGTCCCAGGATCTCGTCGACATCCTCTTCGGTGAGCAGACCACGAACGACAAGATCCAGATCGCCGTCGTACCCTATTCGCAGGCGGTCAATGTCGGCGATCTCGGGGACGAATTCATCGACTGGTCGAACATTCCGCCCGAGATCCGCTCGGAGGGCAACGACAACCGCCGCTGGGCCGGCTGCGTGCAGGCGCGTTCGACGCCGGGCGTGCTCTCGGACGACCCCACCGTGCTCGAGCCGGATGCCTATGACGCCAATCTCGCGCCGGTCGAGGTGGGCGGCAAGTGGAAGCCCTACATCTACCCCCACTGGTATGACAACAAGTACAACCAGCTTCCCTTCCCGCTGCCCGAGCAGAATCCGCTCGATCCCGGCCATCCGGCGCCGAGCCCGCTGCCCGGAGTCGAGGACGAGCAGGCCTACCGCGCCGGCAAGGGGCCCAACGGCGAGATTTGGTCCCTGCCGTCGGGCAACCGCGGGCCCAACCGCAACTGCCCGGCCCGGCTCCTGCCTTTCACCAGCGACAAGACGGTGCTGAAAAACTACCTCTCCTCGGCGCTGGTGCCGCGCGGCTGGACCATCGGCAACCAGGGGCTGGTGTGGGGCTGGCGGGTCCTCGATCCCAATCCACCGTTCCCCAACGACATCCCCTGGGACGATCCGCTGAACGTAAAGGCCCTCGTGCTCATGACGGACGGCGTGAACGAGGTCGGATCCGACGCCTACACCGCCTACGGCCGGCTGCCGTGGGGACGGCTCGGTGTCGACAATCCCGATGATGCGGTCGTCGAGTTCAACAAGCGCATCGCCAAGATCTGCCACGCCATGAAGCAGGGCGGCGTGCGCGGGCGCGACCGGGTGGAGGTCTACACCGTCATCTTCGGCTCGGTGGCGACGTCCACCAGCCAGCAGGCCGCGGATCTGCGGCAGCTCTATCACGACTGCGCGTCGCGGGATGCCAATTTCTTCCTCGCCCCCTCCAACGAGGAGCTGCGCACGGCCTTCCAGACCATCGCCAACGACCTCGCCAATCTGCATCTGAGCCGGTAGGTGCGCGCAGGGCTTCCGCCGGCGGGGATTCCCCTCCCCCGGCGGCCGGCCGCGGCCGTCATCACTCGCTTTTCCGGGGCCCCGCCCGAGCCGCTTGCCTGCGAGATATTTTAGAGTTAAAGTATCTGCCGCCTGGTGGGAAGCGGCGGCGCGTGCGGCCCGCGCCCGTGCGCCGCCCTGCAGTCGAGGGAGCCCCGTCATGTCCACGAGCGCTGTGCGCCCGCGCAACCGGATGTTCCTCAAGGACCACTTCAAGCTCGGCATCTTTTCCGCCAACTGCTCATCGGGCATGGCGGTCACCAAGGTGCCCGAGCGCTGGGTGAACTCATGGGAGAACAACCTGCGGCTCGCCCAGATGTGCGATGCCGCCGGGCTCGACTTCATGCTCCCCATCGCGCGCTGGGTGGGCTATGGCGGCGAGACGGACTTTCACCACAATGTGCTGGAGACGGTGACCTGGGCGGCCGGGCTGCTGGCCGGTACCGAGCGCATCTCGGTGATCGCCACCATGCACACCGCCTTCAACCACCCGGTCGTCGTCGCCAAGCAGATCGCGACCATCGACCAGATCGGGGCGGGGCGCGCCGGCCTCAACATCGTCGCCGGCTGGAACAAGCCGGAATACGACGCGCTCGGCATCCAGCTTCCCGACGATCACGAGACCCGCTACGAATATGCCCAGGAGTGGTTCGAGATCGTCAAGAAGCTCTGGCGCGAGAAGAACCGCTTCGACTGGAACGGCAAGTACTTCCACCTCACCCAGGTCCACTCCGACCCCAAGCCCGTCAACGGCACGCCGCCCATCATCAATGCCGCGGGTTCAAAGCAGGGCCGCGTGTTCGCAACCAGGAACGCCAATTTCCTCTTCACCTCGGCGGTGGATCTGGAGCGCTCACGCCACGAGATCATTGAGCTCAAGGACCAGGCCAAACATTACGGCCGGGAGGTCGATGTGCTGACGTTTTCCTATGTCGTCTGCCGCCCCACCCGGAAGGAGGCCGAGGACTACCATCGCTACTATGTCGACGAGAACGCCGACTGGAAGGCCGTCGACAACCTGATGCATCTCCAGCTCGCCCACGCCCAGTCCTTCCCCCATGATCTGCTGATGAAGATCCGCCGGCGGTTTGCGGGCGGCCACGGCGGGGTGCCGCTGATCGGCACGCCCCAGGACGTGGCCGAGGGGATCTTGAAGCTGCACGAGGTGGGCTTCGGCGGCACGACGCTCGCCTTCGTCAACTACGTCGACGAATTCCCCTATTTCCGGGACGAGGTGCTGCCGCTGCTGGAGCAGGCGGGCATCCGCCTGCCGAACCGCGAGCTCGGGGCCGATGCCGCCTGAGATGACGCCGCCCACGACCATGTCACCGACGCGGCAACGGGCGGGCTGGTCGCGGCGCCGCCTGCTGCGTGCGGGCGGGGGCGCGGCCCTTGCCCTGCCGTATCTCGTCGCCGGGCGCTGGCGGCTGCTGACGCCGCGCGAGGCCCGGGCCGCGGGAGCATCCTTGCGGGTGCTCGGGCAGAGGCAGGCGCAGGCTCTGGCGGCGCTCGCCGAGACTCTGGTGCCGGGAGCGGAAGCAGACGGTGTCGTCTTCTATCTCGATGCCCAGCTCGCCGCCGATCCCGCCGACAGTCTCCTGATCCTGCGCTACCTCGACGTGCCGCCGCCCTGGGATGCCTTCTACCGCGCGACCGCCGCGGCCATCGATCATGTCGCGGGAGAAGATGGCTTCGCGGCGCTTGCGAGCGATACGCGCGCACGCCTCGTCTCGGATCTGATGGCGGGCCGGGCGGGCGACTGGCCGCAGGACGCGCCGCCTGCGGGGCTCGCGCTCTTCGTGCTGCGGGCGGATGCGGTCGATGTCGTCTGGGGCACGCCGGAGGGCTTCGCGCGGCTCGGCATCGACTATCTGCCGCACATCGCCCCGGCCCGGCCCTGGTAGAAGGAGGCGGGACGATGGTGACGGTCTCGGGCCTTCAGTCCAAAACCGAATACCTGATCATCGGCGCCGGTGCCGCCGGTTCCTGGCTCGCGCGCCGGCTGGCCGAGGCCGGGCGCTCGGTGGTCGTGGTGGAGGCGGGGCCGGCCTGGCGGCTCGACGACCTGCAGTCCTCCCAGATCTGGGCCCGGCGGCTGCGCTGGGGCGGGCCGGGCGTGGAGACGACGGGCGCCCATGCCTTCGGCTACGGCTTCAACGCCGGCTGGGGGCTGGGAGGAGCCGCGCTCCATCACTACGGCACCTGGCTGCGCTTCGATCCCGAGGACTTCCGGATGCGCACGGCGACCGGCCGCGGGCGCGACTGGCCCTTTGGATACGACACGCTGCGGCCCTTCTACGACCGGGTGCAGGAGGAGGTCGGGATCTCCGGCGACGCAAAGGCCGAGGTCTGGCGGCCCGACGGCGCGCCCTACCCGCTGCCGCCGCTCGCCATCACGCCGCAGGGCGAGGCGATCGCGCGGGGCTTTGCGGCCGTCGGCCAGCGCACGGCGCCCATGCCGATGGCGATCCTGAGCCGCGACTGGAAGGGGCGCGCGGCCTGCCTCTATGACGGCTGGTGCGATGCGGGCTGCCCGATCGGTGCGCTCTACAACCCCCTCGTGCGCGACATCCCGGCCGCGCGCCGGGCCGGCGCCCGCTTCATCACCCAAGCCCTCGTCACCAGCCTGCTGTGGGACGAGGGGGCCGGCCGCGTCGCCGGCGCGCTCTATCGCGTTCGCGCGGGCGGGGCGCTGAAGCGCGTGGAGGCCGATACCGTGATCCTCGCGGCCTCCGCCGTCCACAACCCGGCGCTCCTGCTCAACTCGGTGAGCGGCCGCTGGCCGAAGGGCATCGGCAATGACCATGATCTTGTCGGCCGCTTCTTCATGACCCATGCGGTGCTCGGCGTCTATGCGCTCATGCCGGAGGAGACCTTCCCCCATCTCGGCGTCTCCGGCGCGCAGCTTTCCGCCCGGGACGACTATGCCCGCCGCCGCGCCGACGAGCCGGAGGCCTTCGGCAGCTACCACTGGCTGATCGCGCCGGCCGCCAAGCCCAATGACCTGCTGGGCATCGCCATCGCCCGCCCCGATGTCTGGGGTGCGGCGCTCGATCCGTTCCTGAAGCGCGCCAGCCGCCATTTCGCCGGCATGCCGGCGATGGTGGAGGACCAGCCGCAGGCCGACAACCGCATCACGCTTGCCGGACCGCCCGATCCCGAGCGGCCGCCCCGTCCGCACATCCGGCATGCGTTTGCGCCCGGGACGCTCGCCGTCTGGCGGCGCGCGCGGCGGATCGGCATGGGGGTCATGAAGGCGGCGGGCGCGGAAGAGGTCTGGGCGAGCGGCGTCAACACGGCGCACATGATGGGCGGCACGATCATGGGCGAGGATCCGGCCGAATCCGTGACCGATCCCCGGGGCCGCGTCCACGGCACGCCCAATCTCTACATCGCCGGCACGGGGCTCTACCCGGCCGCCGGCGCGCTCAACCCCACCTTCACCCTCTACGCACTGGCCGAGCGCCTTGCGGATCATCTGACGGGCACGGATCCGTCCGCCGATCCCGCCTCCCATGAGACGGGGGCCTCCCGGCCCTGACCGCCGCCGGGCTTTCCGCGCTTCCTCCGCTTCTCCGCCCCGCCGGCCTCATGCACCCTCTTCACGTCCGCGGCCCGGATGCCCACTGCGCCACCGGCCGGCACCCTTCCCTCGCTCGTCACCCATCGCCCCTTCTTTTTGCGTCACCCGCCGGCTCGACCGGCGGGTGACGAGGGCGGCGGTGCCGACCACCTTCACCGGCATCCGTCGCCCATGCTGACCGGATTCGCCGCTTTCGCGGCGAATGACGAGGAAAAGAGCGTCACCCGCCGGCTCGACCGGCGGGTCCAGCCGACAGTGAAGACGACGACCGGCGTCGGAGCCCACACCACCGCCTCATGGGTTCGCCGGTCAAGCCGGCGAACGACGCGAGGAGAAAGCGTCACCCGCCGCCCCTCCTTTCTGCGTCACCCGCCGCCCCTCCTTTCTGCGTCACCCGCCGGCTCGACCGGCGGGTCCAGCCGACAGTGAAGACGACGACCGGCGTCGGAGCCCACACCACCGCCTCATGGGTTCGCCGGTCAAGCCGGCGAACGACGCGAGGAGAAAGCGTCACCCGCCGCTCCTCCTTTCTGCGTCACCCGCCGCCCCTCCTTTCTGCGTCACCCGCCGCCCCTCCTTTCTGCGTCACCCGCCGGCTTGACCGGCGGGTCCAGCGGGGGGCGGAGCAAGCTCGACCGTCGGGAATGCCCGCCTCGTGGTCAATGACGCGGAAAAGCGCGTCACCCGCCGGTGCGCCCCCCGCATCCCGCAGCGGCACCTCCCATCCTCGTCCGTTAGCGAACCCTTGCCCGCTTGCGACCGGCGGCCGCTGACGGACGGCCGGTCACCGGTCGCGATGGCGCCAGAGCACCGGCCCGAGGCGCAGCAGGTAGAGCAGATAGGCGAGCGCCCAGGCCGTCGCGCCCGCATGGATGAGGGCGATGGCCGCCCCGGCCGCAAGACCCGTCATCAGCCGCAGCACCGCCGCAAGCGACACCAGCACGAACATCGCCACCATCCAGCCGTCCGCCACCAGCGGCCGGCCGCTGTGGCCGAGGGCCGCGCGGGTCATGACGGCGAGCGTCATGGTGCCGATCGCCCCGACCGTCCAGGCGTGCAGGGCCTGGGGCGCATCGGCCGGCGACAGCAGGATCGCGGTCCCGAGCAGGAGAAAGCCCAAGGCATACCACGCATAGCCCAGATGCAGCACCACCAGCAGCGGCTCGCCGCGCGCCGCGCCCGCCTGCCAGCGGCTCAGCCGCAGCAGGTGCAGCCCGCCGAGCAGAATGAGCGGCCAGGCCGTCCACACGTCCTCGGGGCGCGCGACCCACAGCCCCAGACCGATGGCCGTGGCGAGCAGGATCAGCGCGTCCTGCCGGTTGGGCATGACCACCGTTTGCGCGCGCTCGTCGCCCCGGGCCGCGAGCCAGTTGCGGGTGAAGGCCGGCGTGATGCGCCCGCCGATGAGCCCGATGAGCAGGAGCATCAGCGCCAGCCCCGTCCGCCAGCCGATGTCGGCGCGCATGAGCGCGTCCGGCCACAGCCGCGCGCCAAGATCCGCGGCATCCGCGGCCCCCAGCAGCAGCACGACGACCGCGACCGGCAGGTTCCGGTTGCCGCTCCGCCAGATCCGCCGGCCCGCCCATATGGCAAGCAGCAGGTAGAAACCCGGCCCGGCGAGAAGGGCGAGGATCGGCACTCCGCCGCCTGCGCCGGCGAGCAGGCTTGCCGCCGCCGCAACGCGCGCGATGAGCCACAGCAGCGCAAATCCCGCCACGACGCGCAGCGCAGGTGCGCGACTTGCCGTCCAGTTCGGCACGGCGGTCAGCACGAATCCCGCAAGCGCAGCGGCGAGAAACCCGAAGATCATCTCGTGCCGGTGCCAGGCGAAGGGATCGCCCGCCTCGCCGAGCAGCCCCGGCCACAGGCCGCTGTAGAGCCCCGCCCACAGCAGCACCGCCGTCAGCGCATGGAGCGCCGCAAGAGGAAAGAAGATCCGCATGCCGCCGTCCTTCCCGCCTGCCGCCGGGCGCACCGGATGCCGCACGCGCGCCACCCCGCCCGCCGAGCTTAGCGCCCCCGCGGGGCCGGCCGTCAAGCGCAATGGTTCCGCCGGCCTGCGCGCGCCGCAAGGACCGCCTGCGGCCTTGTCCGCCGGGGGAAAATGGTTTAGGCTTGAAATATCAGGCGGGAGCGATGCCGCGGCCCGCCGGCAGCGGAAGGCTCATCCCTCATGACCCTCTGGCGCCCACCCCAGCGCATCCGCTGGCAGCCGGACCCCGGCCCCTGGCCGGGTCGGGAAGAGGCGGAGCGATCGCTGCTGTTCGCGCCGCTCAAGGCGGGCCGGCTCAGTCTCGCCACCCGCACCTGGGTTCCGGCGATGGTGCCCTGGCGCGCGCGCGAGGAAGGCTTCGTGACCCCGGAGCTGCTCGCCTGGTACGAACGCTTTGCCGAGGGCCGGCCCGGCGCGCTCGTGGTGGAGGCGACGGGCATCCGCGACATCCCCTCCGGCCCGCTGCTGCGCATCGGCGACGACCGCTTCATCCCGGGGCTGGCCGAGCTCGTGCGGCGGGTCCGGCGGGCGAGCGGCGGCCGGACGCGGCTGTTCATCCAGCTCATCGACTTTCTCGTCATCCGCCGCCGGCCGGCGCCCGACAAATTCTTCGACCGCTATCTCGCGATCACGGACCGCCACCGCGAGCTTCTCGGCATGCCCGACGCGCCGGAGGAGGCCGTGCGCGCGCGGCTCAAGGCGCTCCCGGACGAGGAATGGCGGCGGGTGTTGACCGCACGCGAGTACGAGGCGCTCACGATGGGCTACCGCGAGCGGGTGACCGACACCCACCTGCCCCACATCGCGGAATTGCCGAAGCGGCTGCCCGGGCTGTTCGCCGCCGCCGCGAGACGGGCCGAGGCCGCGGGCTTCGACGGCGTCGAGCTGCACTATGCGCACGCCTACACGATGGCCTCCTTTCTCTCCGCGCTCAACACCCGCGAGGACGGCTACGGCGGCCCGCGGGAGAACCGGGTGCGCCTGCCGCTCGAGGTCTTCGAGGCGGTGCGCACCGCGGTCTCGCAGGACTTCGTCGTCGGCTGCCGGATGCTGGCGGAGGACTGCGTCCCGGGCGGCTCCTCGGTCGAAGACGCGGCCTGGTTCGCCACCCGCTTCGCCCGCGCCGGGATGGACTTCATCTCGCTGTCGCGCGGCGGCCGCTTCGAGGATGCGGCACAGCCCAAAATCGGCGAGGCCGCCTACCCCTACACGGGCCCGAGCGGCTATGAATGCATGCCGCAGTACATCTCCGACGAGCGCGGCCCCTTCGGCCGGAATCTGCCGGCGGCCCGGCGCATCCGCGCCGCCGTGCGCGCCGCGGGGCTTGCCACGCCGATCGTGGTCGCCGGCGGGTTCCACGGCTTCCGCCAGGCCGAGGAGGCCCTGCGGCGCGGGGATGCCGACATCATCGCCTTCGCCCGCCAGGCGCTCGCGGATCCCGACTGGTTCCGCAAGGTCCGCGCGGGCCGCGGCGCGGAGGTGCGCGTGTGCGCGTACACCAACTACTGCGAGGCGCTGGACCAGAAGCACAAGCCGGTGACCTGCAAGCTCTGGGATCGCCTCGCCCTCGACGAGCCCGGCGTGCCCACCACCGACGGCGGCCGGCGCCGTCTGGTGCCGCCGCGCTGGGAACCGGCGTAGCCGCCGCGTGCGCCGCCTTGACCGGCACGAAAGATGAACGTATAAGGAACAAAATCCGCGGTCCGGAGGGAGCGGCCCGATGCTCACGCGCAAGCAGCATGATCTTCTGCGGTTCATCCACGAACGGCTGGAGGAGACGGGCATCGCCCCCTCCTTCGACGAGATGAAGGAGGCCCTGGGCCTCAGGTCCAAGTCCGGCGTCCACCGGCTGGTGACCGCCCTGGAGGAACGCGGCTTCCTGCGCCGCCTGCCGCACCGGGCGCGCGCGCTGGAGGTGCTGCGGCCGCCGCCGGAGCTGGAGCTCGCCGCCGGTCGCGGCGGCGCGCCCCGGGCCCGCGCGGGGGGCGAGCGGACGGTGGTGCCCTTCGCCGGCCGCGAGGCGGCGGCGGCGACGGTCACCGTGCCTCTGCACGGCCGCATCGCCGCCGGCACGCCGATCGAGGCGCTGGAGGAGGTCGACAGCCACATCGCCATCCCGCAGGAATGGGTGCGCAGCCGCCGGCCGCATTTCGCGCTGACCATCGAGGGCGACAGCATGATCGAGGCCGGGATCATGGATGGCGATGTCGCCATCATCGAATCCTGCGATATCGCGCGTGATGGCGAGATCGTCGTCGCCCTCGTCGACCGCAGCGAGGCGACGCTGAAGATCATCAAGCGTCTCGGCCAGCACGTGGCGCTGATCCCGGCCAACCGCCGCTACGAGACCCGGATGCTGGAGGCGCACCGGGTGCGCATCCAGGGCCGGCTCGTCGCGCTGCTGCGCCGCTATCATTGACCGGCACATCCGCATGCCGGGGCATGCCGGCGCGATTCGCGGCGGCCGGTGCACGGCCTGGGATTTCGGACAGATTCTGGCGGCCGCTCCGGCATGTTGCGCCGCAATATTTCCGGGCGACGCACCCGGGCGCAGGATCATGTCCCGGCAACCACTGGAAACTGCGGGCATTTTGTGCTATATGAAGGTTCGGCGACGATGTCCGGCTCCGGTCCGTCACGGAGCGCATCGTTGCGGGGCAAGGTGCAGCGACGGGACCGTGTCCACGGAAGTCAGGGTTGACGGCTTCTGCCGCCGTCAGGGCTCGGCAGAAAGGGTTGCTGGCGCATCCCCGAAGACCGACATGGGCGGGACGGTTCTCCGCCTTCCCGCCCTGACCCGTGGCGCAAATGGACCGACGAGCTCCTGCGCCGCCCTGCGATGCCGATGAGCGGCCTTGAAGGCAGGCGTTCGCGGCGGGAAGGCCGGCATGGGTTCCGGTGCGCGCGACAGCAGCGCTTCCCATGCCCACCCCACCAAGGAGGACGAAGATCAAGATGACGGAAACGACGAGCGCGCTCGATTTTCAGCCTGGTGACTATGTCGTCTATCCCAAGCATGGCGTCGGCCGGGTCGTCGACATCGAGGAGCAGGAGATCGCGGGCACGCGGCTCGAGCTCTATGTCGTGCGCTTCGAGAAGGAGCGCATGACCCTGAAGGTGCCGACGAACAAGGCGAAGACCGTCGGCATGCGGCGGCTTTCCAACAAGCAGCGCATCGAGGAGGCCTTCGCCACCTTGAAGGGCAAGGCGCGCATCAAGCGGGCGATGTGGAGCCGGCGCGCCCAGGAGTACGAGGCCAAGATCAATTCCGGCGACATCGTCTCGATCGCGGAGGTCGTGCGCGACCTGCACCGCGGCGAGGACCAGCCCGAGCAGTCCTACTCCGAGCGCCAGATTTACGAGGCGGCGCTGAGCCGGCTGGCGCGCGAGCTGGCGGCCGTCGAGGAGATCGACGAGAAGGAGGCCTTGAAGCGCCTCGAGAAGGTGCTGATGGCCGCCTGAAGTCGGCCGGACACCCCTTGCGGATTCCTTCGGCGGGCGCGGCTCCCATGCGGGCCGCGCCTTTCGTCATCTCCTTCGCGCCCGACGCCTTCAGCCGGCGCGGCGCAGGAGCGAGGGGGGATGTCCGAAGCGCTCTTTGAAGCGGCGGGTGAAATGCGCGTGGTCGCGAAAGCCGCAGGCGAGCGCGATGTCGGTCAGATGCCAAGCCGAGAAGCGCGGATCCGCCAGCATCATCCGCGCGCGCTCCAGCCTCAGCCCCCACAGCCAGGCGAGCGGCGTCGTCCCGCGCGCGGCGAACAGCCGGTAGAGGCTGCGCCGGGAGAGATTGTTGTCGCGCGCGATGCGCTCGACGTCGAGGTCGGGGTCATGCAGGTGCCGCTCGAGATAAAGGTCGAGTGCGGCCAGCAGCCGTTCCGCGCGCCGCGGCTGGTCCGGCACGCGCGCGTCGACGAGCCCGGCGAGCGCCCCCAGAAGCCCGTCCAGCGCGTCCTCTGCGCCCGCGGCCGAGGGCGGCCGGATGACGAGCTCGATCAGATAGCGCGACAGCTCGCGGCCGGCCGCGGTTTCGCCCTTGAACACCGTCGCGAACGGCAGCCGCTCGGCGCGCGCGACGCCCAGCCCTTCAGCCAGCCGCTCCCAGGGCAGATGGCAGGAGAGCTGCTGGATGCCGCCGGCGAGGATGAACTCGGATTCGCGGCGCGAATCGATGAGCGCGCAGTCGCCCGGCTCCAGATGCGCCATCCGGCCGTTCTGGTAGAGCCGCGCCTCGCCCGCGCGCTGGAGGATCAGGAAGACGTGGCGGTCCTCGCTCAGGCCCAGCGCGCGCCGGGTCTTGACGATGCGGCAGGGATCGATCGCCAGATCCGCGACCTCGAGGCCCGCGGTCCGGTGCACGCCGATGCGCCCGCTGAAGGAGGCGGGGCCCGACAGCTCCTCCAGCGGCTCGGTGTCGAAGGGCCCGCACACGGCCTTCAGCGCCCGATCCCAGGAATCGAGCCCGCGATACCAGCAGCCGCTGCCCGGCCGAGCCTGCGACATGTTCCCTGCACTCTTTCCGCCCGCTTTCCTGCAAGCATACAGGAACGGGCGGTTTGATTGCAAATTCAAGATTGAAGGATCGTACCGCCCGCGGGCGCTGCCCGCACGAAAAAGGACGGGCCGGAAGGTTGCCCTTCCGGCCCGCTTTCGAATGGTCCGTTCGGCCGGCGTGCGTGCGCCGATCAGAAGTCCATGTCGGCGCCCGCCGGACCGACCGGCGCGGTCTCCTTCTTCGGCAGCTCGGCGATCATCGCCTCGGTGGTGATCAGCAGGCCGGCGACGGAGGCCGCATCCTGCAGCGCGGTGCGCACCACCTTGGTCGGGTCGATGATGCCGCGCTCGACCAGGTTCGCATACTCCTCGGCCTGCGCGTCGAAGCCGAAGTTCGGGTCGTTCTGCTCGAGCAGCTTGCCGACGACGACCGCGCCGTCGAAGCCCGCGTTCTCAACGATCTGCCGCACCGGGGCCTCAAGGGCACGCCGCACGATGTCGATGCCCTTGGTCTGGTCGTCGTTCTCGCCGGTCAGACCATCGAGGACCTTCGTCGCATAGAGCAGTGCCACGCCACCGCCGGGCACGATGCCCTCCTCGACGGCCGCGCGGGTCGCATGCAGCGCGTCCTCGACGCGGTCCTTGCGCTCCTTGACCTCCACCTCGGTCGCACCACCGACGCGGATCACCGCGACACCGCCGGCGAGCTTGGCCAGACGCTCCTGCAGCTTCTCGCGATCGTAGTCGGAGTTGGTCTCCTCGATCTGCTGCTTGATCTGGGCGATCCGGGCCTTGATCTCCTCCTTGTCGCCCGCGCCATCGACGATGGTGGTGTCGTCCTTCGTGATGGTCACCTTGCGGGCGCGGCCCAGCATGTCGAGGGTCACGTTCTCGAGCTTGATGCCGAGCTCTTCCGAGATCACCTGGCCGCCGGTCAGGATCGCGATGTCCTGCAGCATGGCCTTGCGCCGGTCACCGAAGCCGGGCGCCTTGACCGCCGCGACCTTGAGCCCGCCGCGCAGCTTGTTCACGACGAGGGTCGCCAGCGCCTCGCCCTCGACGTCCTCGGCGATGATCAGCAGCGGCTTGCCGGACTGCACGACCTTCTCAAGCACCGGCAGCAGCGAGGCGAGATTCGAGAGCTTCTTCTCGTGGATCAGGATGTAGGGATCCTCCAGCTCCACGATCATCTTCTCGGCGTTGGTGACGAAGTAGGGCGACAGATAGCCGCGGTCGAACTGCATGCCCTCCACGACCTCGAGCTCGGTCTCGAGACCCTTGGCCTCCTCGACCGTGATCACGCCCTCGTTGCCGACCTTCTCCATGGCCTTGGCGATCATCTCGCCGACCTCGCGGTCGCCATTGGCCGAGATCGTGCCGACCTGGGCGATCTGCTCGGAGCCGGAGACCTCCTTGGCCCGCTTCTTCAGATCCTCGACGACCTTGGAGACGGCGAGATCGATGCCGCGCTTCAGGTCCATGGGGTTCATGCCGGCCGCGATCGCCTTGGCGCCCTCCTTGACGATCGCCTGGGCGAGAACGGTCGCGGTCGTGGTGCCGTCACCGGCCACATCGCTCGTGCGCGAGGCCACTTCCTTGACCATCTGCGCACCCATGTTCTCGAACTTGTCCTTGAGCTCGATCTCCTTGGCGACCGAGACACCGTCCTTGGTGATCCGGGGCGCGCCGAAGGTCTTCTCCAGCACCACGTTGCGGCCCTTCGGGCCCAGCGTCACCTTCACCGCATTGGCAAGAATGTCGACGCCGCGCAGCAGTTTCTCGCGGGCCTCCTCACCGAACTTCACGTCCTTGGCAGCCATGACTGGTCCTCCATGTCCTTCGCGTACACCTCGCACGAAACCCCGCGCCCGCCTCATGCGGACGCCCGGACGTGCGCCGATTCAGAAAACTTGACGCGACAGCCGGGTCAGGCGGCCGCCTTCTTCTCCTCCTCCGGCACGATGATGCCGAGGATGTCGGACTCCTTCATGATGAGGTACTCTTCCCCATCGATCTTGACCTCGGTGCCCGACCACTTGCCGAAGAGGATGCGGTCACCCGGCTTGACGTCCAGCGGGATCAGCTTGCCCGTCTCGTCACGCGCACCGGGACCCACCGCGATCACCTCGCCCTCCTGGGGCTTCTCCTTCGCGGTGTCCGGAATGATGATCCCGCCCTTGGTGCGCTCCTCCGTCTCGATGCGACGGACAAGGACACGATCATGCAGCGGTTTGAATGCCATGTCGTTTCCTCCTTGAACTGTGCCCACGAAGCCGTGCTTCGCCAACACTTCATCACAGGACCCGCCGGCCCGGCCCTGCTCCAGGCATGCGGACCGGCGTTCCACTGGCCCATCTAGGGTGCCGATCCCGCCCGTCAAGAGGTCCGGACGAAAAAATTAGCACTCTCTGGCCGAGAGTGCTAATCCCATGTGCAATTTCGATTTTTAGCCCAGATGCTTAGCCGCGCAGAAATTCCTCGGCCAGCTCCGGGGGACGTGCGATGATCGCCCTGTGCCCACGGATCAGAATGGGCCGCTCGATGAGCCGCGGGTGGGTCGCCATCGCCCGGATCAGCGTCTCGCGGTCCGCCTGCGCCAGGCCCAGCTCGCGGTATTCGGGCTCCTTCGTGCGCATCATCGCCCGGGGGTCGTCGATCCCGAGCTTCTTCATCACGTCCGCGATCTCCGCCGCGCTCGGCGGGTTCTCGAGATACGGCCGCACCTCGTGGGGCACGCCCCGCTCCTCGAGGATCTTCAGCGCGCCGCGGGACTTCGAGCAGCGCGGATTGTGCCAGATGATAACGGGCTCGGCCGCCATGCCGCCTGTCCTCCCTTCCTGTGCCCGTCTCACCGATCACGGGCTGTGCGGTCACGCGCTTCCTAGCCTGCCAGCGGCATGCGGGCAACCGCGAACCAACCAAAGGCGGTTGCCGGACCGCCGGCCATTGACGCCGGCGACGGCCTCGCCCAGTCTGCGTTCCAAAGGCCGGCGCCGTTTCTGTCATGGTGTTGGGATGCACGCATGCGAGCTGGAGGACATCCACGGATGACGACGGTTCTGATCCGCCGGGGCGCGTTCGTCGCGGCGCTGCTGCTGCTCGGGCAATTGCTGGGCGCAGCCCCGGCGCGCGCGGACGATGATTTCTTCGGTTCCAATGCCCGCTTCGACCCGGCCGTGCCGGCGCCCGCGGCCGTGCTGGGCCACGCGATCGGCGCGCGCCCGGCCCGGGTGGAGGCGATCACCGGCTATCTGAAGCTTCTCGGCGCCCGCTCGCCGCGCGTGAAGGCCGAGGTCATCGGCCGCTCCTTCGAGGGCCGCGAGATCGTCCTGCTCGCCATCTCCAGCCCGGCCAATCTCGCGCGTCTTGACGAGATCCGGCGGCAGCGGATCGCGCGCATCGAGACCGGCGCCGCCCCCCGGGATCCGGCGGCGGCGCCGCTCATCGTCTGGCTCAACTACGGCGTCCACGGCGCGGAGGCCTCCGGGCTCGAGGCGGTGGTGCCGACCGCCTACTGGCTCGCCGCATCCGAGGACCCGGAGGTTGCGGGATGGCTCGAGAAGGCCGTGATCCTGCTGGTTGCGCCCTTCAATCCCGACGGCCATGCCCGGCGGGTCGACTGGGTGGAGCGCTGGTCGGGCGCGGTGGCCAATCCCGACCCGCAGCACTTTCTGCATGAGCTTTGGATCGACGCGCGCACCAACCACTACGGCTTCGACCTGAACCGCCAGTGGCTGCTGCTGACCCAGCCGGAGTCCCGCGCCTGGCAGGCGGCCTGGCAGCGCTGGCGTCCCCATGTCTCCGCCGATTTCCACGAGATGGGCCGCACCTCCAGCTACTACTTCCATCCGGGCGCGCCGAGCCGCCGCAATCCCCTGATCCCCGAGGCGCTGCGCCGCTTCGCCGACCGCATCGCCGACGCCCACCGCGCCGCCCTCGATGCCACGGGCCGGCTCTATTATTCCGAGGAATCCTTCGACAACTTCTATCCCGGAAAGGGCTCGACCTATCCGCAGCTCAACGGCGGCGTCGGCTTTCTCTTCGAGGCGGCGACGGCGAACGGCGGCCTCGTGGAGACCCCCGAGGGGCTGCGGTCCCTGCGCGACAACGTCCGCACCCATTTTCTCACCAGTCTGAGCACCATCCGCGGCGCCGTGGCGCTCAAGGACGAGCTGCTCGCCTATGAGCGCGACTGGGCGGCGGAGACGGCGGCGCTGGCGCGCGCGGACGCGGTCAAGGCCGATGTCGTGCACGGCGGCGATCCGCGGGTGCTGGCGGACTTCGCCTCGGTGCTCACCGCCCACGGCATCCGCGTCCACCGCCTGGCCCGCACGCTCACGCTGGACGGGGAAACCTTTCCTGCCGGCACCTCCCTCATCATCCCGCGCGACCAGCCGCAGTACCGGATGGTCGCGACCCTGTTCGATCGCGTGCGCGAGTTTTCCGACAGCATCTTCTACGACGTCTCGGCCTGGACGCTGCCGGACGCCTACGGCCTGGCGCACGGACAGGTCACCGGCCGGCGCTTCGACCCGGATCTGCTCGGCGCCGCGGTTTCTGACGCCGAAGAGCTGCTGCCCGAGCCCCCCGCCCCGCCCGAGAACGCCTACGGCTATCTCGTCGACTGGCGGGATCTCGCCGCGGCCCGCGCGGCCTTCCGGCTGCTCGATGCGGGTGTCGAGGTCTACGGCGCGATGAGGGAGTTCACGGCCCCGCTCGTCGGCGGCGGCACGGCGGCCTATCCGGCGGGGACATTGTTCGTCCCGGCGCGCGGTAATCAGGAGGGCCGGCGGCGGGCTCATGCGCTGCTGACCGAATTGAGCCGCAAGCTGCGGCTGCCGGTTGCCGCCGTCGCCTCCGGACACACGCCCGATGCGGGCCGCGATTTCGGCGCGCGCCAGTCGTTCGCCCCGCTCGCGCGGCCGCGGGTGCTGCTCGCCGTCGAAGACGGGCTGCAGCGCTACGAGTGGGGCGCGGTGTGGTTCCTGCTCGACCGGCGGCTCGGCATCCCCGTCACCATGATGCCGCTGTCCGCGATCCCCGGACGCGACCTGCGCGCCTATACCCATCTCGTGCTGGTCGGCGGCCGGTCCCCGGCGCTCGACGACAGGGCGAAGGCGGCGCTTGAGCGCTGGGTGCGCGCGGGCGGCACGCTCGTCGCCTTCAAGCAGCAGGCGGTCTGGGCCGCGCGCCAGTGGCTCGCCCCCGAGGAGAAGGCGGACAAGCCGGAGCGAAACGGAGCGGACGGGGACGCGGACGGGGCCGTCCCGCGGCTCGCCTATGCCGAGATGCCGCGCTGGCTCGCCGAGCGGCAGATCGGCGGCGCGATCTTCGAAAGCCTCGTCGACCGCACCCACCCGCTCGCTTTCGGCTACGGCCGGGACCGCATCGCCAGCATGAAGAACACGACGCTGGTGCTGCCGGCCCCGCGCCACCCCTTTGCGGCGGTGGCGGTCTATGACGGGAAGGAGCCGCTGATCTCGGGCTTTGCGTCCGACGAGAATCTGCGCCGGATCGCCGGCACGCCGATGCTGCTCGCCGACGGGCTGGGCCGCGGCCGGCTCGTGCTGTTCGCCGACGAGCCCACCTTCCGCGCCACCTTCCGCGGCACGGAGCGCCTCTTCGTCAACAGCCTGTTCTTCGCCCCCGTGATCGCCGTGCCCCGCGGCGAATAGGCCGCACCGGCGGCCGCGCCCTACTCGGCCGCAGGCGGCAGCACCTCCTTGAGGGGCCGCTCGGCGGCTGCGGCGGCCGCATCCGCCGCCGGCCGTCTGCGCCCGGGATCCGCAAGCGCGCGGTTGCGGACCGCGATCCGGAAGGCGGCCGGGGCGAAGTAGAAGCTCACGAACATGGTGAGCAGCGTGCCGCCGGCGATCGCCGCGGCGAACGGCGGCCAGAAGGGGCTTTTCGAGAGGATGAGCGGCAGGAAGCCGCCGACGGTCGTCAGGGTCGTCGAGACGACGTGCCGGCCCGTCGCCATCACGCCATGGACGATGGCGCGCTCCTCGCCCGCGGCCGCAAGCGGCCTGTTCTTGAGCTCGGACAGGATGACGATGGAGGCGTTGATCGCAAGGCCCACGAGCCCCATCAGGCCGACGATGACGAGAAAGCCGAGGGGATAGCCGAACACCCACAGAGACAGCAGCCCGAGAGCCGCCGCCTGGGCGGCAGACATGAAGGTGATGAAGGTGAGCCGGAAGCTGTTGAAGGTGAGCAGGATCGCGATCACCATCAGCACCGCGAGCACCCCGGCCTTGGCCATCAGCTTGGCGACGGCCTCGTTGCGCTTTTCGCTCTCGCCGCCGATCTCGATGTGGTAGCCCGGCGGCAGCACGAAGCCCGCATCGGCAAGCCGCCGGCGGACCTTGGCGAAGACGGTCTCGGGCAGAACGTCCGGCGGAATGAAGGCCTGCACCGTGTTCACCCGCTCGCCGTTGCGCCGCACGATGGCGGTGACCTTGGGGGCGAGCCGCACCTCGGCCAGCGCCGCAAGCGGCATGGTCGCGGCGCCGCCCCCGGTTGCGGAGGGATCGCCCGCCGCTGGCAGGTCGAGGGCGGCGAGCGCGTCGATGGACCGGCGGTGGGCCGCGCTCGCGCGCACCCGCACGGGCACGGTCTCCGTCTCCTCGGTCACCGAGCCGGCCGCAGCCCCCTCCACCGCCGCGCCCAGCATCTCGGCGATCGCCTTGAGATCGAGCCCCATGTCGCGCGCGGCCGCCTCGTCCACCTCCACCAGCGTCTCCGGCTGGCCGCCCTTCAGGCTCGTGCGCACATGCTGGACCTCCGGCACCGCGGCCACATGGCGCGCCACCTCCTCGCCGAGCAGGCGCAGGGTCTCGAGATCCGGCCCCAGCAGCCGGATCTCGATCGGCGCCTCATAGGGCGGGCCCTGCTCCAGCTTGCGCACCAGGATCTGGGCCTCGGGAAAGCGCGCATCGACGAGCGGCTGCAGCTCGGCGATCAGACGGTCCACCTCCTCTTCCGAGTGGGTGTTGACCATGCCTTCGGCGAACTGCGCCTCGCCGTCCTTGTTGGTGAGCATGCTGTAGAAGAACTTCGGCGCGCTCTGGCCGATGAACCAGTGGTTGGAGACCACCTCGGGCCGGGTGGCGAGAAGTGCGCGCAGCTCCTCGACCACCTGCCGGGTGCGCCCGATCGCGGTGCCCGGCGGCATGTTCACCTCGATCACGAGCTGGTCGCGATCGGACGGCGGGAAGAACTGCTCGGTGAGCGTCGTGGTGAGCGCAAGCCCTGACAGCGGCACGATGCCGACGATGAGGATCGTCGCCCAGGGATGACGCATGGCGAGGACGAGCGAGCGCCGGAACAGCCGCTGGACGGGCTTCGCCGCCACCCCCTCCCGCCACCAGCGCCGCTCGGGCGGGCGCGGCAGGATGCGGATCGCCTCCTCCGGTGCGCCCGGCGGCGGGGTGATCCCCTTGCGGCCCAGCACCCGGCCCGCGAGCGCGACGATGATCGTGAACGAGATCACGTAGGAAGCGGTGAGCGCCGCGATCACCGAGCCGGAGATGCCGCCCACGAACTCGCCGGCATTGCCGGGCATCAGGATGATCGGCAGGAAGGCGATGATCGTCGTGACGGTGGAGCCGAGGAGCGGCAGCCACAGCTTCTTCACCGTGTGCATCACGGCCAGCGACCGGCGTTCGCCGCGCAGCAGCCGCGACTGGACCTCGTCGGTCACGACGATGGCGTTGTCCACCATGATGCCCAGCGCGATGATGAGCCCGGTGACCACCATCTGCTCGATGGCGAACCCCATGGCATCGAGCAGCGCGAGGCTCGCGAGCGCGGCCAGCGGCAGGATCGATGCGGAAATGAGGCTCGCCCGCCAGCCCAGCGTGATCAGCAGGACCGTCAGCACGATCAGCGCCGAATAGACGAGGTTCTCCATCAGCCCGGCGAGGCGCTGGTTCGTGTAGTGGGACTGGTCGAAGATCATGCCGATGCCGACCGCATGCGGCAGGCGGGCCGAGAAATCGTCCATCAGCTCGTGCACGCGCGCCATCCAGTGGTCGATGCGCTGGTCCTGCAGCATGCGCGCGGCCACCGCCACGCCGGGCCGGCCGTCGATGAGGGCGAGCGCGCCCGGCGGGTCCTCGATCCCGCGGCGCACGGTGCCGAGATCGCCGACGGTCAGCCGCCGGCCGGTGCCCGGCTCGACCGTGAGCGGCACCCGGCGGATGCGGTCGAGATCGGCGAACCGGCCCGAGACCGTGAGCACGAAGCGGTGCGCCTCGCCGGCCAGCAGCCCCACGGCGTCCTCGCGGTTCGCGCGTTTGAGCGCGGCGACGGCCTCGGCGAGACTGAGACCGGCCGCCGCCAGCCGGTCGGGATCGAAGCTGACGACGATCTCCTCCTGCGGCAGGCCGAAGATGCGGGCGAAATCGGTGCCCGGCAGATTGGCGAGCCGCGTCTTGAGCTCCTTCGCGTAGCGGCCGAGAATCGCGTAGTTCGGCGGCCCCTCGGCGCGCCAGGTGAGCGCGATGATGGTGGTGAAGGCGTAAAGGCGCTTGTCGTCGAAGCGCGGCGGGCCGGCGCCTTCCGGCAGATCGGTCACCTCGGCGAGCTTGTCCTTCAGGCGCGAGGCGACGAGATCGACGTCCTCCACTTCGTCCTTCATCTCCACCGAGATGAAGGACAGCCCGAGGCGCGAGACCGCGACGATGTCCTTGACCTCCGCGACCTCGCGCAGCTTCTCCTCGATCGGGATGGTGATCCGCGATTCCACCTGGGACGCGTCCGCACCCGGCCAGGGGGTCAGCACGAAGACGTAGCGCTGCTTCATGTGCGGGTCCTCGAGCCGCGGCATCGTGCGGATGCTCGCGCTGCCCGCAACAAGGATCAGCAGCAGCAGCAGGATGATGAGCCGCGGATAGCGATAGAGCCCGATCATTCCGCAAGCCTCTTGCCCGGCGGATGAAGCGATTCCGCGCGCGCGTCCGCCCCGCCGCCCGGGGCTTCCGGCTCCTCCACGCGCACCAGCATGCCCGGCACCACGCGGTGCAGGCCGGTCGCGATCACCCGCGTGCCGTCGGGCACCGTGCCCGTCACATAGGCGCGCTCGCCGGCCGCATGCAGGATCTGGACGTTCTCGAAGTGCACGCGCGCATGGGGCCAGCCGCGCTCGGGATCCTCTTCCAGCGCATAGACCCGCCACAGGCCCCTGAGGTCCGCCGTCAGCGCGTCGAGCGGCAGCCAGAAGCCGCGCACGGGGACCCGCCGCTCGACGAGCAGCGAGGCGAGCGCGCCGTCCGCCACCGCGATCCCGGCCGGCAGCTCGAGTCGGGCGACGAGCGCCCGCGAGCGCGGCTGGAGCTGCGGCACGAGCCCGGCAAGGCGCGCACGGATCTCGCGGCCGTCTTCGAGCCGCACGGGATATGCGCGCCCAGGCACCAGACCCCGCCCGTCGGCCTCCGGCAGGCCGACCAGCAGCTCGCCCGCGCCGTCGCTCGCCAGCACCGCGAGCACCGGCGTGCCGGCCGCGACCACCGTGCCCTCGTCCACCAGCCGGGCGGTGACGACGCCGGCGAAGGGCGCGACGATCCGCGTCTGCGCCAGTGCGACGCGGATGCGCGCAAGATCGGCCTTCGCGCCGGCCGCCGCCGCCGCGGCCGCCTTCAGCCGCGCCTCGGCCTCGTCGAGCCGCTGGCGCGAGACATGCCCGGCCTTGAACAGCGCCCGCACGCGCTCCGCGGTCTCGGCGGCGAGATCGCGCTCGGCCTCGGCCTCGGCGAGGGCGGCGCGGATGCGGTCCTCCTCCGCCTTGAGCCGCGCGTCGTCGAGACGGGCGAGCACGTCGCCCTTCGCAAAGCGGTCGCCCTCGCGCACCGGGATCGCGACGATCCGGCCCGCCTGCTCGAAGCCGAGCCGGCTCACCGCCGGCGCGCGCACGCGTCCCGTAAAGGCCACGGTTTCGGTGTAGGAATCCTGGTAGCGCACGGTGATCGTCGCGACCGGCAGAGCCCCCGCGCCCGCACGCGGCTCCTCGGGCTCCTGCTCACCGAGGGCGAACACCCGCGCAAGAAGACCCGCCGCCACCACCGCCGCGGCGGCGATCCAGACCGCCGGCCGTGTGCGCCGGCCCGCGCGCCAGGTTGCTCCATGCTGTCGTGACATCGGACCGTCCCCGTTCCTTGTCGGGTCCTCATTTTCGGGCCTGCCGCGCGTCTTCGCCGCACGACGCGCCCCGCCCGCGGCGGGGCTTGCCTTCGTCGTCGCTCCCATATATACATACTGGACCGTCCAGTCCAGTATTCATGGGCGGTGCGGGAACGGATTTCGCGCAAGCCCTCCCCATTCGGGGAGGCCGCGAGGAGGAGGCACGAGACCGTGGATCGCGAGCCCCCGCTTCGGCCGTCGCCGGAAGAGATCCCGGCGGCGCGCACGGATGCCCCGGCGGATGGCCCGGATGACGAGGCGGCGCCCCAGCGCGGTCGGCCGCCGGATCCGGAACGCCGCGCGCGCATCCTCGAGGCGGCGGCGGCCCTCTTTCTGGAAAAGGGCTTTTCCCGCACCAGCATGGACCGGATCGCGCAAGCGGCCGGCGTGTCCAAGCAGACGGTGTATGCCCATTTCCGCAGCAAGGACGACCTCTATCGCGCCGTCATCGCCCACAAGATCGCCGAATACTTCCCGGACACCCGGATCCTGGCCGGCGACGCGGCGCAGGCCGAACGCGCGCTTCAGCGCTTCGGCGTGCAGTTCCTGTCGCTGGTGCTGTCCGACGATTCCATCGCCATGCTGCGCCGGCTCGCCGAATCCGCGCGCCACGAGCCGCGTCTCGTGCGCCTGTTCGATGAGGAGGGCCCGGAGCGGATTCTGGCGACCCTTGCCGCCTTCTGCGCACGCTGCTGCTGCGTCGTCCACCGCGGGCGCTGCGACGCGCGGGCGCTGGCGGAGCTCATCACCAGCCTCCTTCTCGGCCCCTGGCTTCTCCGCCGTCTGCTGGGACTCGTCCCCATGCCGTCGCCCGCCGAGCTCGAGGCCCATGCGCGGCTCGTGGCCCGCCAGGCCATGGCGCTCGCCGAGCTCGGCCTTGTCGACTCCGCCCCGGCCGCGGGCTGAGACCGGTCATCGGGCTTCCGTCATCGGCCGTGAAAGGTGGACGCCGGGCCGGCGCGCGAGGCTGGAGAATCCGCGCCGGCGGGCGACGCGGAGATGCGGACCCGCCGGTCACCCTGACGTCCGAGACCGCGCAGCGCGCACCGGCGGCGGACACCCCCAATCGCGTCGTTCGCCGGCCATCTCTTTTTTTCGCGTCGTTCGCCGGCTTGACCGGCGAACCCATGCGGCGGACGTGGCATCTTCGGCGCAAAAGGTTGGCCCGGCTGTCGGCTGGACCCGCCGATCAAGTCGGCGGGTGACGAGGGAAAGGAGCGGGCCCGCCGGTCAAGCCGGCGGGTGACGCAGAAACGTGCTTGCGGGGGAAGGCAACCTCCTGCTCCCGGCATCCCGTCTGGCCGCAAGGATCGAGAATGCGCACCGGCGGGTGACCTCTCTCTCCCGCGTCGTTCGCCGGCTTGACCGGCGAACCCATGCGGCGGACGTGGCATCTTCGGCGCAAAAGGTTGGCCCGGCTGTCGGCTGGACCCGCCGGTCAGGCCGGCGGGTGACGAGGGAAAGGAGCGGGACCCGCCGGTCAAGCCGGCGGGTGACGATGGCGAGTGCACGCCGGCGGTGACGCGCCCCTCTCTCGTCATTCGCCGCGAAAGCGGCGAATCCAGCCGCCGCCAGGGAAGAACCCGGCGGTTGCGGCTGTCTCCGCGTCCTGCTGGATCCGCCGATCAAGTCGGCGGATGACGAGGGATGGGCGTGGACCCGCCGATCAAGCGGGTGGACCGGCAAAGAGGGGATGTGTGCCCGCGCGGGGGACGTTCATGGCGTCCCGCGCTCTTCCGGCGGCAGGTCGGCGGCCACCCGCGCCCGGAGAATCCGGGTGGGGTTGAGGGGCGGCTCGCCCGGCGCGATCTGGTCCACGCAGGCCATCCCGCTCACCACCCGGCCCCAGACGGTGTACATGCCGTCGAGCGCGGAGTTGCGCGTGTACATGATGTAGAACTGGCTGTTGGCGCTGTCGGGATCGGCGGCGCGCGCCATCGCCACCGTGCCGCGCAGATGCGGCAGATCGTTGAATTCCGCGGGCAGATCCGGCAGGTCCGAGCCGCCGCGCCCGGTGCCGGTGGGATCGCCCGTCTGCGCCATGAAGCCGGGGATCACGCGGTGGAAGATGACGCCGTCATAGAAGCCGCGCCGCGCGAGCGTCCTGATGCGCTCCACATGCAGCGGCGCCTTGTCCGGGCGCATCAGGATGTCCACCCGCCCGCATTCGAGATCGAGATAGAGGTGGTTTTCGGGATCGTCCGGATCGAAGGCCGGCGCCGCATCCTGGGCCGACGCGCGGCCCGCGCCCGGCAGCAGGACGAGGCCCAGCGCAAGCATGATCCGGATGGCGCCCCGCTTCCAGCTTCGCCTGCGCATCGCCTTTCTTCCCCTCCCGCCTTCGCGGCCGCCTAGCGCCTCAGCCCGCCGCGCTCGGCCGCGATCCTGGTCTTGAGCGCCTCGGCCACCCGCGGCGGGATGAAGGGCTCGATGCGGCCGCCGTAGGCCGCGATCTCCTTGACGAGCCGCGAGGCGATGGGCTGGTACTTCGCATCCGCCATCAGGAAGACGGTCTCGACCTTCGGGTTCAGGACCGCGTTCATGCCGGCCATCTGGAACTCGTATTCGAAATCGGACACGGCCCTCAGCCCCCGCACGATGATCCGCGCGCCGACGGCTTCGGCGAAGCGCATGAGGAGATCGTCGAAGGGCCGCACCTCGATCGCGACCCCCTCCTCCTGCGCGATCGCCCGCGTCTCCGCGCGCACCATGTTGACCCGCTCGTCCAGCGGGAACAGCGGATTCTTCGCCGCGTTCGAGGCCACCCCGATCACCAGCCGGTCGACGAGGCGCGCGGCGCGCCGCACGATGTCGAGGTGACCATAGGTGATGGGGTCGAAGGTGCCCGGATAGAGCCCCACGCGTTCCTCGGCCAAGAGCGTCCTCCCTGGCTTGCCCGCGCCGCCTTCCCGCGCCCGGCGTGATGCGGCGGCTGGGCCGCCACTGTTACCGGTTCACGGCGCTTCAGGCAAGAAACGTCCCTGAAGCGGCGGCCTAGAGCTGCAGCTGGCCGATGCTGGTGCCGCCGCACACGTAGAGCGTCTGGCCGGTGATGAAGTCGTTTTCCGGGGCGAGGAAGAAGGCCACCGCGGCCGCGACATCGGCGGGGCTTCCGATCCGCCCGCGCGGGATCTGGCGGACAAGCCGCGCCGCCGCCTCGGGTGTCGTCACGATCTCGTGGAACATGTCGGTCTCGATCGGGCCGGGGGCCACGGTGTTGACCGTGATCCCGAAGGGCGCAAGCTCCAGCGCCCAGGAGCGGCCCATCGCGATCATTCCGCCCTTGGTCGCCGCATAGGCCGTGCGCCCGGCAAGCCCCAGCGCCCCGCGCGACGACATCAGCACGACCCGCCCCTCGCCCGCCTCCTTCATGCCGGCGAGCGCCGCCTTGACCAGCAGCAGCGCGGCGACGAGATGCAGGCGCGTCAGATCCTCGAGATCTCGTGGCGCCGCCTCCTCCACCGGCGCGGGCCGGATGACGCCCGCATTGTGGACGATCCCGTAGACCGGCCCGGCCGCCATGATCGCCTCGGCCGCGGCCGCCGTCGCCGCCGGATCCGCGAGATCGGCGGTGACCGATTCGAGCCCCGGGCGCGGATCGGCCGCATGGCGCGCAAGCGAAACGACGCGATAGCCCTCCTTCAGAAGCCGGTCGGCGATCGCCGCGCCGATGCCCCGGTTGCCGCCGGTCACCACCACGCGCCGGCCGCCGCCGACGCCGATGTATTCCGCCATCAGAGCGTCTCCTTTCCGCCCTTGCCGACGAGTTCGGCCGCGCGCGCGGCGCATCCAGCCGCGTCGGCCGCCGCAACCAGCACGAGGCGCCCCCGGCGGTCGCGCGCCACGGCGACGGCCACGGCCGCACCCGGCCCGGGCGCCGGAGCGGGGCCGAGATGCACCCAGGCGCAGGGCCCCTCCTCCAGCGCGGCGAAGCCCGACCGTCCAGCCCGCGGGCCAGCCGCCGTCCGGCGCCATGCCGCGCCACAGCGGCACCGCCGCGAGCAGGCGGGCGGACCCCGCGCTTTCCACCCAGTCCAGCTCCTCGCCGAGACAGGCGGCGCAGAAGGGCTGGACCGGCCAGACCCAGGCGCCGCAGCCGCGGCAGCGCGCCAGCACGGGCGGGCGCCCCTCCTGCTGGCGGGCCAGCCAGGCGGCGGCGAAGGGGCTCACCCCGGCGGCAGCCGGATCCCGAGCGGTCATGGCCCGTCCTCTCCGCCGCCTGCGCCCGGCTCCAGCACCGCCGCGGCGTGCGCGAGCCCGCCCAGATGGTGCACGAGGCCGAAGCCGCTCACCAGCGCGCGCCGGCGCCGGCCCGCCGACCGTCCGGCCGGGCGGCCCGTGAGCTGGCCGAGGGCCTCCGTCATCCCGAGAAATCCGCCGGCCGCCCCCGCCTGGCCGCAGGAAAGCTGGCCGCCGCCGGTGTTGTGGGCGAGCGGGCCGTCGATCGCCGTCAGCCCTTCACGGATCAGACGTCCCGCGCCGCCCGCGGGCGCAAGGCCGAAGGCCTCGAGCTGCAGGAAGACCATCACCGGGTAGTCGTCATAGGTCTGGACGAGATCGATGCCCTCGAGCAGCCCCTCGGCATCGAGCCGCGTCGCCAGCATGAGAAACGGGTCGTGGAGCGGCGGCCCGTCGCGGCGCACCTCGCCGAAGAACGCCGCCGCTCCAAGCGCACGGGCGTAGGCGAGCCCGAGGCGCTCGGCATCGGCCGCGGACATGACGAGAAAGCCCTCGCCGCCTGCACAGGGCATCACGCAGTCGAACAGATGCAGGGGGCCCGCGACCGGCGGGGCGGCGAGATAGTCGGTGAGCGCGAGCGGCTCGCGCAGCAGGGCGTGGGGATTGTCGCGCGCATGGGCGCGCTGCTGGACGCACAGGCGCCCGAAATCCTCCCGCCCGACCCCGAAGCGGCGCATGTAGAGATCGGTCACCGCCGCGAACAGCGCGTTCGGCCCGGCCTCGCCGTAGGGGTGCACGGCGTCCTTCCAGACCCAGCTGAAATCGGCGACGAGCTCGTGGAAGGCCCCCTTGCGGTGGGTGTCGGCGGCGATGCAGGCGACGATGCGGGCCTCGCCCGCCGCCACCGCCTTTGCGGCCTCCATCAGCGCGACGACGCCGGCCGCCCCGCCGACGGGCAGGAAGGAAAACCACGAAAGCCTGAGGCCAAGCTCCGCCACGATCGCAAGCGGGGCGTCGCGGGCGAGCCCGAAGCTTGCGACCGCGAGGCCGTCGATCTCCGCCTTGTCGATCCCGGATCGCCGGCAGAGCGCGGCCAGCGTGCGCGCGATCCAGGCCTGGGCGGGAAGCGCGCTCGTGCGCTCGTAGCCGACGGTGACCGGCGCCGCGGCCGCGACATCGCCGAAGATCGCCCGTGCGCCCGTCATCCGGCCTCCCGCCGGCGCGGGCGCATGGCCGCCTTGTCCTCTCTCAGATCCACGAAGGCGCCCTCGCGCGCGAGCTCACGGCCCAGCCGCCGCACCGCGGCGCGGTCGATCTTCTGGGTCGCGGTCGTGGGCAGATCCTCGACGAAGGCGATCCAGCCGGGCAGCTTGTAGTAGGCAAGCCGCTCCGCCGCGGCGGCGAGCAGCGCACGGGCGCGCGCCGGCGGATCGGCGGGCGGGGTGTGCGGGACGACGAGGACGGCCACCTCCTCCCCGCGCAGATCATCATCGAGCGGCAGCGCCGCGACCGCGGCGACCCCGTCCGCGGCCAGCAGGGCCTCCTCGACCTCGGCGGCCGCGATGTTCTCGCCCGAGCGGCGGATGATGTTCTTGCGCCGCTCCACGAAATGCAGGCTGCCGTCGGGCCCGCGGCGCACGACGTCGCCGGTGTGAAACCAGCCGCCGGCCCAGGCCTCGTCCGTGGCGCCGGGATCGTCGAGATAGCCCGCGAAGAAGCCCGCGCGCGGATCCCCTTGGGCGCGGCGCACCAGAAGCTCCCCCGCCTCGCCGTCAGCCACATCGCGGCCGGCCTCGTCGACGAGGCGGATCGCAAGCCCGGGCTCCGGCCGGCCGAAGCAGCGGGTGCCGACATGGCGCGGCTCGCGGCTCGCCGCGATGCAGGCGCCGGCGCCCGTCTCGGTCATCGCCCAGGCCTCGATGAGGGGAAAGCCGAAGCGCGCCTCGAAGGCGGCGTGGTGCCGCGGCGCCACCCCGGCCCCGAAGCCGAAGCGCACGCCGCGCGCGGCCTCGTCCTCCGGCCCCGGCGGAAGCCCGAGCAGGATCGCGGGCATCACCCCGAGATAGTGCACGATGCTGGCCCCGGCCTCGCCCACCGCGCGCCACCAGCTCTTCGGGTGGAAGCGGTCCAGCGGCACGAGGCATCCGCCGCAGGCCAGCATCGCCATCAGCGCGCAGGCGAGCGTGTTCATGTGATGGGCGGGCAGCGGCGTGATCAGCCGCTCGCCCGCGCCGAGGGCCATGAGCCCGCCCTGGGAGACGTACCAGCGTCCCATGGCGGTGAAATACGCATTCGTCAGCACGCAGCCCTTCGGCCGGCCGGTGGTGCCGGACGTGAACAGGATCGCGGCCTCGCGCGCGTCCTCCCGCTCCGGCATCGTAAAGACCGGGCGGGTGCCGATGCGCGGCGGCCGGAAGCGGTCCGGCTCCATCGACGCCTCGGGCACAAGCAGCACGAAGGGCGGCGGGTCCGCGATCGCCGCCCGCGCGGTCGCCAGCCGGGCCGCATGCGCCTCGGCGGCGACCACCAGCGCAACCCGCGCCCGCGCGAGCCGGAAGGCCACGCCCTCGGCTTCCTCGTCGGGGCCGATCGGCACGATGCTCGCGCCGAGCCCGTTGAGCGCCAGGAAATGGGCGAACAGGTCGGGGCGGTTGTCCAGCAGCAGCCCGACGCGATGGCCCGGCCCGATCCCGGCCGCGGCATAGCGGCGGGCCAGCGCGGCGGCGATCCCGGCAAGCGCCTCATAGGTCCAGCCTGCCGGCTCGAGCCCGTAATGCCGGGCGGCCGCCGACACCAGCATGAGGGCCGGCGCGTCGGGCCGCAGGCGCGCCTGATGCGCGAGCAGGGCCGCGGGGCTCATGGCTTCGGCGATCGCGGCAGCCGGCGGCGGGGATTGCGGAGTCAAGGGGCCGGTCCTTCCCTCACAGCCAGATCTGGATCGGCCCCTGGGCGGCGTCGCAGTTGACGAGCTCGACCTTCTTGAGGCCGATGCGGAAGCCGCCGGGGCCGCCGCTGAGGCGATGCGTCACGCGCGCGCCGAAGACCTGCTGCTCGTCGCGCCGGTACTGGAAGGCCACCAGCTTCGAACGCACGACGAGCCGCCCGTCCGCCAGGCTGCGGCCGATGATGCGTGGAGAGGAGACGACGCGCAATCCCCTCGGCATGGGCTGGAGGGAATAGGCGTCCTCATGCGCGAAACGCCGGGCGCGCACCGCCCGCAGCAGCGCGTCCTCGAACATCAGCGAGACATGGCGGAACGGGTCGGGCTGGTCGGGGCTTGCGGGCATCCAGTAACGGCCTTCCGGCTCGAAGAGTGCGAGCCAGTCCTGATACCGCCCGTCATCGAGCAGCTCCGCCTCCTCCTCGAGGAAGGCCGCGACCGCCGCGGCATCGGGCAGGTCCCGCGCCGCGAACTCCTCGGGGCCCGCGAAGTGGATCCCGGCCCGTGCTTCCGCCGCCGTCATCGTGCCGCCTCCCGCATCGGGCCGTGGGCCGCAAATCCTCCCGTCATGTAGTAGCGCCAGGCCGCATACTGGTTGCGGAACACCATGTCGGACGAGCCGATGGCGCTCCAGCCGCCCTCGTCGTTGCGCCGGGCGGCATCCGGATAGCGGTCCATCGTCACCCGCGCCCCGGGGGATCCCGCGAGCGCCTGGTGCTGGCGCCAGTAGCATTCCTCGTCGTCCGGCCCGACGATCCCGGCGTGGGAGTTGATGAGGTTGCAGTAGAGGATCGACCGCTCGAGCAGCGCCTCGGGTGCGCCCTTGAGCCGGAGCGTCCAGGATTCGATGAGCGTGCGGTCGACGGCCAGCGGCCGCACCACACGGATCGTCTGGATCGGCCCCTTCACGGTGAGCGAGGGGTAGATCACCGTGTTGTGCCGCTGCATCGAGAGAATCTCGCGCGTGCGCTCCGCGCCGCAGGCCTTCTCGAGGGCGGCCACGTATTCCGGGATCTCCCGGTAGCCGGAATGAATGGACACGCGCCCGCCCGAATAGCTGTGGCCGTAGGCGAAGGCGTGCACCCCCATCTCGTCGAAGAAGCGGTAGGTGTTCGTGAACGGCCCCAGGATCTCGATCGCCGCCGGCACCTCGCGTCCGCCATCCAGCTCCTGCTTGGCGACGATCCGCGCCGTGCGCGAGGAGGAGCGGTGCGCGACCATGGGGTGCAGCATGTCGTTCAGGTTCTCGACGAAGAATTTCCAGTTCGAGTTGTGCACATAGCGCAGCACGCCGCCCGTGACCTCGAGCGCGCCTTCCGGTGCGCGCGCGACCATGTTGTCGATCGAGGCGCGGGCGCCGCCGAGCCACTCGGCGAGCGGCGGCACGGCATCTGTGAGGCTGGCGAACACGAAGCCGCGGTAGGAATCGCAGCGCGCAACCGGCTCGAGATCACGCAGCCGGGCATCCTCGCCGATGCAGGTGCCGGCATAGCCCTCGGGCAGCGGGATGGAGCGGTTCCGGCCGTCGCGGCCGAAGCACCAGCCGTGGTAGCCGCAGCGCAGCACCTTGGCGTGGCCTGAGCCCTCGGGCACCACCATCGCGCCCTTGTGCGGGCAGCGATTGTGGAGCACCCGGATCGCACCGTCATCGCCCCGGATCATGATCACCGGCACGCGGCCGATGCGGGTGGCGTACCAGTCGCCCGGCTCCGGCACCTGGCTTTCGTGGCCGACATAGATCCAGGTGCCGCCCCATATGCGGCGGAGCTCCTCCTCGAAGATCGCCGGATCGGTGTAGATCCGCCCGCGCACGCCGGCGGCCTCCACCAGCCCGTCCGCGCCCGCCGCCGTCCCGGCGGCCGGCATCTCGGTCTGCGCCTGATCGAGCATGGCCTCTCTCCTCTTCCCGCTCGCGGAAAATGATACCGCAGTTGCGTGATTTTTCAAGTTTCAAGATTCACCCTCTTGCCAGCGCCCCGTCTCCCGGCGAATATGTCGCGCGGTGGAAGCCGCCGTTGCACGCCTGGCGGGCGGATGGCGGCACATTCCGGAGATCCGGAGGGAGGAGACGGGTGAGCAGCGACGGGCGGTCGCCCGCGGTCCTTGCCGCGGGAAGCGGGGACGAGGTGACGGAATTGAAACGCCGCGGGCGGCCTCTGCCGCCGGAGAGCGATCCGGGGCACGCACGCTTTCACAGCAGCCGCTATCCCTTCTATCTGATGGCGCACGCGCTGGGCAGCTACGGGCGACACATGGAGCGCGCCCTGAAGCGCATCGGCACGGACCAGCCGCACTGGCGGATCCTTGCGATCCTCGGGGAGAACGGAACCACGCCGGTCAGCCGCATCGCCGACAAGGCGGTCTACAAGCTGTCCACGGTGACCCGCATCATCCAGCGCATGGAGGCGAAGGGGCTCGTGACCACGCGTCGCAGCCCGCGCGATGCGCGCGTGACGGAGGTGACCCTTACCCCCATGGGCGAGGCGGAGCTGCGCCGTGTGCGGGCGGTCGCCTCGAGGATCGCCAACGAGGCCTTCGCGGGCTTCAGCCGCGAGGAGATCGCGACCCTCATCGCGCTTCTCACGCGCGTGGACTCCGCGCTCGAGGAGATGGAGTAACGCGCCCGCCGCGCCTGCCCCCACTCACCCGTCGGCACCTCTTCTTGGTGACGTGCCGACATGCCATTCTTTCGTCACCCGCCGGCACTCTCTTTTCGTCACCCGCCGGCACTCTCTTTTCGTCACCCGCCGGCACTCTCTTTTCGTCACCCGCCGGCTTGACCGGCGGGTCCCATCTTTCCCTCGTCATCCGCCGACTTGATCGGCGGATCCAGCAGGACGCGGAGAGAGCCGCAAGCGCCGGGTTCTTCCCTGGCGGCGGCTGGATTCGCCGCTTTCGCGGCGAATGACGAGAACAGAAGAGCGTCACCCGCCGACCTGACCGGCGGGTCCAGCCGTCAGCGGACACGACGACCCGTGCCGGGGCTGCCGTCACCGCCTGCTGGGTTCGCCGGTCAAGCCGGCGAACGACGCGGAAGGGGCATCACCCGCCGTTGCGCACTCCCCATCGTCACCCGCCGGCACTCTCTTTTCGTCACCCGCCGGCTCGACCGGCGGGTCCAGCCGTCAGCGGACACGACGACCCGTGCCGGGGCTGCCGTCACCGCCTGCTGGGTTCGCCGGTCAAGCCGGCGAACGACGCGACCGGGCACGAGTCATCCGCCACGACGTACCTTACCTCGTCATCCGCCGACTTGATCGGCGGATCCAGCCAAAAGCCGGGCCACTCACAGGCATCGGGGTTGCCGTCACCGCAGCACCAAGGGTTCGCCGGTCAAGCCGGCGAACGACGCGGAAGGGGCATCACCCGCCGTTGCGCACTCCCGATCGTCACCCGCCGGCACTCTCTTTTCGTCACCCGCCGGCTCGACCGGCGGGTCCAGCCGTCAGCGGACACGACGACCCGCGCCGGGGCTGCCGTCACCGCCCGATGGGTTCGCCGGTCAAGCCGGCGAACGACGCGACCGGGCACGAGTCATCCGCCACGGCGTACCTTACCTCGTCATCCGCCGACTTGATCGGCGGATCCAGCCAAAAGCCGGGCCACTCACAGGCATCGGGGCTGCCGTCACCGCAGCAGCAAGGGTTCGCCGGTCAAGCCGGCGAACGACGCGGAAGGGGCATCACCCGCCGTTGCGCACTCCCGATCGTCACCCGCCGGCACTCTCTTTTCGTCACCCGCCGGCTCGACCGGCGGGTCCAGCCGTCAGCGGACACGACGACCCGTGCGGGGGCTGCCGCCCCCGCCCGCTGGGTTCGCCGGTCAAGCCGGCGAACGACGCGACCGGGCACGCGTCATCCGCCACGACGTACCTTACCTCGTCATCCGCCGACTTGATCGGCGGATCCAGCAGGACGCGGAGAGAGCCGCAAGCGCCGGGTTCTTCCCTGGCGGCGGCTGGATTCGCCGCTTTCGCGGCGAATGACGAAAAAAGGAGAGCGTCACCCGCCGGCGCCTTCTCCCTGCGCATCAGCCCCCGTCGCGGCATCATCTCCTCACCCGCCGGCGTACTGTTCTCTCGTCACCCGGAGGCGGGTCAGGGCACGGCGCGGATGGCCTCGCCCAGGATGGCGACGAGCCGCACCAGCTCCGCCTCTTCGATCACGAGCGGCGGGGCGAGCGCCAGGGTATCCCCGGTCACCCGCACCATCGCCCCGCGCTCATGGGCCGCCAGCATCACCTCCAGCCCGCGCAGGCCCGGCGCGCCGTCACGCGGGGCGAGCTCGACGGCCGCCATGAGCCCGAGATTGCGGATGTCGATCACGTTCGGCGCGTCGTTCAGCGCGTGGACCGCCTCCTCGAAGACGGGCGCAAGACGCGCCGCGCGCGCAAAGAGGTCCTCGCGCTCATAGGTCTCCAGCGTCGCAAGCCCGGCGGCCGCGGCCAGCGGGTGGGCGGAGTAGGTGTAGCCGTGGAACAGCTCGATCACGTGCTCCGGCCCCTGCATGAAGGTCTCGTAGATCCCCTCGCGCAGCAGCACGGCGCCCATCGGCACCGCGCCGTTGGTCAGCCCCTTGGCGAGCGTGATGATGTCGGGGGTCACCTTGAACCAGTCCTTGGCGAAGGGCGCGCCCAGCCGGCCGAAGCCGGTGATCACCTCGTCGAAGATCAGCAGGATGCCGTGGGCGTCGCAGATCTCGCGGATCCGCTCGAGATAGCCGACGGGCGGCGGATAGACGCCGCCGGAGCCCGGCACCGGCTCGATGATCACCGCCGCGATGGTGTGGCCGCCGTGCAGCGCGACGAGCCGCTCCAGATCGTCCGCATATTCGCGCCCCCCGTGGGGCGGCAGGCCGCGCGCGAAGCGGTTGTCCGGAATCCCCTGGGGCAGGCGCAGATGGTCCACCGCCGGCAGCCCCGGCCCGAACAGACGGTTCGGCGCGATCCCGCCCACCGACATGCCGCCGAAATTGACGCCGTGGTAGCCGCGCTCGCGGCCGATGAGCCGGATCCGCTCGCCCTCGCCGCGCAGGCGATGCCAGGCCAGCGCGATCTTGAGCGCCGTCTCCACCGACTCGGAGCCGGAATTGGTGAAGAAGACGTGGGTGAAGGGCGCGCCGGCCATCTCGATGAGGCGGTTGGCGAGCTCGAAGCCCCGCGGATGCCCCCACTGGAAGCCCGGCGCATAGTCGAGCTCGCCCGCCGCCTGCCGGATCGCCTCCACGATCCGCGGCACGTTGTGGCCGGCGTTGCAGCACCACAGCCCCGACTGACCGTCGATCAGCCGGCGACCGTGCTGGTCGATGTAATGGATGCCCTCGGCGCCCACCAGGAGCCGCGGATGGCGCTTGAAATGACGGTTGGGGGTGAACGGCAGCCACCAGGCCTCGAGATCGTTCACGGCTTCCGACACGCCGCATCTCCTTTCTGGCCGCAGGGCGGAAACGGCACGGCGGGGCGAGGCGGCATGAACTCCTCGCGCGGCAGCCAATGGACGATCCGCCCATCACGCATGGTCATCCGCACACGGATGCGTGAAAGCTCCCTCGGGTTCACCGCGAAGGGATCCGCCGTGAGCGCGACGAGGTCGGCCCGACTGCCGACGGCGAGCATGCCGCGCGCGCCCTCCTCGCCCATCAGATAGGCTCCCGCCCGGGTCAGCGCCGTCATCACCTCCTTCGAGCCCCAGCCGCTGATCGGACAGCCAGGGTGCGGCCGCATCGTCCTCTGGATCGGCGCGCCGGACCGCCACTTCCGCGGCGGCCATCGGATCGGGCGTGGAAACCGGCCAGTCCGAGCCCATGGCCAGCCGCGCTCCGGCCCGCGCCAGCATCGCGAAGGGATAGAGCAGGTTCACCCGCCCGGGCGCGAGATGCGGCAGCGTCAGATCCGTGATGTAGGGATCCGGATACGCCCACAGCGCCTGGATGTTCGCGGTGGCCCCGAGCGCCGCAAAGCGCGGCGCATCCGCGGGATCCACGAGCTCGAGATGGGCGAGATGCGGGCGCGCGGCCGCAAGCTTCGCCCATCCCAGCCGCGCGCGCGCCGCCTCCAGCGCGTCGAGCGCCACCCTGACCGCCCGGTCCCCGAGGGCGTGGAAATGCGGCTGGAAGCCCGCGGCGATCACCGCCGTCACATGGTCCGCCAGCACGTCCGGCGGGATGTTGAGCTGCCCCTCGGGGTCCACGCCTTCCGGCACGTCGCGGTAGGGCTCGAGGACCGCGGCGGTGAAATTCTCCATCACGCCGTCGACGAAGATCTTGACGCAGTCGGCGCGCACCGCAGGGTTGCCGACGGCGTCGAAGCGCGCACGCCGGGCCTTCAGCCGTTCGATGACGGGGGCGATGTCGGCCCGGGTCATGGTGCCGGCCATGATGTCGGCCCCGGGCAGCAGACAGAGCCGGAGATCGAGCCCCGGTTGCGGCGCCTTGTGCTCGCGATCTGGCTCGAGCGACCGGCGGGCGTAGCGCAGGAAGGCCTCCTCCATGGGCCCCTCCGTCACCGCCGCATCGATGGCCGCCGTGTACCCGAGGTCGTTCATGTAGGCCATCGCGGCCGCAAGCGCGGCGTCCTGCTCGGCCGGCGTCGGCTCGGGCACGATCGCCCGCACGAGGGCGACCGCCGCCTCGCGCAGCGTGCCGGTGGGCTCGCCGGTCTTCGGGTCCCGCTCGATGCGCCCGCCCGGCGGATCCGGCGTGTCCTTCGTGATCCCGGCCGCCTTGAGCGCCGCGGAGTTCACCCAGGCGTTGTGGCCGTCGGCGGCGATCAGCACAACCGGCCGCTCCGGCACCACCGCATCGAGCAGCTCCTTCTTCGGATGGGCCCCGGGAAACAGATTGAGCTCCCAGCCCTCGCCCGCGATCACGGCAAGCGCCGGATGCGCCTCGGCATGGGCCTTGACCAGCGCGACCACCTCATCCGCCGTCGCCGCCGCGTGCAGCGAAAGCCCCAGGAGCGACCGGCCCCCGTCCAGGAGATGCACATGGGCGTCCGTGAAGCCCGGAAAGACGGCCTCGTCATCGGCGAGCCCGATCCGGCGCGTCTGCGGCCCTGCGAGCGCCAGGATCTCCTCGCGGCTGCCGAGCGCGGTGATCCGGCCGTCACGGATGGCGAGCGCCTCGACAACGCGGCCCATCGGATCCATCGTGTAGATCCGCCCGGCCGTGAGCACCGCATCCGGGACGGGCGCGGCCGCATCGCCCGCCGCGCCGGCCGGCCCGGCAACGAGCAGCAGCCCGGACAGAAGAGCGCCCGCCAGAGCTTCTCCGGCCGCCCCGCGCATCAGCCGCCACCGAAGCGCCAGTAGAAGTCGATGCCGAAGGTCCGCGGCCGCGACGGCCCGAAGAAGGTCGACGGGATCGGGAATTCCGCATCGATGGAGCCGTCGTAGTAGAGGTCGTTCGTCACATTGTCCACGTAGACGGCCACCTCCCAGCCGGCATCCGCCTCATAGGCGAGTCTGAGCCCCACATCCGCATAGCCCTGGATCTTGGTGAGCTGGAGATTGTCCAGCCCGCCGAAAAAGTCCGTCTGGGCGTGCAGCTCGGTCGAGAACAGCAGCCGCCCGCGCGGCAGCGGATGGGCGTATTGCAGCAGCCCGCCGAAGGTCCATTTGGGGTTCTGGGTGAGCCGGTTGCCGTCGCAGTCCTCGCAGATGCTGGCCGGCACCTTCGCGATGTCGGTGTGCGAATAGGCCACCGAGAGCAGCAGGTTCCAGCGCTCGCCCGGCCGCGCCCTGATCGTGCCTTCGAAGCCCAGACCGTCCACCTGGCCGACATTTTCGACCAGCGTGTTGAGCAGCACCTCGTCGAAGAAGGTGATCTGCAGATCCTTGTAGTCGTAATAGTAGACGTTGAGGTCGTACTGGAGCACGCGCCCCAGCAGGCTGCCCTTGATGCCCGCCTCGTACGACCAGACCTTCTCGGGGTCGAAGGCCGACAGCCGCGTGCCCTCCGGCACCGTGCCGTCGTCGTTGACGACGCAGAAGACGCCGAGCTCCTCGTCCTCGCAGGCCTGGATCTCCTCGGGCGTAAACCCGAGCTCCTCGGGGGTTGGAAGCGTGAGCGAGAAGGTGCCGAAGCCGCCCGACTTGTAACCCTTGGTCACGCTCGCCCAAACGGTCGTCTCGTCGCTCACGTGCCAGCGTGCGGTAAAACGCGGGGTGACCTGGTCCCAGTGCCGCGTCTCGGTGATGAAGCCGTTGTTGACCGCCGGATCCGTGATGTAGCCGAAGACGAAGAAGGGCCCGAGATCGCTGTCGACCGGATTGATCCGGAGCCCGAAGTTCTTGCGGTCATAGGTGTAGCGGATGCCGGCGTTGAGCTCGAGACGCGGCAGCACCTCGTAGGTCGCATCCGCATACAGCGCAAAGCCCTTGTAGCGGCCGCGCGCATCGTTGGTTTCGAACAGCCCCAGCGGGTTGGGGGTGAAATCGCCCTCCAGATATTCGCTGCAGCTCATCTCGAGGAAGGCCTCGCACATCAGCTCCTCGTCGGCCTGCTGGGCGAAGCTCGCGTCGATCTCCTCCTTGTACACGGAGGCGCCGAGAAACCACTGGAACGGTCCCGGCGTCGACGAGACCAGCCTCAGCTCCTGGCTGAAGTAGTCGCCCTGCTGGTCCTGGAAATAGTTGTTGATGACGAGCGGCGTGCCGTCGAAGTCCTCCTTGTAGTGGTAATGATGCGTGCGCACGCCGGAGATGCTGGTGAGCGTGGCGAAACCGAGGTCGTAGTCGATGAGACCCGTGAACGAGACGATGCGCCCGTCGTCGCGGGTGCCCGCACCCAGATCCGTATCCGCGTCGCGGCCGTTGCCGCGGATCACGAGCCCCAGATCCTCGCTTGTGACGGGATCGTCCTGAATCGCGCGATAGATGGTGCCGGACTGGTCGCGCACCTCGGCCTCCGCGATCAGATTGACCGTCAGCCGCTCGCCGCGATAGCCGAAGGAGAGCCGCCCCGCCTCCTTGCGCGCCTTGATGAGATCGGGCCGGCGCCCCTTGGCGGCGAGCTTGCGCAGCTTCGGCACGGCGGCCAGATCCTGCGGCGCCGGATCGGCGAAATTGTCGACGTAGCCGTCCTCGTTGAAGAAGTAGCCGGCGATCCGCATCGCCCAGCCCTCGCCGAGCGGGACGTTGACCATCGCGTTCGTCTCGACATGGGCGCGCTCGCCGAAGCCGGCGAAGAAGTCGGCATCGAAGGCGTCCGGGTCCGGCTTGTTGACGGCGAGCGAGATCGCGCCCGAGATCGCGTTGCGGCCGAAGAGGAAGCCCTGGGGACCGCGCAGCGCCTCGGCGCGCTCCATGTCGTAGAAGCTCGTGACCGCGGCGCCCGTGCGCCCCTGGTAGACGCCGTCCTTGAAGATGCCGATGGAGGGATCCCCGCCGACGCCGAAGTCGTTGGTGACGATGCCGCGCACCGAGATCGTGTCGACGAAGCTGTCCTTGGACTTGCCCGCGAATCCGGGCGTGAAGTCGATCAGGTCCTTCACGTCGTCGAGCTTCGTCTGGCGCATGAAGCTCTCGTCATATGCGCTGACGGCGATCGGCACGTCCTTGAGCGACTCGCGCCGGTACTGGGCGGTGATCACGATCTCCTCGATGACGCCCGCATCCCCGCTCTCCTGCTGCGGCGCCGACTGGGCGGCCGCATCCTGCGGGGCGAGCGCCAGCACCGCGGCGAGAGCCGCGAGACTCGCACCACCGGCCAGACGGCCCCACTGATTGCGACGGGACATCGGTTCCTCCCTTCCTGCCTTGCGCTCCGCAGGCCACCGGCCGCGTCCTGCGCGCCAACTCCGCGGGCGGGCGACGGGACCCGCCTCATGCGGGCGATCAGCGCCCTGCACCCTTCGCTCTTCATTATGCTACTGAAGACAAAAGAAAATCGCAAACGGTTTCGCAGTTCGGCCAAATCCTTGACAGCGCGCGCTTCTGCCCTCAGATTGTTCAACATACTGAACAGAAAAAACACGAGGGACGACCGGAAAATGCTCGCCGACGTCGGCCGCCGCCTGAAGGCGCTGCGCATGAAGCTGGGGCTGTCGCAACGCGCGCTCGCACGCCGCGCCGGGGTGTCCAACGGCACGATCTCGCTGATCGAACAGGGGCGCACCGACCCCACGCTCGGCCTGCTCATGAAGATCCTCGACGGGGTCGGCGTCTCCGTCGCGGAATTTTTCGCGCAGCCGCTTGATGAAACCGACAAGGTCTTCTTTTCGCGCGACGAGATGGTGGACCTCGGCCACGGGCCCGTCCAGCTCCTGCAGCCGGGCCGTTCCACGCGCGGGCGCGCCATCCAGATCCTGCTCGAGCGCTACCGGCCCGGCGGCAGCACGGGTCAGGTGCCGCTGGTGCACGAGGGCGAGGAATGCGGCTTCGTCATCGCGGGCCGGATCGAGGTGACGGTGGGCGACCGGGTGCGCGTGCTGGGGCCGGGCGAGGCCTACTACTTCCGCTCCTCGATCCCCCACCGCTTCCGCAATGTGGGCGAGGAGGAATGCGTGATCGTCTCCGCCTGCACGCCGCCCTTCTAGCCCGCCCGCGCGCCGGATCGGATGCCGGAGCCCCCCTTGACAAGTGATTGGTTTTTTGAACACTGGCCCGGCGGCCCGTCGTGGCCCCGGCAGCAGGTCCCGCGCCGCTGCCGTTCCGGACGGCGAAAGCGAGGTGTTCCGTGTCCCAGCGTCCCGTCGTCGGGATCGTCTGCGATGCCGAGAAGATCGGCAAGCACGTCTTCCACTGCGTCGGCGAGAAATACATCATTCCCGTCGTCGAGATCGTGGAGGCGCTGCCCTGGCTCGTGCCGGTGCTGCCGGAGCCGCTCGATCCGGATGCGCTGCTCGCCCGGCTCGACGGGCTGCTGCTGCCGGGCGCGCTGTCCAACGTCGATCCCGCCCATTACGGCGGCGAGCCGGCGCGGCCCGGCACGAAGCAGGACCCCCGGCGCGACCGCACGGCGCTCGCGCTGATCCGGCACGCCATCGACCGCGGTGTGCCGCTGCTCGCCATCTGCCGGGGCTTCCAGGAGCTCAACGTCGCGCTGGGCGGGACGCTCTACCAGCATCTTCACGAGCAGCCCGGCCGGCGTGACCACCGCGAGCGCGATGTAGACCCTCTCGACGTCCAGTACGGCCCCGCCCACCCCGTGCGGCTTGCGCCCGACGGGCTGCTGCGGCGCTGGCTGGGGCACGAGGAGATCATGGTCAACTCGCTCCACGGTCAGGGCATTCGCGATCTCGCCCCGTCACTGGCGGTCGAGGCCGTGGCCGACGACGGCACGATCGAGGCGGTGCGGGTGCGCGATGCCGCAAGCTTCGCCATCGGCGTGCAGTGGCATCCGGAATGGAAGGCCGCCGCGACCCCCCATTACCGCGAGCTGTTTCGCCGCTTCGCCGCCGCCGTCCATGCGCATCACCGGCGGCGGGCGGAACGGCCGCTCGATCAGGAGATGTCCTCATGAGGCCGCGCAGCAGGAAGGCCGCGCGCAAGCTTCCCGAGATCCCGGAGGAGCGCCTGCAGGAGATCAACCAGTGGCTGATCGACCAGGATGTCGACGACATCGAGGTCATGGTCTCGGATTTCGCCGGCATCCCCCGCGGCAAGGCCATGCCGCGCCTCAAGTTCATCGAATCCATCAAGACCCACGGGCTGCGGCTGCCCGAGAGCATCTTTTCGATGACCGTCTCCGGCGAATACGTCTACCGCGGGCTCGTGCCGGTGACCGAGCCGGACGTGCTGCTCGTGCCGGAGCTCGACACGCTGGTGCTCGTGCCGTGGCAGAATGAGCCCACGGCCTGCGTCATCTGCGACGCCTGGTACGCGAACGGCCGCGCCGTCGCCCTGAACCCGCGCGAGGTGCTGCGGCGCGTGATCTCGCTCTACGAGGCGCGCGGCTGGCGGCCGGTGGTGGCGCCCGAGTTCGAGTTCTATCTGCTCGCCCGCACGGAGGAGCCGCACGCCCCGCCCGAGGTGCCGCGCGGCCGTTCGGGCCGGCTTGACAGCGGCGAGGATTCCTATTCCATCGATGGCGTCGATGAATTCGGCGTGCTGTTCGACGATATCTATGCCTTCTGCGAAACACAGCGCATCGCCATCGACACCTTGGTCCACGAGGCGGGCCCGGCCCAGTTCGAGTTCAACCTGCGCCACGGGGACCCGCTCGCGCTCGCCGATCAGTCGTTCTATCTGAAGCGCCTCATCCGCCAGGCGGCGATCAAGCACGGCCTGTTCGCCTCCTTCATGGCCAAGCCCTACCCCGACCACATGGGCTCCTCCATGCACATCCACCAGTCGGTGGAGGACCTCGAGACGGGGCGCAATCTCTTCGCGGACGATGCCGGCGAGGACACGGAGCTCTTCCACTATCACATCGGCGGCCTGCAGAAGTATCTGCCCGCCGCCATGCCCCTGCTCGCCCCCTACATGAATTCCTACCGGCGTCTCGGCCCCGGCATGTCGGCGCCGGTCAACACCCACTGGGGGCGCGAGAACCGCACCGTGGGCCTGCGCGTGCCGATGAGCGGGCGCGAAAGCCGCCGCGTGGAAAACCGCGTCGCCGGCGCGGATGTGAACCCCTATCTTGCGATCGCGGCCTCGCTCGCCTGCGGCTATCTCGGCATGGTTGAGGAGATCCGCCCGTCGCGGCCGCTGCGCAAGTCCGCCTACGACAGGAAGAGCCGCACCCTGCCGTCCCATTATCTGGAGGGCCTCGAGGAGCTCGAGGACTGCGAGGAGCTCGCCGAGGTGCTGGGACCGGAGTTCGTGAAGCTCTACTGCGAGGTCAAGCGCCTCGAATACCACGACTATTACAGCGTGCTCTCGCCCTGGGAGATCCGCCATCTCATGCTGAACATCTGACCGCCGGCCCCGCCCGGCGGCGGCAACGAGGAAGAGGGACATGGACGACCAGCCCACCCGGACCATCGACACGGCCGCCGTGCTCGCGGCGGACCGCCACCACCTGCATCCCTTCACCACCCACCGCGAGCTGCGGGCCACGGGTCCAAGGGTGATCGCGGGGGCCGAGGGCGTGCATCTGATCACCGCCGACGGCCGGCGGATTCTCGACGGCATGTCGGGGCTGTGGTGCGTGCAGCTCGGCTACGGCGTGCGGCCGCTCATCGACGCGGGGCGCGAGGCGCTCGAGACGCTGCCCTACTACAACACCTTCTTCCAGTGCACGCATCCCTACGTCGCGGAGCTGACGGCGGAGCTCAAGACGCTGCTGCCGGAGGGCTTCGACGAGATCTTCTACGCCTGCTCGGGATCGGAGGCCAACGACAGCGCGGTCAAGCTCATCCGCTACTACTGGAACCTCATGGGCCGGCCGGAGAAGAAGCAGATCATCGCCCGGCGCTGGGCCTACCACGGGGTGACCCTGGCGGCCGCTTCGCTGTCCGGGCTGCCGCATCTGCATCCCCAGTTCGACCTGCCGCTCGCCGGCTTTCATCACGTCGAGCCGCCGCCCTACCGCTTCGGCTTCGGCCGCGACATGTCGGAGGAGGCGTTCTGCGACCTGTGCGTGGAGGCCACCGAACGCAAGATCCTCGAGATCGGGCCCGAGCGGGTCGCGGCCTTCATCGGCGAACCGGTGATGGGCGCGGGCGGGATGATGACGCCGCCGGCCGGCTACTGGCCGCGCATCGCTGAGCTCTGCCGCAAACACGACATCCTTCTGTGGGCGGACGAAGTGATCACCGGCTTCGGCCGCACGGGCCGCTGGTGGGGTTTCGAGACCTACGAATTCCTGCCCGACATCATCACCATGGCCAAGGGCATGTCCTCCGGCTACCAGCCGATCTCGGCGGTGGCGCTGGGCCCGCGGATGGGCCCCGTGATCGCCGATGCGCCGGACGAGATGGCCCACGGCTTCACCTATTCCGGTCACCCGGTCGCCGCCGCAGTCGCCATCGCGAATATCCGCGAGATGAAGCGGCGGGGGCTCGTCGACAGCGCCGACAGCCGCCGCCGCATCGCGCTGTTCCAGGAGGCGGTGCGGGGCCTTGCGGACCATCCGCTGGTCGGCGAAGTGCGCGGGGTGGGCTTTCTTGCCGCGATCGAGCTCGTGGCCGATCGCAAGACGGGCCGGCGCTTCGAACCGGAAGGCCGGGCGGGCCTCCTGTGCCGGGAGGAAAGCGTGAAAGCCGGGCTCGTCATGCGCGCCGTGCGCGACACCATGATCCTCGCCCCGCCGATCGTGATCGACGCCCCCGAAATCACCGAGATCGCCGGCGCCGCGCGGCGCGCGCTGGACCGCACGGCGGAGATCCTGGCGCGGGACGGCGGCTGAGATGTGCGCGCGCCCGTCGGTCCGCAGCATGCTCGCCGCGGCGGCGGTGCTGGTCGCGGCGCTGCCCGGCGGCTGCGACGACGCGGCCCGGCCGGAGCATGCGGGCTCGGAGGAGCCGGTCGTCAATTTCTACAACTGGTCGGACTATATCGCGCCCGACACCATCCCCCGCTTCGAGACCGAGACCGGGATCAGGGTCAATTACGACACCCTCGATTCCAACGACGTGCTGGAGGGCAAGCTGCTGGCCGGTTCGACGGGCTATGACGTCGTCGTGCCGACGGGCAGCTTCTTCGCCGTCCAGGTGCAGGCCGAGCTGTTTCGCCCCATCGATCGCAGCCTGCTTGCGAACTACCGCCATCTCGACCCGGCGATCCTGGAGCGCCTCGAACCCCTGGACCCCGGCCTCGAACACGGCGTGCCCTACATGTTCGGCACCACGGGCCTCGGCTACGACGTCAACAAGGTGCTGGCGCGCATCCCCGATGCGCCGCTCGAGAGCTGGGATCTGCTGTTCAGGCCGGAGAACGCGCGGCGGCTGGCCGACTGCGGCATCGCCATCCTCGATGCGCCGGACGAGCTGCACTGGATCACCATGCATTATCTCGGGCTCGACCCGGAATCGAAGAGGCGCGAGGACATCGAGGCGGGCATGCGCCTCGTGCAGCGCATCCAGCCCTTCGTGCGCTACTTTCATTCGAGCGCCTACATCGACGATCTGGCCAACGGCGAGATCTGCCTGGCGCTCGGCTGGTCGGGCGACATCTACCAGGCGCGCCGGGATCAGGCCGCCGGTGTCGACATCCGTTACGTAATTCCGAAGGAGGGCACGATCATCTGGTTCGACATCCTCGCGATCCCGGCCGACGCCCCGCATCCCTTGAACGCCCACCGGCTGATCGACTTCCTGCTGCGGCCCGGGATCGCGGCGGCCAACAGCATCGCCACCCTCTACGCCACCCCCAACCGCGACGCGCGGGCGCTGCTGCCGCCGGAGATCCGCAACGATCCGATGATCTATCCCGATGCGGAGACGATGGCGCGGCTGCATCCGGACCTGCCGGATCCGCCGCGCGTCGTGCGCATCCGCAACCGCGCCTGGGTGAACGTCAAGGCCGGCCGCGATCCGGGCGGGCGGACGGCCCCACGGGCAGGAAAGGCGTCTTCGCGATGACGGCGGAATCCGCACAGAGCGGGCGGGCGCGCGCCCCCACCGGCGATCCCTATCTCGACCGGCCGTGGGAGGATCCGGCCGCCGAGCCCTTCGTCGTGATCGAGGGGCTCTCGAAGAGCTTCGGCGGCACCCGCGTGCTGCACGACATCGATCTGAAGATCCATCGCGGCGAGTTCTTCTCGCTGCTCGGCGGCTCCGGCTCGGGCAAGACGACGCTGCTGAGGCTTCTGGCCGGTCTCGAGCGGCCGGACGGCGGGCGCATCCTCATCGACGGCGCGGACGTGACGGCCGTGCCCGCCCATCGCCGGCCGGTCAACATGATGTTCCAGTCCTATGCGCTCTTCCCGCATCTTGACGTGTTCGAAAACGTCGCCTTCGGGCTCAAGGAGGAGGGGCTGCCGCGCGCGGAGATCCGCGAGCGGGTCGCCGAGATGCTGGAGCTCGTCGAGATGGCGGACCTCGCGCGCCGCCGGCCGGACCAGCTCTCCGGCGGCCAGCGCCAGCGCGTCGCGCTCGCCCGCTGCCTCGTCAAGCGCCCGAAGCTGCTGCTGCTGGACGAGCCGCTCGCCGCCCTCGACAAGAACCTGCGCGAGCGCACCCAGCTCGAGCTCGCGCGCATCCAGGAGCAGGTGGGCATCACCTTCATCATGGTCACCCACGACCAGGCCGAGGCGATCGCGCTCTCGTCCCGCATCGCGGTGATGCGCGACGGGCGCCTCGTCCAGATCGGCACGCCGCAGGAGATCTACGAGTTCCCGGCCAACAGCTTCGTCGCCTCCTTCGTCGGCTCCGTGAACATCTTCCCCGGCCGCGTGGTGAAGGACGAGCCGGAGATGGTGGAGATCGCGGTGCCCGAGCTGGGCTGCCGCGTGCGCGTCGGCCACGGCATCTCCTGCCCGCCGCAGGCCGAGGTGCTGGTCGCGATCCGCCCGGAGAAGATGGTGGTCACCCCGGATGCCCCGGCGCAGGCCGCATCCGGCGTCAACGTCGCGCGGGCCGTGGTGGAGGAGATCGCTTACGGCGGCGCGCTGTCCACCTTCCATCTGCGCCTGCCCTCCGGCGCCCGGCTCAAGGTCACGCGCCCGATCCGCGCCCGCGCATCGGGCTCGGACATCCTCTGGGACCAGGAGGTGTGGGTGCACTGGCACGAGAGCGCGCCCGTGGTGCTGATGGAGTAGGCCGATCATGACGGCGGCGCCCGGCATTGCGGCAACGGCGGAAAGATGGACGGCCCGGCTCGCCGGGCGCGGGCGGGCCCTCGTCGTCGCCCTGCCCTTCTGCTGGATGCTGGTGTTCTTCCTGCTGCCCTTCCTGTTCGTGCTCAAGATCTCCTTCGCCGAGGCGGTGATCGCGCGACCGCCCTACACGCCGCTCGTCGATTTCGACGGCGAGACCTTGACCATCCGGCTGTCGCTGTTCTCCTACGGCTACATCCTCGGCGATCCGCTCTATCTCGGCGGACTCGTGAAATCGCTCGTGCTCGCGGCGCTGACGACGCTGCTCACCCTGCTTGCCGGCTACCCCATCGCCTATGCGACGGCGCGCGCGCGCGGACGGCGGCAGATGCTGCTTCTTGCGCTCGTCATCGTGCCCTTCTGGAGCAGCTTTCTGCTGCGCGTCTATTCCTGGAAGCTGCTGCTGCAGTCGGGCGGGCCGGTGAACGCGGCGCTGATGGCGCTCGGCGTCATCGACCGGCCGCTCGCGATTCTGCACAGCGACGGGGCCGTCCTGCTCGGCCTCGTCTACTCCTATCTGCCCTTCATGGTGCTGCCGCTCTACGCCCAGCTCGAGCGGCTGGACTACAGCCTCGTCGAGGCCGCGACCGATCTGGGCGCGACCCCCTGGCGCGCCTTCCGGCGGGTCGTCTGGCCCTTCTCGCGCCCCGGCGTGCTGGCGGGGTCGGCCCTCGTCTTCATCCCGGCGGTCGGCGAATTCGTGGTGCCCGAGCTGCTCGGCGGGCCGCAGAGCACCATGATCGGCCGGCTGTTGTGGAACGAGTTCTTCGCCAACCGCGACTGGCCGATGGCGTCCGCGATCGCCGTGATCATGCTGCTTCTGCTGGTCGTCCCGCTGATGGTCTTCGAAAGGCGGGTGGTGGCGGCGAACGGGAAGGAGGCGGCGCCATGAGGCGCTGGCGCGTCCATCCCGGCGTCGTCACGGCCGCGGCCTTCGGCTACGCCTTCCTGTATCTGCCGATCGCCGTGCTCGTGCTCTACTCCTTCAACGCCTCGCCGCGGGTCGCCGTCTGGCAGGGGTTCTCGGTGCGCTGGTATGCGGCGCTGATCCATGATCCCCAGCTCATCGGCGCCGCCCTGCTCTCGCTGAAGGTGGCGGCCATCGCGGCGACGGTGGCGACGGTCATCGGCCTCATGGCGGCGATCGCGCTGGTGCGCTTCGGCCGCTTCAGGGGGCGCAGCCTGTTCGCGGGCCTCATCGGCGCGCCGCTCGTGGTGCCCGACGTGGTGCTCGGGCTTGCGCTTCTGCTCTTCTTCGTCGCGCTCGCCGATCTCGTCGGCTGGCCGGCGCACCGCGGCTTTCCCACCATCACGCTCGCGCATGCGACCTTCGGCGTCGCCTATGCGACGGTCGTGATCCGCGCGCGCCTCATGCGCTTCGACCCCGCAATCGAGGAGGCGGCGCGCGATCTCGGGGCGTCCGAATGGCGGGTCTTCCGGCGGGTGACCCTGCCGCTGCTTCTTCCCGCGCTGGCGTCGGCCTGGCTGCTCGCCTTCACGCTGTCCCTCGACGATCTCGTGGTCGCGAGCTTCGTCTCGGGGCCCGGGGCCTCGACGCTGCCGATGGTGATCTTCTCGAAGGTCCGCCTGGGCCTCTCGCCCGAGGTGAACGCCCTCGCCAGCATCCTCATGCTCTTCGTCGTGATCGCGGTGGCCGCGAGCTTCCGCCTCATGCGCCGGCAGGGGGAGTGAGCGATGCGCGAGCCGGCCCTGCCCCCCTACCCCGGGTCCTGGTACGCGGCCAGCCGCGCCGGCGAGATCGGCTTCGCCCCGCTTGCGGGTGACGCGCGCGCCGATGTGGCGGTGGTGGGCGGCGGCTATACGGGCCTGTCGGCGGCCCTGCATCTCGCCGAGGCGGGCGTCGACGTCGTGCTGCTCGAGGCGCGGCGCGTGGGCTGGGGCGCCTCTGGCCTGAACGGCGGCCAGCTCGGCTCCGGCCAGCGCTGGGACGTGGACGAGCTGGAGGAGGCTTTCGGGCGCGAGCGGGCGCGCGCGCTCTGGGATCTCGCCGAGGAGGCGAAGGCGCTGGTGAAAGAGCGCATCGCCCGCCACCGGATCCCCTGCCACTTCCGGCCCGGGATCCTGCATGTCGCCCACAAGCCGCGCTTCGTCCCGCGCTGGTTCGCCCTCGTCGAGAAGCTGCGGCGCGACTACGGCTACGATGAGATCGAGGCGCTGGACCGGCACCAGCTCGCCGCGCACATCGGCTCCGACCGCTATTACGGCGGCACCTACGACCGCGGCGCCGGGCACCTGCATCCCCTCAACCTCGCCCTCGGCCTTGCGCGCGCGGCGCACGAGGCGGGCGCGCGCATCCACGAGGCGACCCCGGTCAGGCGCTACCGGCGCACGGCCGGCGGCCTGGTGCTGGAGACGCCGCAGGGCCGGGTCACCGCCGAACGCGTGGTGCTCGCCTGCAATGCCTACGTCGACGGACTGGAGCCGCGCGTGCGCCGGCGCATCATGCCGATCCACAACTACATCATCGCCACCGAGCCCCTGGGCGAGGAGCGCGCGCGGCGGCTGCTGCCCACCGACGCCGCCGTCGCCGACAGCAAATTCGTGATCGACTATTTCCGCCTCAGCCACGACCGCCGGCTGCTCTTCGGCGGTGGCGAGAGCTACCGCCCGGACCTGCGCCGCGACGTGAAGACCTTCGTGCGCCCCTTCATGCTGAGGGTCTTCCCGGAGCTTGCGGACGTGCGCATCGACTTCGGCTGGGGCGGCACGCTCGCCGTGACGCTCCCCCGCCTGCCGGACTTCGGCCGCCTCGACGGCGGGCGCATTCTCTACGCTCAGGGCTATTCGGGCCACGGGGTGGCGCTCGCCAATCTCGGCGGCCGGCTCATCGCCGAGGCGCTTCTGGGCGAGCCGGAGCGCTTCGATCTCATGGCATCGCTGCCTGTCCCGCCCTTTCCCGGCGGGCGGCTGCTGCGCTGGCCGGTCTTCGTTGCGGGTATGCTCTACTACGCCCTGCGCGACCGGCTGTGACGAGAAAGGAGGATCGGACCATGGCCGACGACGCACGTGCGCACACCGACTGGCAGGCGCTCAAGGCCGGCCTCACGCTTCCGCGCGACGCCTTCATCGACGGCCGCCGGCAGCCCGCGGCAAGCGGCGAGCGCTTCGCGGACGTCAATCCCGCAACCGAGGAGGTGCTCGCCGATGTCGCGTCCTGCGGGGCGCAGGACGTGGACCGGGCGGTGGCCGGGGCGCGCGCGGCCTTCGAGGACGGGCGCTGGCGCCATCTGCACCCGGCCGAGCGCGGCAGGCGGCTGATGCGGCTCGCCGAGATCGTCGAATCCCGAAAGGAGGTCTTCGCGCTGGTCGAGTCCCTCGACACGGGAAAGCCCGTCTCGGACGCGCTCGCGATCGACATGGCGGCGGTGGTGCGCTGCCTGCACTGGTACGGCGAGGCGGCCGACAAGCTGATGGACGAGATCGCCCCCACCGACCCCTCGGCGCTCGCGCTCGTCACGCGCGAGCCGGTGGGGGTCGTGGCCGCCGTCGTGCCGTGGAACTTTCCGCTCCTGATGGCGGCGTGGAAGATCGGACCCGCGCTGGCGGCCGGCAATTCCGTGGTGCTGAAGCCGGCGGAGGAATCGCCGCTGACGGCGCTCATGCTGGCCGAGGCCGCGATCGAGGCCGGGATTCCGGCGGGCGTCCTGCAGGTCGTGCCGGGCTTCGGCGAGACGGCGGGGCGCGCGCTGGGGCTTCATCCGGATGTCGACATGGTGGCCTTCACCGGCTCGACCGAGGTGGGCAAGCTGTTCCTGCAGTATGCCGGCCAGTCCAACATGAAGCGGGTGTCGCTGGAATGCGGCGGCAAGTCGCCGCACATCGTCATGGCGGACTGCCCGGATCTCGACGCCGCGGCCGAGGCCGCCGCGGGCGCCATCTTCTTCAACCAGGGCGAGGTCTGCACGGCGGGCTCGCGGCTGCTCCTGGACGAGCGCATCCATGACGATTTCATGGACCGGCTGCTGAAGGCGGCGCGGCGCTGGCGCGTCGGCGATCCCCTCGATCCCGCGACACGCATCGGGCCGCTGGTGAGCGCCCGGCAGAAGGAGCGGGTGGAAGGCTACATCGCCGCCGGGCGCGAGGAGGCGGGCGAGCCGGTCTTCACCGGCGCGCTGCCCCCGGCCAACCGCGGCTTCTTCGTGCCGCCGATGATCTTCGATCGCGTGGCCGCCGATGCGCGGATCGCGCGCGAGGAGATCTTCGGGCCGGTGCTCGCGGTGATGACCTTCCGCGACGAGGAGGAGGCCGTCCGGATCGCCAACGACACGATCTACGGCCTCGCCGGAGCCGTCTGGAGCCGCGACATCAACCGCGCCCACCGCATGGCGCGGGCGATCCGCGCCGGCACGGTCTGGGTCAACTGCTGGGATCCCACCGGCGACATGACGATCCCCTTCGGCGGCTTCAAGCAGTCCGGGTTCGGGCGCGACAAGTCGCTGCATGCGCTCGAAAAATACACGGACTTCAAGACGACCTGGATCGCCCTGTCATGACCGCCGCCAACCCGCGCCGGGACGACGCGTTGTCGGATGAGGCCCGCCGCATGCGGGCCGAGGTCTTCGACGCTTTCTGCGCCCGGCATCCTCAGATCGCGCGCTTCGAGGCCTATGTCTTCGACCTTCACGGCCGCGCCCGCGGCAAGCGGTATGCGCGCGAGGCCGCCCGGCGCGTCTTCATGGACGGCTGCGCGGTTTCGAACTCCACCTTCCTGCTGGATGCGAGCGGCAGCGTCACCAATGCCGGCGGCTCCGGCTTCGACGATGGCGACCCGGACGTCCAGGCGATCGCCCTGCCCCACACGCTCGCCATCATGCCCTGGGCGGACCCGCCGGCCGCCCAGTTCCAGCTCGCCGCGCGCGGCGGGCAGGAGGGCCGGCCCGATCTCGACCCCCGCATCCATGCCGGGCGTCTTGTCGAGGCGCTTGCGCGCGAAGGACTGGCGGCGACCGTCGCCTTCGAGCTCGAATTCTATCTGCTCGCCCCGCGCCTGTCGCCGGCGGGTGCCCCCCTGCCGCCGCGCGCGCCGGTCGGCGGCCGGCGCGATCCGGACCATCAGGTCTACGACATGGAGCAGCTCGCGGAATTCGCGCCCGTCATCGAGGACATCCTGGCCGCCGCCGAGCGCCAGGGGCTGCCGGTGACCGTCGCCTCCACGGAATACGGCCGCGGCCAGTTCGAGGCCAATCTCCACCACCGCACGGACGCGCTGCGCGCGGCGGACGAGGCGCTGGCGCTCAGACGGCTGGTCAAGGGCGTCGCGCGCCGGCACGGGCTTGCCGCGAGCTTCATGCCGAAGCCGTTCCTGGACGATGCGGGCTCCGGCATGCACGTCAACGTCTCGCTTGCCGATGCGACCGGCCGCCCGCTTTTCGCACCCGGCGCGGACGGCGCCCTTCCCGCCCCGCTTGCGCGGGCGATCGCGGGGCTCGTCGAGACGCTTCCGGCCTTCCTCGCCCTGTTCGCCCCGCACCGCAACGCCTGGCGGCGCTACCGGCCAAATCTCTTCGTGCCCGTCGCGGCCAACTGGGGGATCGACAACCGCTCGGCGGCGCTGCGCGTGATCCTTGACGAGCCCGCGCGCTGCCGCATCGAGCACCGCGTGGCCGGCGCCGACGCCAGCGCCCATCTCGTGCTGCTCGCCGTGCTGGCCGGCATGCTCCACGGGATCCGCCGCCGCCTCGACCCGCCGCCGCCGGTCGCCGGCAATGCGGGCGGGGCCATGGATCCCGCCTTCGCGGCAGGGCCCGCCGCCGCGATCTCGCGGCTCAGGGACGCCGCACCCGCCCTTGCGCCCGACATCGACGCCACCTATCTGCCGCGGGTGGCGGACGCCCTGGCGCACGAGCTCGCGCGGCTGGAGTCGGAAGAGATCCCGCCGCTCGAATACCGCTGGTATCTGTGAGGCGGGCCGGCAAGCGGAACATGGACATCGATCTTCAAAGCCGCGTCCTCTACCGGGACGGATGGATCATCGTCATCGACAAGCCGGCGGGCCTGTCCGTGCACGCGGGGCCGAGCGGGCGCCCCTCGCTCGAGGACTTCCGCCACCAGCTCCGCTTCGGCCTGCCGCGCCTGCCGGAGCTGGCGCATCGGCTGGATGCCGACACCTCCGGCTGCCTCGTGCTGGGCCGCCACCGCCGGGCGCTGCGGCGCCTCGGAGAGCTGTTCCGCTCCGGCGCCGTGGACAAGACCTATCACGCGGTCGTCGCCGGGATTCCGGAAGCCGATGCGGGCGAAATCGCGCTGCCGCTGAGCAAGATCTCCTCACCCGCGCGCGGCTGGCGCATCGTCGCCAGCGACGACGGGCAGCCGGCGCGGACCCGCTGGCGCGTGATCGCGCGCGACGAGGGGCGCGGCCGCAGCCTTCTCGAGCTCACCCCGCTCACGGGCCGCACGCACCAGCTGCGCGTGCATCTGGCGGCGATCGGCCATCCCATCCTGGGAGACCCGAAATACGCGCCCGCGGACGTGCGCGCGGCGGCGCCGCGGCTGCTGCTCCACGCATCCAGCCTGCGCCTGCCGCTGTTCGCGGACCGGCCGGCGATCGCCGTCACCGCGCCGCTTCCGCACGCATTCCTTGCCGCAGGAAACTGGCGGACGGCCGAAGCGGACGCCCCGCTCCGCCGGCCCGAGCCCGCGGGCGCGCAGAATCGTGAAAATGTCGGAAACATTATTTCGTGAATATGCGCGCAACTTTTGCGCATTGCCGGCCAAGCTTGCGGCCACTTGCGTACAAGGGCTATAGTTTTACCGCTCGCGGCGCGCAGATGCCAAGACATGCGGTGCAATGAACCGGATCAACATTCCCACCGCCGACCCTGAGAGCGCATCCAGGGATCCGGGAAACTATCTCGATTTCATTGATCAGGGGCTGTGCGTCTTCGGGCCCGATTTCCGGCTGGTGATGGCCAACAGGCCGTTCCAGCAGCTTCTCGACTATCCGCCCGAGCTCTGCCGGCCGGGCACCCATCTCCTCGAATTCCTCAAGATCGACTGCGCCCGTGGTTTGCACGGCGAGCTCACGCCGCAGGAGGTGTTCCAGCAGTTCCAGGCCGAGCTGGAGACGGCGCCGGCGGCGGTCTTCGAGACCCGCCTGCACAACGGCCGCGTCATCGAGTACGCGCGCCGGCGCACGCCCGAGGGCGCGGTGGTGTGCACCTTCACGAACATCACGGGATTGAGACGCGCCGCCGAGGCGCTGGAGCGCGATTCCAGCATCATCCGGCATCTCTCGGATGCGGTTGCCGTCACCGATCTCGAGTGCCGGGTATTGTTCCACAATCCGGCCTTCGCGCGGCTGTTCGACATCAACCCGCGCGACCAGAGCGCCGTGCCGCTGCCGCCCATGGGGTTCACCCATGCCTCGCGCCCCTGGCCGGCCTTCCGCGCGGCGATGGCGGAGGCGATCGCGACCGACGGGCGCTTCACCTTCACGCTCGAGCTCGGCCGCGAGCGGCCGGACGAGCTGGTGGTGGAAGGGCTGATCGTGCCGCGCCGCGATACGGTCGGCGATCACGTCGGCTATCTCGCGATCTACCGCGACGTCACCGAGATGGCCCAGATCTCCCGCCGGCTGCTGCGTCAGGACCGGGTGATCTCGCAGCTCAACGAGGCGGTCATCATCGCGGACATCAACTGCGTGGCCACCGACTGCAACGAGGCGACCGAGCGCCTGCTCGGCTACAGCCGCGCGGAGCTCATCGGCAAATATCTGCCGGCCGTCATCTACGGCGACGCCGTCCCCGGCTATCCGCGTCCGGAGGACATCCACAACACCATCCAGACGCTGCACCGCTGGTCGGGGGAGATGCTGCTCAAGACGAAAAGCGGCGCGCACCGCCTGTTCGACTGCAATGTCCAGCCCTTCTACGACGAGCAGGGCCGGCACATCGGCTACATCGGCGTCCACCGCGACGTCACCGAGCGCCGTGCGGCCGAGGAGGCTCTGCGCCGCCAGGCGCTGGTGATGGAGCATCTCTCCGAGGCCGTCGTGGTGACCGACGCGAAGGGCGAACCCGAGGAATTCAACGCCTGCGCCGAAAGCCTGCTGGGGCTAACCGAGGAGCGCGACCTCGAATCGCCGGTGCGCGCGCGGCTGCAGGAGATCGCCCGCACCGTGCTGCGCGAAGGCCGCTACGAGGGGGTCTACGAGCTCGCCCGGCCGGGCCGCGAGCCGCGGCACATCGACGTCGTCGCGGTGCCCGTCGCCACCAGGCCCGGGGCCGAGCCTTCGATCGTCTCGGTCCATCGCGACATCACCGAGCGCGTGCGCCAGCAGGAGGAGCAGGAGCGGCTGCGCGAGCGCATGGCCCGCTGGGAGCGGCTCGAGACCCTCGGGCGGCTGGCCGGCGGCATGGCGCACGACTTCAACAATGTGCTCACCCCCATCATCGGCTATGCGCATCTCGTGCTGCACCAGCTCGATCCCGACAGCCCGGCGGCCGCCGACATGCGCAAGGTGATCGAGGGCATGGAGACGGCGCGCGAGCTGGTGCGCAACGTGCTCACCTTCGGCCAGCGGCTGGAGACGCCTCGCCGCGCGATCCGCTTCGACCGCACGATCGAGACCGCGGTCGAGATGGCGCGTCCCATGCTGCCGGCGAATGTCGCGCTCGAGGTGTCCCTCAACTGCCCGGGCGCCACCATCCTCGCCAACACCACCCAGCTGCACCAGATCGTGATGAACCTTTTCAGCAATGCCGCCCAGGCGATGCCGGACGGCGGCCGCATCACCCTGCGCACGGACAGCGAGGGCGACGGGGAGCGCCACCGGCGCGAGCTCGGGCTGCCGGCGAGCGGCCATGTGCGCCTCGTCATCGAGGATACCGGCTGCGGCATTCCGCCCGATGCTCTCGAACACATCTTCGAGCCCTTCTTTACGACAAAGCCGAAGGGCAAGGGCACGGGGCTGGGCCTGAGCGTGGTGCACGGCATCGTGCGCGCGCATCACGGTGCGATCACGGTGGAAAGCACCGTCGGCCGGGGCACCCGCTTCGAGATCTTCTTCCCGCGCGCGAAGGCGGGTGCGGCGGGCCTGGCGGAGGAGGAGGCCGGGGCGGAGTTCGGCACGCCGGAACGCTGGCGGATCCTCGTGGTCGACGACGACGCGGATGTTCTCGACAGCACGGCACGGGTGCTGGAGGCGGCGGGACACGAGGTCACCACCGCCCGCAGCCTGGACGAGGCGCGCAAGGCCTTCGCCGCCGCGCCCCCCCATGTCGTCATCACCGACTATGCGATCGGCGAGGAGACCGGCGAGACTCTGGTGCGGGAGCTGCGGGCGGGCGGCTTTGGCGGGCCCGTTCTCGTGATGAGCGGCAGGATCGAACCCGAGCTCATCGCGGGACATCGCCAGTGGGGCGCAGACGCGCTTCTCGTGAAGCCGATGCGCCCGCGCGAGGTCATCGCCGCCATCCGTCACGCTTTCACCCAAAAGGGCGCCCACTCTCCGCGCTCGCGGGCGGCGCCCGGCAGGCTGGAGAAGGATGCCCGGGCGGACGGGCGGCGAGAGAGCTGAGGCGACGGGACGTCGCCGGTTGACCGGAAGTGGCGGGACGGCGCGCGTCACGAATCTTTGCCGGAGCGTGCCATCGGTGTAAGCTGATCAGGGCGCAGGTGACGGGAAAGGCGGCTTCGGCACGCACGCAGAACACCGGGAGGCCGGAAGATGGCTGAGACGATGACGCCGCATGCGATGGTAGATGGAGACGTGCCGCGCGAGGGGGCGCGCGCGGAACCCTATCGCCTGCTTCTCGTGGAAGACGACCTCGACATCCAGGGCCTCGTCAAGCGCACGCTCGCCGACGAGCCCTTCGAGGTCTGGTCGGCGGTCACCGGCGCCGACGCCCTGGCCATGGCCCGGAGGCTGGATTTCGACATCGCGGTGGTGGATCTGCGCCTGCCGGATGTCGACGGGATCGTGCTCGTGCGCCAGTTCGCCGAGCGTCTCAACCTTCCGGTGCTGGTGCTGAGCGGGCTCGGCGAGCCGATGCAGCGGGTCGCGGGGCTCGAGGCGGGTGCGGACGACTATCTGACGAAACCCTTCGAGCCGCGGGAGCTGATCGCGCGGCTGCGCGCTGTCCTGCGCGCGCGCCAGAAGGCGGCGCTCAAGCATCTCGCACCCGGCGGCCGGCTGAAGATCGACAACTACGAGATCGACTTCAAGCGCCAGGCCGTCACTCTCCCGCGCGGGCGCGAGGTCCGGCTGTCGGATGCCGAGTTCCGGCTGCTCAAGGTGCTGGCGGATCATCCCAACCAGGTCCTCTCGCGCGAGACCATTCTCGCGCTCACCCATGCCGAGGGCGAGCAGGCCGCCCCGCGCAGCGTCGACATCCAGGTCACCCGCCTGCGCAAGAAGCTCGAGGCCGATCCCGGCCGCCCGCGCCTCATCCGCACCGTGCGCGGCATGGGCTACATGCTGGTGGCCGACCGCATCACGCCGGTCGAACCCGCCGCCGGTGGCCGCTGACGGGCGGGCCGTCTTCAGAGGCGGCAGCCGAGCCGGCGTGGAAGCCGGGCTCTTGCAGCAGCCGGGTCGGCGCAGGAGCGGGGCTGTAGAGAAGGGGCACCCGCGGGTGACACTTCTTTCCTCTCGTCATTCGCCGCGAAGGCGGCGAATCCAGCCGCCCCCGAGGACGATCCCGGCGCTTGCGAATGCCCCCGCCGGTCGCTGGACCCGCCGGTCAAGCCGGCGGGTGACGAGAAGGGAGCTGAACCCGCCGGTCAAGCCGGCGGGTGACGAGCGAAGGGAACGGACCCGCCGGTCAAGCCGGCGGGTGACGAGCGAAGGGAACGGACCCGCCGGTCAAGCCGGCGGGTGACGCACGGAAAGTATCGGCCGGTGACGTGACAGCGAACGGTGTCGCGGGGGCAGCCGGGCCGCGACGACCGGGGAGCGGCGGCCCGCCGTCAGCGCAGGCGTTCGACGCGGATGTCGGAGGGCACGCCCTCGATGTCGAGGAAGTAGCCGCCGATCAGCCCCTTCTCCAGACGCGCGTTGACCGGCAGTTTCGTCAGCCGCACCCGGACCTCGTCCTTCTGCCGCCACACCTGCCCGTCGGCGGTCTCGAAATGCCAGCGCCCCCGCCGGTCCGGCCAGGCGGCGGTGATGACGACATCCAGCGTCTTCGGCTCCTTGCGCGCCTCTTTGCGCTTCAGGCCGTAGTCGGGACGCACCCGCTCCTTCTCCGATACCCCCGCCTCGCGGGCGTCACCCCTGCCGTCCGCCGCCGCCCCGGCGGGCGCGGAAGCGGCAGCACCGGCCGCGGGCGGCGCGCCGGCCGCACCCCTCCCGCCTTCGGCCCGGGCGACGGTCTCTTGTGCCAGGGTCTCGAAACAGCGCAGGCGCTCGCTCTTCTTGCGCACGGCGAGGCAGGCCTTCATCCCCGCCACGACGTCGCCGGGGACCGCTTGCGCGCGTGCGGCACCGACCGGAGTGCCGGCGACCACGAGGGCGAACAGCGCGACCGCGATCGGCGCGCGCATGGCCGGACGGACGGACATGGGCCTTGCCTTCCTCATCGATCCGGCTGCCAGTAGAAGGCGGCGAGCCGCCGGTCGCCCGTGACGACTTCCTCCAGCGTCGGTTCGCGATAGATGCGGCCGTTCTGGACGACGAAGACGAGGCGGTCGCTCACGGTGAGGTCGGCAAGCGGATCACCGTCCACGACGATGAGATCGGCCAGCTTGCCCGGCTCGATGGAACCGAGATCGCGGTCGAAGCCCATGTAGCGCGCCGGATTGATGGTCGCCGTCGCCAGCGCCTCCATCGGCGTCATGCCGCCCTTCGCCATCGCCCGGATCTCCCAGTGCATGCCCAGCCCCTCGCGCTGGCCGTGGGCGCCCGCGTTCACCGGCACGCCGCGCCGCATGAGCTCGGCGGCCCCCGCGGCGGCCGCGAAGAGGTGATGATAGTCCTCCTCCGGCGCCTTCAGCCGGCGCACGGAACGCGGCTGGAGCACGTGCGGCGGCACGAAGCGCGAGAGAATGGGATGCTTCCATACGTCGTCGTGCTGGTAGAAATACGTCTCCGCCGACAGCCCGCCATAGGAGACGATGAGCGTCGGCGTGTTGCCGACCTTCGTCTGCGGCCAGAGCTGCAGCACGTCGTCGTAGAAGCGTTCGACCGGCACATTGTGCTCGACGCCGGTGTTGCCGTCGACGACGAGCGTCATGTCCATGTGGTAGAGCGAGCCGCCCTCGGCGACGACGTTGACGCCTTCCGAGCGCGCGGCCTCCACCACCATCTGGCGCTGCTCGCGCCGCGGCTGGTTGTAGTTCTTGACCGAAATCGCGCCCTGCGCCTTCAGCCGCCGCACGGCCGCCAGCGCATCCTCGTAGCGGCGGATGTCCACGAAGCCCTCGGAGCGTGCACCGTAGATCACCTCGCCGGTGGAAAACATGCGCGGCCCCATCAGCCGCCCCGCGCGCTGGTATTCGGCGGCGGCGAAGATCTCGCTGGAACGGTTGGAGGGGTCGTGGATCGTGGTCACCCCGAGCGCCAGATGCGCGAGCGCCGACCAGTTCTGTTCGGGGATGAGATCCCCGACGCCCTGGGGACCATGGGCGTGGATGTCGATGAGACCGGGAAGCACGGTCCGCCCGGCAAGGTCCACCGTCTTCGCGCCTTCGGGGATCGCGACCTCGCCCGCACGCCCCACCGCGCGGATGCGGTTGCCCTCGATCACCACGACGCCGTCGTCGATCACGCGGCGGGCCTCGTCCATCGTGATGATGCGTGCATGGAGAAGCGCCACGACGCCCGAAGGCTTGTCCGCGCGCACCTCCATCGACAGGTCGGCAAGCGTCTCGGGCGCCTTGAAGCCGGTATCATGGATCGCGGCGGTCGTCACCTGGTGGAGCATCGGCCCGAGGTTGAAGACCAGATGCCCGGCATCCCGCCAGGCCATGTAGCTGGAGCCCTCGGGGCTCACCCGCCGCATCGGCAGCGCCTTCGCCTCCGGATTCAACTCCAGCACGCCGCCCGGCGCCATCGGCATGAGGTAGACCTGGTAGCTCTGCCGCCAGGCCAGATGCCGGCCGTCGGGGGAGACGGCAAAGTCGCGGCCGTATTCGCTGCGCGCGTGCACGCGCACCGCCTCGCCGTTCAGGTCGCAGGAGACCAGCTCGTGCCGCTCCCCGTCGCGCACATAGAACAGGCGATCGCCCGAGGCGCCGAACTGCGGGTTGCGGCCCTCGCGCGTGATGCGGCGCATCCGCCGCGTCTTCACGTCGATGGCGTAGATCCCGGGATCGAGCGACCACAGCGGCGAGGTCAGCCAGCCGCCGGTGCGCCGCTCCACCACCACGATGCGCCCGTCCGGCGAGAAGGCGGGGTGCCAGTAATGGCCGGGCTCCGGCGAGATCACCTCGGCTCTGCCGCCGTCGGCGTCCACGACGCGCACCGAGCCCAGCTCCGAATCCGACCAGCGCACGAAGACGACCCGCCGGCCGTCCCGCGAGAACGCGGGAAACAGCTCGCGCGCGCCGCTCTCGTCGCGGGTGAGCCGGCGCGGCCGGCCGTCCGGCAGCTCCTTCACCCACAGCTTGCCGAGCGATTCGAAGACGACGCGGCGCCCGTCCGGAGAGACCGCGGGAAACCGCACCATCTTCGTGCGGAAGACGTCGGGCGCCACCTCGTGCTGGAAGCGCACCGCCTCCAGCACGCTGCGCGTATCCTTGACGTGGAAGGGGATCTCCGAGACCGCGCCGGTGCGGATGTCGAGCCGGCGGATCTTCCCGCCCGCCCAGAACACGATCGCTTGCGAATCCGGCGTCCAGGCGAAATTGGGATAGAGCCCCTGGACGCCCCAGGTCTCCTGCATGTCGTCGTCGAGCGGCTTATAGACGGCCCGTTCCGCACCGCTCTCGAGATCCTTGATCCACAGCGCGGAAACCGCCCGGATGCGCCGCACGAAGGCGAGGAACCGCCCGTCGGGCGACGGTGTCGGCCGCACCGCACCGCCCGGGCCGGCCACGAAGTCCTCGATGCGCCCCGTCGCCAGCTCCAGGCGCTTGATGTGGAAGATGTCCTTGTTGGAGTCCTCGGCGTACTGGAAGCGGTCGCCGGGGGTGGCGGCCTGGGTGTAGTAGAGGAAGCGGCCGTCGGGCGAGAACGCCGGCTCGCCGAGCTCCTTCTGATAGCGTTCGTTCGGGCGCTTGACGAGCTGGACGCCCGCACCGCCCGCCTCGACGTCATAAAGCCACAGCTCGCCGGTGCCGAGCGAGCGGCGCGTCGTGAAATGCTTGCGCGCGACGATGAAGCGGCCGTCCGGACTCCACGCGGGATTGCCGAGCAGGCGGAAATCCTCCTTCGTGACCTGGCGGGCATTGCCGCCGTCCGCGTCCATCACCCAGACGTTCTCGCCACCGCCCGCATCCGAGATGAAGGCGATGCGCCGGCCGTCGGGCGAAAAGCGCGGCTGGAAGTCCCAGGCCAGCCCCCGGGTCAGCGGCTTCGCCTCCCCGCCCGTGACGGGGATCGCATAGATGTCGCCGAGCAGGTCGAAGACGATGGTCCGGCCGTCGGGCGAGACGTCGAGGCTCATCCAGGTGCCGCTGGTGACATCGATCGCCGCCTCGGCCTTCGGCCCCGGGGGGTCGTTGACATCCCAGCCCTTCTCCTCGTCCGCCGCCACGCCGGCCGCGCAGGCGAGGCCCATCACCGGAGCCAGCACCGCCGCCGCCCAGCACCGCCACAGCCGCTTCATCACCGCACCTCCCGATGCCCGCATGCCCGAGGACTAAGCCCCGCGGGCCGCCGCCGGCCCCCATCAAAGCGCAAGGCCGGCAAGCGGGGAACCCCCGTCCTTCGTTTAGGCGGATGTGCCGCGTCGCCGCCCGCCGCACTCACCCCTCGGCTACCAGCGCGCGGTAGGCGCGCCAGCTCGCCAGCCCCAGCAGCGGGAAGGCGATGATCAGGCCGACGAAGCCGATCGCGATCCCGAATCCCGCGATCATCACGATGAGCCAGGCCCACAGCAGCATCGGGCCGGGGTTCTCCCGCACCGCGCGCACGGAGAGCGCGATGGCCGAGAAGGCGTCCACATCGCGGTCGAACAGCAGCGGCAGCGCGATCACCGTCCCGGCATAGGTGACGAGCGCGAACACGCCGCCCACCGCCGTGCCGACCGCAAGCAGCGTCAGGCCCTGCGGCGTGAAGAAGAGGTCGTGGATGAAGGTCTCCAGCGGTGGCAGCTCCCTGTGCACGCCGAAGAACAGCGCAAACAGCAGCAGCGCGATCCGCACCCACACGAAATGGGCGAACAGCAGCAGCGCCGCCAGCAGGCCGACCTGGGTGGGCGCGGCGATCCGCGGCCGGAAGACGACGCCAGGCCCCACCGCTTCGCCGCGCTCGAGGCGGCGGCCGAGCTCGTAGAGCCCGATGGCGAGAAAGGGGCCGACGAGGAAGAAGCCGCCGGCCATCGGCAGCAGCAGCGCCAGCGCATCGACCGACAGCAGCGTGGCCGCCAGCGCGAGCGACAGCAGCCAGAACACCACGCCCATCAGGAGCGCCGGCTTCGGTGCGCGCCACAGGTCCTGCCAGCCTCCGGCAAGCCAGCGCCAGGGGTCCTCGCCGGAAATCCGGTTCACCCGCAGCCGCGCGGGCGCGGCGGCGGCACCCGCGGTCGTGGAGGTCGCATTCATGGCTCCGTCTCCCTTTCCCTGCCCATCGCGGCCGCAACCGGCCGTCCCGCAACATTTTAGGCCGAAACGGAAGCGGGGGGAAGACCGGCCCGCCCGCGCCGGCCCGCCCGGCGGGTCCACTCCCCTCCCCTCGTCACCCGCCGGCTCGACCGGCGGACCACCCCTTCCCTCGTCATCCGCCGACTTGATCGGCGGATCCAGTGGACCGCAGAGCAATCACGGGCGCCGGAAACTGTCTTCTTTGCCGGCTGGATTCGCCGCTTTCGCGGCGAATGACGAAGGAGGAGAGCGTCACCCGCCGGCCTTCTATCTTCGTCACCCGCCGGCTTGACCGGCGGACCACCCCTTCCCTCGTCATCCGCCGACTTGATCGGCGGATCCAGTGGACCGCAGAGCAATCACGGGCGCCGGAAACTGTCTTCTTTGCCGGCTGGATTCGCCGCTTTCGCGGCGAATGACGAAGGAGGAGAGCGTCACCCGCCGGCCTTCTATCTTCGTCACCCGCCGGCTCGACCGGCGGACCACCCCTTCCCTCGTCATCCGCCGACTTGATCGGCGGACCACCCCTTCCCTCGTCATCCGCCGACTTGATCGGCGGATCCAGCAGACGGCGGGGCCAATTCCGGGCGACGGCGACTGTGACACCCGCCCGCTGGATTCGCCGCCTTCGCGGCGAATGACGAAGGAGGAGAGCGTCACCCGCCGGCCTTCTATCTTCGTCACCCGCCGGCTTGACCGGCGGACCACCCCTTCCCTCGTCATCCGCCGACTTGATCGGCGGATCCAGTGGACCGCAGAGCAATCACGGGCGCCGGAAACTGTCTTCTTTGCCGGCTGGATTCGCCGCTTTCGCGGCGAATGACGAAGGAGGAGAGCGTCACCCGCCGGCATTCTTTCTTCGTCACCCGCCGGCTTGACCGGCGGGTCCAGCGGACGGCGGGGACAGCATCAAGCGCGGGGATTGCCCTCGGCGGCGGCTGGGTTCGCCGGTCAAGCCGGCGAACGACGAATCAGTGATCAGTCGTCAGTCATCAGTCATCCGTGACCGGAAAGGGGCGTCACCCGCCTGTGCGCACCTTTCCTCGTCACCCGCCGGCTTGACCGGCGGACCACCCCTTCCCTCGTCATCCGCCGACTTGATCGGCGGATCCAGTGGACCGCAGAGCAATCACGGGCGCCAGAAACTGTCTTCTTTGCCGGCTGGATTCGCCGCTTTCGCGGCGAATGACGAAGGAGGAGAGCGTCACCCGCCGGCCTTCTATCTTCGTCACCCGCCGGCTTGACCGGCGGGTCCATTCCCTTCCCTCGTCACCCGCCGGCTTGACCGGCGGGTCCAGCGGGCGGCGGGGCAATCTCGACCGTCGGAAGTGGCCACATCGTCTGGCTGGATTCGCCGCTTTCGCGGCGAATGACGAGAGGGGGGAGCGTCACCCGCGCCGGTGCGCACTCCAAATTGCCAGCGGCTGCGCCAGGCTGTGAATTATTGCCTGCCGCCGCCCCCTTTTTTCTCGTCACCCGCCGGCTTGACCGGCGGGTCCGGCGGAAGGCGGTGCCGGCCGCAGGTCCGGGGTTCAGCTCCGCTCCGTGGTGCCTCCAGGCGCCGGCTTGTCGGCGGAGGCGGGCGGCGCGGGCGCGGCCGGCCGGGCCTCGCGCCGCAGGGGGCGGATGCGGATCTGGGTGATCTGGTTGCGCCGGCGGCCGACGACCTCGAACTCGAAGCCGTGGAAGACGAAGCGCTGGCCGACGATCGGAATGGTCTCGGCCTCGTAGATCAGAAGCCCCGCGATGGTGGAGGCCTCGTCGTCCGGCAGGTTCCAGTCGAAGCGGCGGTTGAGGTCGCGGATGGTGACCGTCCCGTCCACCAGCACCGAGCCGTCCTCCTGCACGCGGATCCCCTGCTCGGCGACGTCGAACTCGTCCAGGATGTCGCCGACGATCTCCTCCAGGATGTCTTCGAGCGTCACCAGCCCCTGGAGCGCGCCGTATTCGTCGACCACCAGCGCGAAATGGGCGCGCCGCCGCAGGAAGGCGTTGAGCTGCTCGCGAAGCGTCGTCGTCTCGGGCACGAACCAGGGCTCGTGCATGAGCGCGCGGATGTCGATGCGCGCGGCGTCCCCCTCCTCGCGCAGCGCCCGCAGCACGTCTTTCGCATGCAGCACGCCGACGATGTTCTCCGGCTGACCGTCGTAGACGGGAATGCGCGTGTGCCGGCTCGCGATCACCTGGTCGACGATCTTCTCCGGCGGATCGGCGAGGTTGACCATCGTCATCGCGCGGCGGTGGATCATCACGTCCTCGACCGTGACCTCGTCGAGATCGAGGATCGAGCCGAGCATGTGGCGGTAGGAGCGCCTCAGCGCGCCCTCGCGCGCGCCCAGATCGATGGCGTCCTTGAGCTCCTCGTGGACCGAGAGCACCTCGCGCCGGCTGCTCAGATCGATGCCGACGAGTTTCAGCGTCACCCGCACGATCCGCTGGATCAGGCCGACGATCGGCGAGAGCACGGTGACCAGCCCCAGCATCGGCCAGGCGACGGAAAGCGCGGTGCGGTTGGGGTCGGAAATGGCATAGGACTTGGGCAGCACCTCGGCGAAGACGAGGACCAGCGCCGTCATCACCAGCGTCACATAGGCGACGCCCGCCTCGCCCACCAGCAGCAGGAAGCTGCGGGTCGCCAGCGCCGAGGCCAGGATGTTGACGAGATTGTTGCCGAGCAGGATGGCCCCGATCAGCCGCTCGCGGTCGGCGATCAGGCGCTCGACGATGCGCGCGCGCCGGTCGCCCTCGCGGGCGCGGCCGTGGATCCAGGCGCGGCTGGCGGCGGTGAGCGCCGTCTCCGAGCCCGAAAAGAAGGCCGAGAGCGCAAGAAGCACGGTAATCGACGCCATCGAGATGGCAAGATCGAGCTCAGCCTCCGTCATGCCGGCCACCCGTCCATGGTGCGCATCGCCGCCCTCATCCCCTCATGCCGCGCCGCTTTCGGCGAGCACCGCGAGCACCTCGCCCTCCGGCACGTCGCGCCTGACCAGCGCCTCGCCCGGCCGGCGGAGCAGCACGAAGGACGGACGCCCTTCGCGGATCTTCTTGTCCTGCCCCATCGCCGCAAGCAGCGCGGATGCGGCCGGCGGATCCCGCCGGAAGAGATCGGCGATGCGCGAGGGCAGGCCCACGGCCCCGAGCACGCCCGCAATCTCCTCCGCCAGCCCGCCTTCGGCGATTCCAAGCGTTTCGGACAGCCGCGCGGCGAGCACCACGCCGACGGCGACCGCCTCGCCGTGGAGCAGACGGGCGCTGTCGTAGCCCGCCGCCTTTTCCAGCGCATGCGCAAAGGTGTGGCCGAGATTGAGCAGGAAGCGCCGGCCCGTCTCCTCGCGCTCGTCGGCGGCGACGATGGTGGCCTTGATCCGGCAGGAGGTGGCGACCGCCCGCGCGAGCGCCTCGGGGTCCAAGGCATCGGTTGCCGCCAGTCCGCCGGCCTTCAGCCAACCCCAGAATTCGGAGTCGGCGATCAGCCCGTATTTGGCGATCTCCGCAAGCCCCGCCCGGCGCTCGCGCGCGGCGAGGGTCGACAGCAGCGCCAGGTCCGCGACGACGAGGCGCGGCTGGTGGAAGGTGCCGATCAGATTCTTGCCCGCCGGCACGTTGATCGCGGTCTTGCCGCCGACGGCGCTGTCCACCTGGGCGAGCAGCGTCGTCGGAATCTGGACGAGGCCGACGCCCCGGCGCACCAGCGCCGCGGCCAGCCCCGCCAGATCGCCGACCATGCCGCCGCCGAAGGCGATGACCGCATCGTCGCGTGCGATGCCCGCCTCGATGAGCGCAAGGCACAGGCGCTCGAGGTTGCGGAAGTTCTTGGAGGCGTCGCCGGGCGGCACCTCGAGGAAGGCCGCCGGCCCGCCAAGGGGCTTCAGGCCGGCGTCGAGATCCTCGCCGAACAGCGCCGCCACGCGCGCATCCGCCACCACCGCGAGCTTCCGCCCGGAAAGCTCCGGCGGAAGCAGCCCGGCAAGACGCCGGATGAGCCCGCGGCCGACGAGAATGTCGTATGTGCGCCCGGCGAGCGGCACGCGCACCCGCTCCATGATCCCGGCGCCGCCGCCCGTTCCGTTCTCGAGACCCTCGGCCGGAGATCCGCTCATCCTACTGCGCCCCGATGTGCGCGGCCAGCGCCGCGACGATGCGCTCGACGACCCGGTTATGGGGACCGTCGTCGCTTTCGATGCGGATCGGCGCCTCGGCGTAGAACGGCCGGCGCTCGGCGAGCAGCCGCTCGAGGATCTCGCGCTTGTCGCCGCGCTCCAAGAGCGGTCGGCTGCGCCGGCGCGAGGTGCGCTCGACGAGGATTTCCAGCGGCGCATCGAGCCAGACGGCGATCGCCCGCTCGCGTACGGCGGCGCGCACCTCGGGGGTCGTGAGCGCCCCGCCGCCGAGCGCGATCACCCTCGCCCCGCCTTCGGACAGCAGCCGCAGGATGACGCGCTTTTCGCCATCGCGGAAGGCGTCCTCGCCCAGGGTCTCGAAGATGTCCGGAATCGGCATGCCGGCCGCACTCTCGATCTCGCGATCGGCATCGACGAAGGGGATGCCGAGCCGTCTGGCAAGCCTGCGCCCCACCGTGCTCTTGCCCGCACCCATCATGCCCACGAGCACCACAGGGCGCGTGAGGGAAAGCCGTCCGGGCGCGGAACTGTCGCCGTCCTCTGGCATCGCAAGACCGCATCTGCCGCCGGCACCGGTCCGCGGTGGAGCCGCCCGGCGCCGTTTGCGCTTCGTTCATGACGAAAGCGCGCGCCGGCGGTCAAGACCCGCGCCGGGGGGCGGGAGTGGACGATGGCGGGACGGCCGGCTATAGCACGGCGGGCGAGAGGTGGCGCGGCGACGGGGCGCGCGAACGCGCCGCGCGCCACAATTCCGCCGCCGGCGGCGGGCAGAGCGATGAGGCCGGGCCCGATTGCACGGCGCGCAGCAGGGAAGGGAAGGCGGATCCATGGCGGGCAGGCGGGCCGTGATCATTCTGGTGCTGGTGCTGGCGGCGGTGCTCGCGGGCGCGCTGTTTCTCTATTTCTGGGACATTCCGGCCCCGCAGCAGATGGTGGAGAAGACGATCCCCGATGACCGGCTGCCGCACTGACAGCGGGGCCGCGCCGATCCGCGCAGGCCGCATCGGCCGGTTCGGCCGGCGCGCGCCGGCGCTGGCTCTTGCGGCGGGATTCGCGCTCGCCGCCGCCCCTGCGGCCGCGGCCTTCGATCCGCCGCCGACGGACGCCCCCGCGGGCGGGCAGAACGCGGGCGGGGCGGGTCCGGCCGCCCCGGCGGCGCCTGCCGCTGGCGAGGCGGCCCGGCGCATCATCCTGACGCCCCTCGTGCGGCCCGAGACGATCCCCCTGCCGTCGGTGGAGGAGGCGCCGGCCGCTTCCGCCGCGCAGGGGGCGGGCGGGAGCGCGTCTGCCGCCGGTGCCGCATCCGGCGCCGGCGAGGAGCTCGCGCGCAGCGGCCTCGAGCAGCCGGATGCGGCCGCGGTCGGCCTGGTTGCCGAGGCGGGGCCGTTTGCGGCGCGTCCGGACCTGTGGGCGGGTGCGACCCGCCGGCGGCTGACGCAGCTGTTCTCCGCGCTTTCCCTGGAGCGCGGGCCCCGCGCGCTCTATGCGCTCGCGCGCCGGCTGGTGCTCGCCCCCGCGCGGCCGCCCGCGCCGGCCGCGGGCGAGGATCCGCTCGCGCTGCTGGCTGCGCGTTTCGACGTGCTCGCGCGCGCGGGACTGAGCCATGAGCTCGTCGCACTCGGGGCCATGAGCGATCCCGAACACGTCGACGGCGACATCGCCTGGCGGCTCGTGCACGCGCGGCTCGTCGAAGGAGATTTCGCGGGCGCCTGTGCGCTGGCGCGCGCCGCGGACGCCCGCAGCCACGCCCGGCGCTGGCTGCCGGTGCTGCTGCTGTGCGCGGCCCGCGATGGAAGCCGCGCCGAGCTCGATCTGACGCTCGGCATGTACGGCGAGGTCTTCGGGGAGGATGCGCTGTCGATCCTCGCCTTGCGGCTTGCCGATCTGCGCGAGCATGGCAGCTCGACCGTGCCGCCCCCGCCCTCGGACTCCTGGCGCGATCCGGCGGATCCCGTCGCGCTCGCGGTGGCGGCCGGCCTCGTCGGCGATTCGCCGCCGGTGGCCTTCGTGGCGCGGGCATCGGGGCTGACGCTGGCCGCGCTGCTGCGCGACGACCGGCTGGAGCCCGATGCGAAGATCGTCGCGGCCGTCAAGGGCTACGAGGCGCATCTGATCGATGCCGCGGGCCTCGCCCAGGCCCTCGTCGGCTATCCCTTCCCGCCGGGCACGCGCGCGAGCATGCGCGAATCGCCGCTGCCGCCCGAGGATGCGCCCGTCGAGCTCAGGATGCTGACGGCGGCCCGGCGCACGGCGGCGATCGTCCAGTGGCTGGCGGAGGCGGACGAGGGCGGGATGCTGCTCGCGCGCATCGCGGAGTTGTCGGCGCGGCTCGATGCGCCCGAGTTCCTGCATCTGGCCCCGCTCGTCGCCCTGCCGCTGTCCGCGCTTGCGCCGCAGGCCGGAGCGGATGCGCATCTTGCCGACATTCTGGACGTGCTGCTGGCGGCGGACCGCCGTGCCACGGCGTACCAGTGGTGGCAGGCCGCACTGGCTCCGGCCGGCCCGCCCGCCGAAGCCGCCACGGCCGACGGGGAGGCGGCCGGCGGGGAGGCGGCTGGCGCGCCGCAGCCGGCGGCCGCGCCCTGTCCCGCCGATGCTGAACCGGCCTTGAGAGGGCTCGCCTTCCTGCTGGCCCCGCCGGCCGGGGCGGTGGCGGATGGCGCGCATTTCGCGGCCTGTGCGCGCGATGCGCTGGCGGCCATGAACGGCCCGCGGGCGGGCCGGCTTGCGGATGCGGCCGCGATCCTTCTGGCGGCCCTGGGGCGGGACAGGGCCGCCGGAGCGTTCACGCCGCTTGCGCTGGCGGGGCTGGCGGGCGCCGGCCCGGATGCGCGCAGGATGCGGCCCGCGCCCGCGGCGCTGTGGGCGGTGCTTGCGCGCGCGGTGGCGGCGGGAAGCGCGGGCGAGGCGGATCTGGCGGCCGTGCTGCTCGCCGGCCGCAGCGACGGTCTGGCTGCGCGGGCGGCGGCGGTGGCCGCGCTCGATGCGATGGGCGAGACCGAGGCCGCGCGGCGCCTTGCGCTCGCGGTCTGGCTGGAGGAGCTGCGGCGGGCGGCGCCCTGAGGCATCGAGGGCAGGGATCGTCCGCCCCGCCGGTGCCGGGAGCTGGCGATGGCGCGCGCCGAGGACCTCAGACTCATCGAACGCTTCCTCGAGGCCTTCGTCGTGGAGCGCCGCGCCGCCCGCAACAGCGTGCTCGCCTATCGTCGCGACCTCGTCGATTTCGCCCGCACGATCGACCGGCCGCTCGCCACGGTCACGGCGGCCGATGTGCGCGGCTATCTCGCCGCGCTCGACCGCCGCGGGCTGAAGGCCACCACCGTCGCCCGGCGGTTGTCGGCGCTGAGGCGCTTCTTCCTCTTCCTGCTCGAGGAGGGGCTGCGCGCGGACGACCCCATGGCCGACATCGACTCCCCGAAACTCGCGCGCCGGCTGCCGCGGGTGCTGGACGAAAAGGCGGTCGAGCGGCTGCTCGCGGTGGCGGCGGAGCGGCTCGGGCGCATGAGCGAGGACGCGCCGCTTGCGGCGCGGGTCGCGGCGGCACGCGATCTCGCCCTCGTCGAGCTCCTCTATGCCACGGGCCTGCGGATCAGCGAGCTGCTCGCCCTGCGGTGCGGGGCGGTGCGCGCGGACCGGCCGGTCATCGTCGTGCGCGGCAAGGGCGGGCGCGAGCGCCTGGTCCCGATCGGCGAGCCCGCGCGCGAGGCGGTGGCCCGCTATCTGGCGCTGCGCCGCCGGCTGCCGGACCGCCGCATCTCCGAAAGCCCGTGGCTGTTTCCCGGGCGCGGCGGGAGGAGGCCGCTCGGGCGCATGCGCGCCCACGAGATCCTCAAGGCGCTGGCCGCCGAGGCCGGGATCGATCCCGCGGCCGTCTCCGCCCACAAGCTGCGCCACGCCTTCGCGACGCATCTGCTGGCGCACGGGGCGGATCTCAGGGTCCTGCAGCAGATGCTGGGGCATGCGGACCTCTCGACGACCCAGATCTACACCCATGTCCTCGCGGAGCGCCTGAAGAACCTCGTCGAGGACAAGCATCCGCTCGCGCGCGGGCTGACCGCAGCCGATCGCGACCGGCGCGGGTGACGGTCGCCCGCGCGGGGGGCGGGTGACGAGGGAAGGCATGGACCCGCCGGTCGAGCCGGCGGGTGACGAAGAAAGCTGCGCACCGGCGGCTGGCTCCCCCTTTCCGGTCACGGATGACTGATGACTGACGACTGATCACTGATTCGTCGTTCGCCGGCTTGACCGGCGAACCCGGCCGCCGCCGAGGGCAATCCCCGCGCTTGATGCTGTCCCCGCCGTCCGCTGGACCCGCCGGTCAAGCCGGCGGGTGACGAAGATAGAAGGCCGGCGGGTGACGCTCTCCTCCTTCGTCATTCGCCGCGAAAGCGGCGAATCCAGCGGGCGGGTGTCACAGTCGCCGTCGCCCGGAATTGGCCCCGCCGTCTGCTGGATCCGCCGATCAAGTCGGCGGATGACGAGGGAAGGGGTGGTCCGCCGGTCGAGCCGGCGGGTGACGAGGAAAGGTGCGCACAGGCGGGTGACGCCCCTTCCCGGTCACGGATGACTGATGACTGACGACTGATCACTGATTCGTCGTTCGCCGGCTTGACCGGCGAACCCCTGAGGCGGTGGCCGCGGCCCCGGCCCTGGTGGCTGGACCCGCCGGCGGCTGGACCCGCCGGTCAAGCCGGCGGGTGACGAAGATAGAAGGCCGGCGGGTGACGCTCTCCTCCTTCGTCATTCGCCGCGAAAGCGGCGAATCCAGCCGGCAAAGAAGACAGTTTCCGGCGCCCGTGATTGCTCTGCGGTCCACTGGATCCGCCGATCAAGTCGGCGGATGACGAGGGAAGGGGTGGTCCGCCGGTCAAGCCGGCGGGTGACGAGGAAAGGTGCGCACAGGCGGGTGACGCCCCTTTCCGGTCACGGATGACTGATGACTGACGACTGATCACTGAATCGTCGTTCGCCGGCTTGACCGGCGAACCCAGCCGCCGGCAAGGACAATCCCGCCGCGTGAGGCCGTCGGCAGCCCCTTCCGACAACAGACGGCGGGTGACCGATGGCCGGCGCGGGCGATCAGGTGCCCGGCGGACGGCCCGGCCCGCCAGGCTGCTGGCCCGGGGCGAAGCGGCCGATGTTGGCGAAGAGCTGCTTGAAGAAACCGAGGGTGCGCCCGCGCACGGGCGTCTTCTCCGGGCGGATCGGCACGCGCCGGGCATCCTCCTTGCCGTAGCGCTTCACGGATACCACCTCGCCCGCATCGTTGAAGGCGATGGCGAGGATCTTCTGGTCGGTCATCCGTTCGGCGAAGAATCCGCGCTTCTTCGTGTCGCGCGAGATGTAGTACCAGACCTGCGGCCCGAAATCGCTGGTGGTGGACGGCGAGCCCAGCGTATCCTGCACGGACTGCCGGTTGTCCACCCCCGGCGTGATCGCGGAGGCGAGCTCCTCGTCGAAGATGTAGCCGCGCACGTCCTTGGATGTGGTGCAGCCGGCCGCCGCCACCACGAGCGCCGCGCCCGCCACGAGCCGCAGCCCGCTCCTCATGCCGCCGTCTCCCGCACCATCCGTCTCCCGCACCGCAGGCCGCCCCGGGCGCATCATCCCGGGCGGACGCAGGCGGCCATCCTTGCCGCAGCCGGGCGGCCATGACAAGTCCCCGGGCCGCAGACGCCTCAAGGCGGGCGCGGGCGGCGGCTTGTGCGCGCGCGCGGCTTCTGGCAAGCGGGCCGGCGCGCAGCCGGAACATGCCGCGGAAGAGAAAGCATGACCGGGCCGGGAGAGATCCTCGCACGCTGGCGCGCGCGGCGGCGGTTGCGCGCGCTGGCCGAGCGTCTTCATGCGGCGGCGGCCTCGGCGGCGCGCGCGCCGCTTCTCTATGAGGGATTCGGCGTGCCCGACAGCTTCGACGGGCGATTCGACGCCGAGCTGCTGATGCTCGCCCTCCTGCTCGGCCGCATCGCGGGCGACGCCGGTCTGGCCGGACGGGAGGCCGACGAGCTGCGGCGCCTCGTCATCGAGCGCGCGGTCGCCCACTGGGACCGGGCGCTGCGGGAGGCGGGGGTTGGCGATCTCGCCGTCGGTCGCCATATCAGGCGCATGATGACCGCAGCCCTCGGCCGCTGGCAGGCCTACGAGCGGGCGCTCGGCGCCGCCGGCGGACCGGACGCGGCAGGGCTCGCCGCCGCGCTCGCCCGCAATCTGTGGCGGCGCGAGGCGGTGGACGATGCCGCGATGAGGCTCGCCGCGCGGGTGGTCGAGATCGCCGGACGCCTGGCCGCAGAGCCGCTTGCTGCGGCGGCCGGGATCCTGGTCGCGGGTTTCGGGACGGATCCGGCGGCGGACCGGGAGAAGACGGGATGAGACCGCGATGATGCGCGCGCCGAACGAATTTTCCCGCATCTTCCGCCTCGATTCGCTCGAGGGCAATGCCCCGACCAGGGTGGTGCTCGATGCCGGCGAAGACGAGCGCGCGGCGCTCGCCCGGCGGCTGTCCCTGCTCGCCCTCGACAGCCTTCATGCCGAGCTCAAGGTCCGCCGTCTGAAGGACGGGCTGCGCATCTCGGGCAGCTTCACCGCCAGCGGATCGCAGGCCTGCGTCGTCACCCTCGATCCCGTGGCCTTCGCCCTCGACGAGCCCATCGAGATCGCGCTCTACCGCGAGACGGCACTGGCCCGCGAGGAGGCGCGCCTCGGCGACGCGCGCTGGGAGCATCCGGTGGAACTCGACGTGCTGGAGGGCGAGGAGGTGGATCTCGGCGAGATCGTCGCGCAGTCGCTGGCGCTCGCCCTGCCCGCCTATCCCCGCGCGCCGCATGCCGACGAGGTGATGCGCCGTTATGCCCCGGCCCCCGACGCCGCGCCGGGCGATGACGGTGCGGAACGCGCAAGCCCGCTCGCCAGGCTCGGCGAGCTTTTCAAGCCCGGCTCGCGCGGCTAGGACGCGCGGCCTCGACAGCGGCCTTTCTGCGCCGCTATAAGCCCGCAAAACGATCCCGCCTGCCGAAAAGGACGGGACGACCGCAGGGAGAAGGGGAACCGCCGTTGAAGCGTGCGATCACGATTGCTCTCGACTGCATGGGCGGCGATGGTGCGCCCGCAAATGAAATCGCCGGTGCCGCGATCGCGCGCGAGCGGTATCCGCATGTGCGCTTTCTGCTCTACGGCCGGGCCGAGGCGATCGAGCCCCTCCTGCGGCGCGACCCGGCGCTTGCGGCCGCCAGCGAGGTCCGCGCCACCGACGGCGTCGTCGCGATGGACGCCAAGCCGTCCCAGGTGGTCCGGCACGGGCGCGAGACCAGCATGGGCCGGGCGATCGCGGCGGTGGCGGACGGCGAAGCGGATGTCGCCGTCTCCGCCGGCAACACCGGCGCGCTGATGGGGCTCGCCAAGCTGATGCTGAAGACGATGCCGGGCATCGACCGGCCGGCGCTCGCGACCCTGATCCCCACCTATGCGGGCGAGAGCGCGATGCTGGACCTCGGCGCCAACGCCGAATGCGGCGAGAACAATCTGGTGGAATTCGCGATCATGGGCGCGGCCTTCGCGCGCACGACGCTGGGGCTCGAGCGGCCGAGCGTCGCCCTGCTCAACATCGGCTCCGAGGAGATGAAGGGCACGGACACGCTCCGCCTTGCGGCCGAGCGGCTGAAGAACGCGGATCTGCCGCTCGCCTTCGCGGGCTTCGTCGAGGGCGACAAGATCCCCTTCGGCACCGTGGACGTGGTGGTGACCGACGGATTTACCGGCAACGTCGCCCTCAAGACGCTCGAGGGCACGGCCCGCTTCATCGCCGAGCTGATCGGCGACGCCTTCCGCAGCTCGCCGATGGCCAAGCTCGGCTATCTGCTCGCGCGCCGCGGCATCCAGCAGCTGCGCAGCCATCTCGACCCCAACCGCCACAACGGCGCGGTGATGCTGGGGCTGAACGGCCTCGTGGTCAAAAGCCACGGCAGCGCCAATGCGGAAGGGATCGCCACCGCCATCGGCGTCGCCGCCGACATGGCGCGCCACGAGCTCGTCAAGCTCATCGCCGCGGATCTCGAGACCATGCGGGCCGCGCCGGCCGCCGCCGGCAGGGAAGGCATCTAGCACCATGCGCCGCACCGTCATCGCTGGCACCGGCAGCTATCTGCCGCCGGCCGTCCTCACCAACCGGGACCTCGAGGAGCGCATCGACACCAGCGACGAATGGATCGTCGAGCGCACGGGCATCCGCCGCCGCCACGTGGCCGGCGAGGAAGAGACGACGGCCAGCATGGCGACGGAGGCGGGCCGCGCGGCGCTCGCGGCGGCCGGCTGGCCGGCGGCGAGCCTGGACGGCATCATCGTCGCCACGACGACGCCGGACTGGACGTTTCCCGCGGTCGCAACCCAGGTGCAGGCCGCGCTCGGCGCCGGCACCGGCTTCGCCTTCGACATCCAGGCGGTGTGCTCGGGCTTCGTCTACGCGCTGGCGACGGCGGACGCCTATGTCCGCGCGGGGCTGGCGGAGCGCCTGCTGGTGATCGGCGCGGAGACCTTCACGCGGCTGCTCGACTGGCAGGACCGCACCACCTGCGTGCTCTTCGGCGACGGCGCCGGGGCGGTGGTGGTGGAGGCGGCCGAGGGCACCGGCACCGCAGCCGATCGCGGCATGCTCGCCTGCCGCCTGCATGCCGACGGCCGCCTCGCCGAGCTGCTCAAGACGGACGGCGGGCCCGCCACCACCGGCACCGTCGGGCGCGTGCGCATGAAGGGGCGCGAGGTCTTCCGCCATGCCGTCCAGAATCTCGCGAGCGTGATGGAGGAGACGCTGGCCGAGGCCGGCGTGTCGCCGGAAGAGGTGGACTGGGTCATCCCCCACCAGGCCAACCGCCGCATCCTCGACGGCACGGCGAAAAAGCTCGGCATCGACCCCGAGAAGGTCATCGTCACCGTGGACGAGCATGCGAACACCTCCGCCGCCAGCGTGCCGCTCGCCCTCGATCAGGCCGTGCGCGACGGCCGCGTGCGGCCCGGCCAGCTGCTGCTGCTCGAGGCCATGGGCGGCGGCTTCACCTGGGGCGCCTGCCTCCTGCGCTTCTGACGCCGCCGCGCCGCGCCGCGCCGGTCGTCGGTCGTCGGTCATCGGTCGTCAGAGGCGGGCACCAAACCAGCGGGCGCCGCTCCCCCTCCTCGTCATTCGCCGCGAAAGCGGCGAATCCAGCCGCGAGGAGCGAGAGCGCCCGACGGTCGATGTTGGCCCGCTCTCCGCTGGATCCGCCGATCAAGTCGGCGGATGACGAGAGAGTAGTGCGTCGGCGGGTGACGTGGGAAGGTGCGCCCACGCCCGTGACGCTCCTCCCTTTGCGTCGTTCGCCGGCTTGACCGGCGAACCCATCAGGCGGCGACCACATCGCAAGCGCCGGGCGCTCGGCCCCGCCCGCGTCTGGATCCGCCGATCAAGTCGGCGGATGACGAGAGAGTAGTGCGTCGGCGGGTGACGTGGGAAGGTGCGCCCACGCCCGTGACGCTCCTCCCTTTGCGTCGTTCGCCGGCTTGACCGGCGAACCCATCAGGCGGCGACCACATCGCAAGCGCCGGGCGCTCGGCCCCGCCCGCGTCTGGATCCGCCGATCAAGTCGGCGGATGACGAGAGAGTAGTGCGTCGGCGGGTGACGTGGGAAGGTGCGCCCACGCCCGTGACGCTCCTCCCTTTGCGTCGTTCGCCGGCTTGACCGGCGAACCCAGCCGGCTGTGGAGCATCCCCAGCGCTGGTGATTGGCCACGCTTCCCCCTGGACCCGGTGGTCACGCCGGCGGGTGACGTCCCCTTTTTCGTCATTCGCCGCGAAAGCGGCGAATCCAGCCGCCACCGGGGACGATCGCGGCTCTTGAGGCTGCTCGGCTTCCGGCTGGACCCGCCGGTCACGCCGGCGGGTGACGTCCCCTTTTTCGTCATTCGCCGCGAAAGCGGCGAATCCAGCCGCCACCGGGGACGATCGCGGCTCTTGAGGCTGCTCGGCTTCCGGCTGGACCCGCCGGTCACGCCGGCGGGTGACAAAGCGAGTGTGGGCCGGCAACTGACGATGGAACGTGCGCAGCGGCCGGTGATGCGGAAACGAGGCACCCGCACGGGGACGAGGGCGGATGCGGGCACCCCCGGGGACCCGTGCAGGCGGCGGCGGTTGCAATCGCCGCCCGCATCCGCCACATGGCAGGCGGTCGGGCGCGCGCGGCGGCGTGGACCGCAGGCGGCCGCAAGGCGGACGGAGCGCATGTTCAACGTCGTCACCTACAACATCCACAGCGCCGTCGGCATCGACCGCCGCTTCGATCCGGACCGCGTGGTGCGCGTGCTCCGGCGCTGCGAGGCGCCGGTGATCGCGCTCCAGGAGGTGGGGTGGCATCACCGCGGCAAACGCCACTTCGACCAGTTCGCCTTCTACGCCGAGGAACTCGGCATGACCTGCATCGAAGGCCCGACCAAGAACCACGCCCACGCCCATTTCGGCAATGCGGTGCTGACGACCTTTCCCGTCCGGCGCCGGGCGATCGTCGATCTCACCGTGCCGCTGGAGCTGCCGCGCGGCGCGATCATCGCCGAAATCCTGGGGCCGGCGGGGCCGTTCACCCTGATCAACATGCATCTGGGGCTGACGGCCTTCCACCGCCGCGCCCAGCTGCGCCGCCTGATGCCCCATCTTGCCGGCTGGAAGCCGCCCTTCATCATCTGCGGCGACTACAACAGCTGGAAGCTCACCGCCCGCACCCAGCGCCTGCTCGCGCGGCTTGCACCGGACGCGACCCGGCTGCCGAGCTTTCGCGCCCCCTTCGCCCGCATTCCCATCGACCGCGTGCAGGTGAGCCCGGAATTCCGGCTGCTCAAGGCCTGGCGCCCCGAAGACCGCGACTGCCTGCTCGCAAGCGACCATCTGCCGGTGGTCGCGACCGTCGCGTCCGGATGAGCGATCGCGGCGCTGCGCCGCGTTCCGCCGCCGGCGGAAACATGCGGCGCGCCTGCCGTCCGAATTCCGTTTCCGCCTGCGATTTGATCTCGATCAAAGCGCATGCCATCCGCCCGCCCGAGGAGACACCGGCCGGCCGCCCGCGAACATCCCGGTGCGGGGGCCGCGGATGCAGTCGGATGGATGGGAAGGCGCCATGGACAGCAGGAAGATTACCGCAGGGTTTCTCGCAGCCGGGCGCAAGCTGAGGGTGGCGGGCCTTGCGCTGGCCGTTGCGCTTGCCGGCACGGCCGCGCGCGCCGAGGAGGCGGGCCCGGGAGCCGATTTCGGCTGGCTCAAGGACCGGCTCTCTCTGTTCGGCTCGCTGCACTACCGCTACGAATTCGTGGACCAGGACGGCGTCGCGCGCAAGGCCAACGCCTCGACCCTGCGCAGCCGGCTCGGGGCGAAGCTCGCCCTCGCACACGGGCTGACATTCACCGTAGAGGGCGAGGACGTCCTGCATCTCGGGCCCGAGCATTTCAACGATACGGTCAACGGCCGCACGGCCTTCCCGGTCGTCGCCGACCCGCAGGATCTCGTGCTGAACCGCGTCTTCGGCACCTGGCGCGCCAAGGACTGGCTCGCCGTCGACGCCGGCCGTCAGGCCGTCAATCTGGACAACCAGCGATTCATCGGCTCCGTCGGCTGGCGCCAGAACGACCAGACGATGGACACCGCGGGCCTCACCCTGACGCCCGTCGAAGGCGTGCGGGTCGAGGCGCGCTACGTGTGGCGCGTCAACCGGATCTTCGGCCCCGATTCGCCGCAGGGCGTGTGGTCCAACAACGACATCGTGATCCTCAACGGCCGCGCGCGGCTCGGGGAGTTCGGCGAATTCGGAGCCTACGGCTACCTCCTCGACATCCCAAACGCTCCCGCTGCCTCCTCCCAGACCTACGGCCTCAGGTTCAAGGGAAAGCGCAACTTGGTGGCGGCCGTCGAGCTGCTCTACTGGCTCGAATATGCGCATCAGAGCGACTACGGCGCCAATTCCGCCCGATTCGGTCTTGACTACTGGAGGGCCGAAACGGGACTGGCCGCCCGGGGCGTGTCGCTCAAGATCGGCTTCGAGCGGCTGGAGGGGCGCGACGGCATCGCCTTCCAGACGCCGCTTGCCACCCTTCATGCCCAGAACGGCTGGGCGGACAAGTTTCTGACGATCCCGCCCGCAGGTCTCGAGGACCGCTATCTCGACCTCCTCTGGCGGCCGCGGACGCAATCCTGGCTGAAGGATCTGACCGCGCGCTTCGTCTATCACGACTTTGACGCCGACCGCGGCGGGGCCACTTACGGCCGGGAGTATGACGCCCTGCTCCACTGGCGGACGCCGTGGAAGGTGACGCTGACGGCCAAGCTCGCCCGCTACGAGGCGCGCAGCTTTTCGCGGGACACGACGAAGTTCTGGCTGATGCTCGAGACGGCCTTCTAGGGCGAACGGCGGCGGCGGGGCGGATGCGGAGGCGGAGGCGGCGCATGGCCCCGGCCCTCGGGGCGCTCATTCTCGCGGGCGGCCGCTCCAGGCGGATGGAGCGGGACAAGGCGCTGCTCGTCTGGCGGGGCCGCACGCTTCTCGATCACGCCCACGACCTCGCCGCCGCCATGGGGGCCGCCCCGATTCTGCTGTCCGGCCGGCCCGGCGGTCTGCCGGATCCCGTGCCGGACCTCGGGCCGATCGGCGGCGTCCTCTCGCTCGCCCGCCACTGGCGGACGCGGCGACAGGCCCTGCCGGCACGCTGGCTTCTTCTGCCGGTCGACATGCCGGCTCTCGATGTGGCGGCGCTTGCCCCCCTGCTCGCGGATGGCGTCGAGCCGGTCACCCATTACGCGGGCCGGCCGCTGCCGGCCGTGCTGCGCCTCGGCTCCGGCGGCGCGGAGGCGATCATCGAGGCGATCGAGGGTGCCGTCCTGGCGGTGCCAGCGGAGGACGACGGGCGGGCCGGCCGACGACTTTCCCTGCACCGGCTCTGGGCCAGACTGGGAGCCCCTGCTCTGCCTCTCGCCGCCGAGCTCGAGGAAGCGTTCTGCAACATCAACACGCCCGCCGAATGGACCCGCTTTCTGAGCCGGCACGGCGACGCGCCCCACACCTGACCGCGCCCCGGCAAAAAATGTCCGCCCTTGATCTGGATCAATCCCCACGTCGCGCCGGCATGCCAGAGGCACACCGGCTGCGGCCGCCGAATCGGTTGGTGAAAGGAGCCGGACAATGCACAATCTGGACGGCGTGACGCCCCGCAAGCAGCAGCGCATCCTGGGGATGAGCACCTTCGCCTTCACCGTCTGCTTCGCGGTGTGGACCATCTTCTCGATCATCGGCCTGCGCATCAAGCAGGAACTCGGCCTCAACGACACCGAGTTCGGCATCCTTGTCGCAACGCCCGTGCTCACGGGCTCGCTGAGCCGCATATTCCTCGGCATCTGGACCGACCAGTACGGTGGACGCCTCGTCTACACGACTCTGATGGTCGCCACCTCGGTTGCGGTCTGGCTGCTGGCCACCGTCGAGACCTATCCAATGTTCCTGCTCGCGGCGCTCGGGGTCGGCCTTGCGGGCGGGTCCTTTGCCGTGGGCATCGCCTATGTCTCGCGCTGGTACGAGCGCGAGCGCCAGGGCACGGCGCTCGGCATCTTCGGCATGGGCAACGTCGGCGCAGCCGTGACCAATTTCGGCGCCCCCTTCCTCGTCGTGGCCTTCGGCTGGGAGCGGACCGCGCAGATCTACGCGCTGGTGCTGCTCACGACCGCGGTCCTCTTCTGGCTGCTCACCGAGGACGATCCGGTGACCGCCGAGCGCAAGAGAAAGGGCGAGCGCCCCGCCCCGGCCTGGATGCAGCTCACTCCCCTGAAGCGCCTGCAGGTGTGGAGGTTTTCGCTTTACTACTTCTTCGTCTTCGGCGGCTTCGTCGCACTCGCCCTGTGGCTGCCCCGCTTCTATGTGGGCGCCTACGGGCTCGACATCAAAACGGCCGGCATGCTGGCGGCCGCCTATTCCCTGCCGGGCAGCGTCTTCCGGGCGCTGGGGGGCTGGCTGTCCGACCGCTACGGGGCGCGCGCGGTGATGTACTGGACCTTCATCGCCTCGGTCGCCATCTGCTTCGTGCTCAGCTATCCGGCCACCGACTACACCGTCCACGGCATCGAGGGGCCGATCCAGTTCACCATCGCCTGGCCGCTGTGGTTCGTGGTGAAGCTCACCATCGTGCTCGGTTTCTTCATGTCACTCGGCAAGGCGGCCGTCTACAAGCACATCCCCGTCTATTACCCCGATCACGTCGGTTCCGTGGGCGGACTCGTCGGCATGATCGGCGGTCTTGGCGGCTTTTTCCTGCCGATCGCCTTCGGGGCCATGAACGACCTCGTGGGCGTGTGGACGAGCTGCTTCATGCTGCTGTTCGCGCTCGTCGCCGTGGCGCTCACCTGGATGCACTTCGCCATTCGACGGATGGAGCGCAAGGCGCTCGCCGAACAGCTTGAACAGCTTCCCGAGCTGCCCGAGCTCCAGCAGCTCCACGGACCCGAGCAGGCGGCGGCCATCCGGCGGGCGACCGCGGCTGCCCACGCCGCCAAGTGAACACTGCCGTCGGCGGGCCCATTCACGACGGCCCGCCGGCGGCTTCCCGGCCCCATGCGCATGACCGGGACCGCAGATTTGAGCGACGGACAAATCGACAGGAGTGGATGACATGAATGCGGAAACCTCCACGGCCGCGACCGCCCGCCCGGGTTCCCATGTCCTCGTCGACTGGCGCCCGGACGACCCCGTCTTCTGGGAAAGCACCGGCCGCCGGATCGCCCGCCGCAATCTCTGGATTTCGGTTTTCTGCCTGCTGCTGTCGTTCGCGGTGTGGATGGTCTGGTCGGTGGTGGCGGCGAAGCTGCCGGCGATCGGATTCACCTATTCCACGAACCAGCTCTTCTGGCTGGCGGCGCTGCCGGGACTGTCGGGCGCGACCCTTCGGATCTTCTACTCCTTCATGGTGCCGATCTTCGGCGGGCGGAAATGGACGGTGATCACCACCGCCTCCCTGCTTCTGCCCGCCATCGGCATCGGGCTCGCCGTCCAGAATCCCGAAACCCCCTACTGGCTGTTCCTGCTGCTGGCCCTTCTATGTGGTTTCGGGGGCGGCAATTTCGCGTCCTCCATGGCGAACATATCCTTCTTCTTTCCGGCAAAGGAGAAGGGACACGCGCTGGCTCTGAACGCCGGTCTGGGCAACGCCGGAGTGAGCGTGATGCAGTTCGTGGTGCCGCTCGTGATCACCACGAGCGTGTTCGGCACGATCGGAGGCGAGCCTCAGGTGCTTTCCGACGGTGGCCGCATCTGGCTCCAGAACGCCGGCTTCATCTGGGTGCCCTTCCTGCTGATCGGGACGATCGCCGCCTGGTTCGGCATGAACGACATCGCGAGCGCGCGCGCGTCGTTCAAGGAGCAAGCGATCATCTTCAAGCGCAAGCACACCTGGATCATGAGCTGGCTCTATACGGGCACATTCGGATCCTTCATCGGCTATTCGGCGGGCTTCCCCCTTCTTGCCAAGACGCAGTTTCCGGAGGTCGACTCCCTGCAGTTCGTGTTTCTCGGCCCACTGATCGGCGCGCTCTCGCGCGCGGCGACCGGATGGATCTCCGACCGCTACGGCGGCGGGAGGGTCACCTTCTGGGTCTTCCTGGTGATGATCGCGGGCGTGGCCGGCGTGCTCTACTTCCTCGGCGTCAAGGACCAGCCGGGCGCATTCTGGGGCTTCTTCGCGATGTTCATGCTGCTGTTCTTCGCGACGGGGGTCGGCAACGCGTCCACCTTCCAGATGATCCCGATCATCATGCGCAAGGAAGTCGCCCGCCTGATGCCCGAGCTGAGCGAGGCCCAGCGCATCCGCCAGGCGGAAAAGGAGGCCGCCGCGATCATCGGCTTCACCTCGGCCGTCGCCGCCTATGGCGCCTTTTTCATTCCCAAGGCCTACGGCACCTCGATCGCGCTGACCGGCGGACCGGAAGCGGCGCTGTGGGTCTTTCTGGGGTTCTACGCGACCTGCGTTTTCATGACCTGGTGGTACTACACGCGGCGAAACGCTCCCGTGCCGTGCTGAGGGTTGGCCGCTGAAACGCGAGACTGGCAGGAGACCGCAAGATGAGCAGACTGCTCGAGCGACTGAACTTCCTGAAGCCCGTGGAGCCCTTCGCAAACGGTCACGGGGTGCTGACCGACGAGCGCCGGGACTGGGAGGACGGCTACAGGAAGCGCTGGCAGCACGACAAGATCGTGCGCTCGACGCACGGCGTCAACTGCACCGGCTCGTGCTCGTGGAAGATCTATGTCAAGGGCGGGATCATCACCTGGGAGACGCAGCAGACCGACTATCCGCGCACGCGTCCCGGCCTGCCGAACCACGAGCCGCGCGGCTGCGCCCGGGGCGCAAGCTACAGCTGGTATCTCTATTCCGCCGCCCGGCTGCGCCACCCCCTCGTGCGGCGCGAGCTGATCCAGCTGTGGCGCGAGGCGCGCCAGGAGGGCCGCAAGCCGGTCGAGGCCTGGGCATCCATCGTGGAGGACCCGGAAAAGCGCGCCTCCTACACGCGCGTGCGCGGGCTCGGCGGCTTCGTGCGCGCAAGCTGGGACGAGGTCGAGGAGATCATCGCCGCCGCCAACGCCTACACCATCCGCCGCTACGGCCCGGACCGCATCGTCGGGTTCTCGCCGATCCCGGCGATGTCGATGGTCTCCTATGCCGCGGGCACGCGCTACCTCTCGCTCCTCGGCGGCGTGTGCATGTCGTTCTACGACTGGTACTGCGACCTGCCGCCGTCCTCGCCCATGACCTGGGGCGAGCAGACCGACGTGCCCGAGAGTGCGGACTGGTACAATGCGGGTTTCGTGATGCTGTGGGGGTCGAACGTCCCGCAGACGCGCACGCCGGACGCCCATTTCTACACCGAGGCCCGCTATCGCGGCATGAAGACGGTGGTGGTCTCGCCGGACTATTCGGAGGCGGCGAAGTTCGCGGACCTGTGGCTTTCGCCCCGCCAGAGCACCGACGCGGCGCTGGCGCTGGCCATGGGCCACGTCATCCTGCGGGAGTCCCACATCGATCGCCGCGTTCCCTACTTCGACGACTACGTCCGTCGCTACACCGACCTTCCCATGCTCGTTGAGCTGGAGGACCGTGACGGCCAGCTGGTTCCCGGCCGCCTGCTGCGCGCGAGCGACCTCGAGAACGCGCTCGGCGAAACCAGCAATCCTGAATGGAAGACGGTCGCCATCGACGAGCTGAGCGGCGAGATCGTCGCCCCGCGGGGCTCGATCGGCTTCCGGTGGGGCGAGAAGGGCAAGTGGAACCTGGAGGAGAAGGACGGGCGCGGGCGCGACGTGCGTCTCAGGCTGACGCTCGCGGACGAAGGCGCCCATGACGAGCTCGCCGAGGTCGCCTATCCCTACTTCGGCGCGAACAGCCATCCCGCATTTCCCGGCACCGAGCATCCGGCGGTGCTGACCCGCCGCGTGCCGGCCAGGCGCGTGAAGCTCGCGTCGGGCGAGACGCGCCTCGTTGCGACCGTCTTCGACCTGCTGGTCGCCAACTACGGCATCGACCGCGGCTTCGGCGGCGAACATGTCGCGCGCAGCTACGACGACGACGTCCCCTTCACCCCCGCCTGGGCGGAGCGGATCACCGGCGTGCCGGCCCGCCACATCATCGCGGCCGCGCGCGAACTGGCCCGCACCGCCGAGAAGACCGGGGGGCGGTCGATGGTCATCGTCGGTGCGGGACTGAACCACTGGTATCACATGGACATGAACTACCGGGGGATCATCAATCTCCTGGTGCTGACCGGCTGCGTCGGCCAGTCGGGCGGCGGCTGGGCCCACTATGTGGGGCAGGAGAAGCTCAGGCCGCAGACCGGCTGGCTGCCTCTCGCCTTCGCACTCGACTGGTCACGCCCGCCGCGCCAGCAGAACTCCACCAGCTTCTGGTACGCGCACACGGATCAGTGGCGCTACGAGACGCTGAAGGTCGAGGACATCCTCTCGCCGCTCGCCGCCGGCGACCAACGCATGCGCGGTGCCCTGATCGACTTCAACGTCCGCGCCGAGCGCATGGGCTGGCTGCCCAGCAATCCGCAGCTTCAGGCGAATCCGCTTGAGGTGGCCAGGCAGGCCCGCGCCGCCGGACGCGACGTCAAGGACTATGTCGTCGAAAAGCTGAAGAGCGGTGAGCTGCGCATGGCCTGCGAGGATCCGGACAATCCGGTGAACTGGCCGCGCAATCTGTTCGTCTGGCGCTCCAACCTGCTCGGCTCGTCCGGCAAGGGCCATGAATACTTCCTGCGCCACCTTCTCGGCACGGCGCACGGCGTGCAGGGCAAGGACCTCGGCGAGCAGGGCCTGGACAAGCCGACCGAGGTCGTCTGGCGGGACGAGGCGCCCGAGGGCAAGCTTGATCTGCTCGTGACCCTCGATTTCCGGATGTCCACGACCTGCGTCTATTCGGACATCGTGCTTCCCACCGCGAGCTGGTACGAGAAGAACGATCTCAACACGTCCGACATGCATCCCTTCATTCATCCGCTGTCGGCGGCGGTGGACCCGGTGTTCGAGTCGCGGTCGGACTGGGAGATCTTCAAGGGCATCGCGAGACGCTTCTCCGAGATCGCCCCCGAGGTGCTGGGACGCGAGGAGGACGTGGTGCTGACACCCATTCTCCACGACACGCCCGGCGAGATCGCGCAGCCCTTCGACGTGAAGGACTGGCGCAAGGGCGAGTGCGATCCCGTTCCCGGCCGCACGATGCCCCAGATCACCGTGGTCGAGCGGGACTACCCGGCGGTATACGCGCGGTTCACCTCGCTCGGCCCGCTGCTCGACAGGCTGGGCAACGGCGGCAAGGGAATCACCTGGGAGACGGCCGAGGAGGTCGCCTTCCTGAAGGAGCTGAACGGCCCGTCGCCCCTGACCGCGCGCCCGCGGATCGAAACCGACATCGACGCCGCCGAGGTGATCCTCGCGCTCGCACCCGAGACGAACGGGGCGGTCGCCGTCAGATCCTGGCGGGCGCTCTCCGAGATCACCGGCCGCGACCACACCCATCTCGCACTGCCCCGCGAGGAGGAAAGGCTGCGCTTCCGGGATCTTCAGGCGCAGCCGCGCAAGATCATCACCTCGCCCATCTGGTCGGGGATCGACTCCGAGGAGGTCTGCTACACGGCGTCCTATACGAATGTTCACGAACTCATCCCGTGGCGGACCTTGACCGGCCGCCAGCAGCTCTACCAGGACCATGCGTGGATGCGGGCGTTCGGAGAGGCCTTCGTCACCTACCGGCCGCCGATCAACACCCGCACGGTCGAGCCCATGCTGGCCCGCGCCGAAGGCCGGCCGCACGTCGTGCTCAACTTCATCACGCCGCACCAGAAGTGGGGCATCCACTCCACCTACTCCGACAATCTTCTGATGCTGACGCTCTCGCGCGGCGGACCCATCGTGTGGATTTCGGAGGAGGATGCCCGCAAGGCCGGCGTCGTCGACAACGACTGGGTCGAGGTCTTCAACGTCAATGGCGCCCTGGTCGCCCGGGCGGTGGTCTCCCAGCGCATCAAGCCGGGGACGCTGTTCATGTACCACGCGCAGGAAAAGATCATCAACGTCCCCGGCTCCCAGATCACCGGCCAGCGCGGAGGCATCCACAACTCGGTCACGCGGGCGGTGCTGAAGCCGACCCACATGATCGGCGGCTACGCCCAGCAGTCGTGGGGCTTCAACTACTACGGCACCGTGGGATCGAACCGCGACGAATTCATCATCCTGCGCAAGCTCGAGCGCGTCGACTGGCTCGACGGCGAGGCGCAGGAGGCCCGGGCCGAGGCCGGCTGATGTGGAAAGGACTCCAGAGATGAAGGTCCGCGCGCAGATCGGAATGGTTCTCAACCTCGACAAGTGCATCGGCTGCCACACCTGTTCGGTGACCTGCAAGAACGTGTGGACCAGCCGGGAAGGCGTCGAGTACGCCTGGTTCAACAACGTCGAGACGAAACCGGGCATCGGCTATCCCAGGGACTGGGAGAACCAGGACCGCTGGAAGGGCGGCTGGGTGCGCGAGCGCAACGGGCGCCTGCGCCCTCGTCAGGGCGGCAGGCTCGCCGGGCTCGCGAAGATCTTCGCCAACCCGCACCTGCCCGAAATCGACGACTTCTACGAGCCGTTCACCTTCGACTACGCGCATCTTCAGCAGGCCGGGCGCGAACGGACGATGCCCACGGCGCGGCCGCGCTCCCTCGTCTCGGGCGAACGCATGGCGAAGATCAACTGGGGCCCGAACTGGGAGGAGATCCTCGGCGGCGAGTTCTCCAAGCGCTCGCAGGACGCCAATTTCGCGGGCATCGAAAAGGAGATCTACGGCGCATTCGAGCGCACCTTCATGATGTATCTGCCGCGGCTGTGCGAGCACTGCCTCAATCCGACATGCGTGGCGGCCTGTCCCTCGGGCGCGATCTACAAGCGCGAGGAGGACGGGATCGTCCTGATCGATCAGGAAAAATGCCGGGGCTGGCGGATGTGCGTGTCGGGCTGCCCCTACAAGAAGATCTATTACAACTGGAAGACGGGCAAGTCCGAGAAATGCATCTTCTGCTTTCCCCGCATCGAGGCCGGAGAGCCGACCGTCTGCTCCGAGACCTGCGTCGGCCGGATCCGCTACCTCGGCGTGCTGCTCTATGACGCAGACCGGATCGCGGAAGCGGCGGCGGTGGCCGACGAGAAGGACCTTTACGAGGCGCAGCTGTCCATCTTCCTTGATCCGGAGGACCCCGAGGTGATCGCCGCCGCGCGTCGCGAAGGCATCCCGGAGGCGTGGCTGGAGGCGGCACGGCGCTCGCCCGTATACAGGATGGCGGTGGACTGGCGGATCGCCTTTCCGCTGCATCCCGAATACCGGACCCTGCCGATGGTCTGGTACGTGCCGCCGCTTTCGCCGATCCAGGGCCCTGCGCACACCGGCCTCATCGACGGCGACGAGGCGATCCCCGACGTGCATGCGCTCAAGATTCCGGTCCGCTACCTCGCGAACATGCTGACCGCGGGCAAGGAAGAGCCGATCGTCACGGCGCTCGAGCGCATGTTCGCCCTGCGCGCCTGGATGCGCGGGCGCGAGATCGAGGGTGAGTGCGACCCCGCGCTGCTCGAGCGGGTCGGTCTGACGGAGGCGCAGGTCGAGGAGATGTACCGGATCCTCGCGATCGCGGATTACGAGGACCGTTTCGTCATCCCCACCAGCCACCGCGAACATGCCGAGGACGCCTACCAGCTGCGCGGCGGCTGCGGCTTCAGTTTCGGGCGGGGCTGCTTCGGCTGCAACCCCTATGCGGCGGAGCGCAAGCCGAAGGAGCTGCACCTGTTCGCCACCAACCGTCCGCGCGCAAAGGAGGCCCGGTCATGACCGAAAGCAAGCAGCCGACCCTGCAGGATCCCGCGCTCAAGGCTCTCTCCCTCCTGCTCTGCTACCCGGATGCGCAGATGCGCGCGGCGCTGGGGGAAGTGCGCGCCGTCCTCGCCGCCGATCCGCGGCTCAAGGGGCGGCTGGCGGCGGATCTGCTGCGTCTCGTCGATATGCTCAGGCAGCGCGAGCAGCTCGATTGCGAAGAGGAATACGTGCGGCTGTTCGACCGGTCGCGCGCGCTCAGTCTCGATCTCTTCGAGCATGTGCACGGCGAGGCGCGGGACCGCGGCCAGGCCATGGTGGACCTTTTGGCGCTGTATGAACGGCACGGGTTCGCGCCGGCGACGCGGGAGCTCCCTGACCACCTGCCCGTGTTCCTGGAGTTTCTTGCGCTGCGCCCGCGCGATGAGGCGCGCGACCTTCTCTTGCAGACGACCCACATCCTGGGCGCGCTGGCCGATCGCCTGGCGGAACGGAAAAGCCCCTATGCGGCGGTCTTCCAGGCACTCGTGGCGATCGCGGGCGGGCGGATCGCCATGCCCGAACTTGCGACCGCCGACGCTCCCGATCCCGGCGATCTCGCCGCACTGGATCGCGAGTGGGAGGAGCAACCGGTGACCTTCGGCACCGGCGGCTGTGCCGCAAGCGGCCTGCCGCGCGCTGCAGGAACCCCGGGCTGACCCGGCAGGACAGGCGTAAGGAACGGAACCATGAGTGCGCACATCTTCGACGGCTTCTTCTTCGGAATCTATCCCTACATTGCACTCAGCGTGCTGATCCTGGGATCGATCCTGCGCTACGACTGCGCGCCCTACTCCTGGCGGTCCGGCTCGAGCCAATTGCTGCGCCGCCGCCAGCTCATCGCCGGATCGGTGCTGTTCCACGCCGGCGTGCTGGTGGTCTTCATCGGCCACCTCGTCGGCCTGCTGACGCCGATCCGGGTGTTCGAGTTCATCGACATCAGCCATGGCGCAAAACAGATCATGGCGATCGTGGTGGGCGGCGTGGCGGGAGCCCTGGCCTTCCTCGGCGCCACTCTGCTGCTTCACCGCAGGCTGTTCGACCCCCGCATCCGCCGGACGTCGAGCTTCGGCGACATCGCCATTCTCGTGCTGCTCTGGCTGCAGCTCGCACTGGGGCTTGGCACGATACCCGTCTCGGCTCAGCATCTCGATGGCGGGGAGATGCTGCGGTTCATGGCCTGGGCCCAGGGCATCTTCACCTTCCGCACGGACGCCTGGACCCTGGTGCAGGACGCGCACTGGGTGTTCAAGGCGCATCTCATCCTCGGGCTGACGATCTTTCTCGTCTTCCCGTTCACGCGCCTCGTGCACATGCTTTCTGCGCCGCTGCGCTATCTCTGGCGCCGCGGGTGGCAGATCGTGCGCACGCGCCACGCCCTGGGCTGATACGGGCGCGCCGCGCGAGGCCGGGGAACCCGTGGGCACCCCTCTACCCGACGCGGGCGGGAGGAATGCCCGTGCCGCGGGCCGGGCGATTCAGACGGCGGCTTCCTCCGCCAGCAGAAGGGTGACCTTGCCGGCGGCGAAATTGGCCACATCCTTGCCGGTCGCCCGGAACTCGGGGGTCGCGGCCGCGGCCTCGAAGGCGGCGCGGTCCTTGAAGTGCATCTCGGCGACCAGAAAGAAGCGCGGCCGGCCGCCCATCGGATCGCCCACCACGCGGTTGACCACGAGGCGCTCGAGTCCCGGCACTTTGCGCACGAGCGGGGTGTGGACCTCGCGATAGTATTTGAGAAACGCCTCCTCGTCGTCGGGGTGGTCGTAGAGCACGATCAGCTTGAACATCCGTCTCCTCCCTTGCCTCAGCCGGACCGCCCGGCACGGCCAGCGGCCCGCTATTCGTCGAAGCTGATGGCAAGCTTCTCGCTCGTGGGCACCGCCTGGCAGGTGAGGATGTAGCCCTTCTTCACCTCGGCCTCCTCCAGCCCGTAGTTGATCGCCATCTCGGCGCTGCCTTCAAGCACCTTCGCGCGGCAGGTGGTGCACACGCCGCCCCGGCAGGAGAACGGCGCCTCGATCCCGGCCGCCTCCAGCACCTCCAGGATCGTGCCCTGACCCGGCTCGAAGGCCACCTCGCGGGTGACCCCGTCGAGACGCACGGTGATCGTCGCCTTCGCCGCCCGATCCTTCTCCCGCTCGCGGGCGGCGGCCGCGATGCGCAGCGCCTCCTCGGAGGTGAGGAAGCGCTCGCTGTGAAGGCGCTCGGCGGGCAGCCCCTGATCCTTCAGCACGGCGCCGACGGTATCGATCATGTCGCCGGGCCCGCAGACATAGACGGCGTCCATCTCCTCGACCGGCAGCAGGCGGGCGGTGATGGTGCGGACCTTCTCCGCATCCAGCCGGCCGTTCATGAAGGCGATCTCCTGCTCCTCGCGCGAGAAGAAGGGATGCAGCGCGAAGCGGTCCATGTAACGGTTCTTCAGATCGAACAGCTCCTTGTGGAAGATCATCGTCTCGCGCGTGCGGTTGCCGTAAAACAGCGTGAACCGGCTTTGCGGCTCATGGCGCAAGACGGCCTTCAGGATCGCCATCACCGGCGTGATCCCGCTTCCCGCCACGAAGGCGACGTGATGGCGCCGGGCCGCGGGGTCGGGCTCGACGACGAAGTGGCCGACCGGCGGCATCACCTCCAGCACGTCGCCGGCCTTGAGCTTGCGGTTGGCGAAGGTGGAAAAGCGCCCGCCCGGCACCTCGCGCACGACGACGGCGGGATCGCCCTCCTCCGGCAGGGTGCAGATGGAGTAGGTGCGCCGCAGCTCCTCGCCGTCGACGACGGCGCGGATGCCCAGATGCTGGCCCGGCTTGTGGCGGAAGATCGCCTTCAGCTCCTCCGGCACCGCAAAGCGGATCAGCACGGCATCCTCGGCCGCCTTCTCGAGAGATGCGACGGTCAGCGGATGATACTTGCGCATGAGCGTTTCTCCCGGATCGGGAAAGCCGGCCGCCTCAGCCCGCGGACACCAGGATATCGGGGCGGTCCGTCTCTTTCCCGCGCATTCTTTCCATCAGTGACATTTGAAATGCTCGAAGGGCTCGAGGCAGGAAAGACAGCGCCTCAGGGCCTTGCAGGGCGTGGAGCCGAAGGCGCTCACGAGCTCGGTCTGCTCCGAGCCGCAGCGCGGACAGGCCACCGGCGCATCCGCGCGCTCCTTCAGCGCGGGCGGCGCGATGCCGTATTCCGCAAGCTTGCGCCGGCCCTCCTCGCTGATCCAGTCGGTCGACCAGGGCGGCGAGAGCTCGTAGCGCACCCGCACCGGCCGGATTCCCGCCTCATCCAGGGCTTCCTCCACCAGCCGGCGGATGACGTCGGTGGCCGGACAGCCCGTGTAGGTGGGTGACAGCACCACCTCGATCACGCCGTCCGCACCCTGCTCCACCCGGCGCAGCATGCCGAGATCGACGATCGAGACCACGGGGATTTCCGGGTCCATGACGGTCTCGAGCACGGCCCGCACCCGCGCGGCCGCATCGCCGGCCGCGGCCGCCGCCTTGCCTCCCGTTCCGGTTCCCGTCGCGGCAGCCATGACGATGTCCTCCGGCCCGGCCTTGCCGGCCGCCCCTACCACTCGAGCCCCGGATAGGCCCGCTGCAGGAACTGCAGCTCGGCCAGCAGATGGCCCAGATGCTCGCCGTGATGGCCGATGCGGCCGCCGGTGATCATCTGCTTCGGCTGCGGCGGGGTGACGCCGGCCTCCTTAAAGGTGGCGCCGACCTCCTCCTCCCACGCCGCCTTCAGCCCCGAGGCGAGCGGCGCAAATCCCGCCGCCTCGAGCCGCGTGGTGAGCTCGTCGTCCACGAACATCTCGCCGGTAAAGCGCCAGAGGCGATCCAGCGCCGCCTGCAGCCGCCGGTGACTTTCCTCGGTGCCGTCGCCGAGCCTCAGCACCCAGGAATGCGCGAACTTCACATGGTAGCGGACTTCGGGAAGCACCTTGGCGGCGATCTCCGCAAACGCCGGCTCCGGCGCGCGCGCAAGCCCCTCGACGAGAAGCCGGTGATAGACGGAATAGAGATAGTGCCGCAGCACCGTATAGGCCCAGTCGTGGTTCGGCTGCTCGACGATGAGAAGATTGGTGAAATCCAGCACGTCGCGCAGATAGGCGAGCTTGTCGGCGTCACGCCCGCGGCCCTCGAGGCGGGCGGCGAGATCGAGCCACAGCTGCGCCTCGCCGATGAGATCGAGGGCGAGATTGCTGACCGCCATCTCGAGCTCCAGCGCCGGCGCATGGCCCACCCATTCCGAGTAGCGCTGCCCGAGCACCAGCGCGTCATCACCCAGCCGCATGGCCAGGGCGGCGAGATCGGCCGTCTCGGGCTTCGCCAGTTTTTCCGCTGCTGCCGTGGCCATCAGATGTTCTCCACGCCTTCGGGGATCTTGTAGAAGGTCGGATGCCGGTAGATCTTGTCCTTCGCCGGCTCGAAGAGGGCATCCGCCTCGTCCGGGTCGGAGGCCGTGATCGCCTTCGACGGCACCGCCCAGATGCTCACCCCCTCGTTGCGGCGGGTGTAGATGTCGCGTGCCACCTCGATCGCCATCTCGGGATCGGCGGCATGCACCGAGCCCACATGCCGGTGCGCCAGCCCGCGGGCCGTGCGGATGAAGATCTCGTAGAGTTCCCAGTCGTCGCGTGACATGGCCTTGCTCTCCCTGTTTGCGTGACCGTCAGGCCGCCCGGCGCGCGGCATGCTTGGCGGCATGGGCTTCCGCCGCCTCGCGCACCCAGGCGCCCTCCTCCCAGGCCCGCACGCGCGTATCGAGCCGGTCGTCGTTGCAGTGCCCGTCACCCTGGACGACCGCCCAGAACTCGTCCCAGTTGATGGGGCCGATCTCCCAGTGGCCCGTCTTTTCATTGTATTTGAGGTCGGGGTCCGGCACCTTGAGCCCGATGGCGTGGGCCTGCGGCACCGTCGCATCGATGAAGCGCTGTCTGAGCTCGTCGTTCGAGTAGCGCTTGATCTTCCACTTCATGCTCTGGGCCGAATGCACGGACTCGCTGTCCGGCGGGCCGAACATCATCAGCGCCGGCCACCACCAGCGGTCCATCGCATCCTGGGCCATGCGCCGCTGCTCGGGCGAGCCGGCCATCAGCGCCGCCATCGCCTCGTAGCCCTGACGCTGGTGGAAGCTCTCCTCCTTGCAGATGCGCTGCATCGCCCGCGCATAGGGGCCGTAGGAGCAGCGGCACAGCGGGATCTGGTTGGTGATCGCCGCGCCGTCCACCAGCCAGCCGATGGCCGCGACATCCGCCCAGGTGAGCGTCGGATAGTTGAAGATCGAGGAATATTTCGCCTTGCGCGCATGAAGCTGAGCGATCATCTCCTCGCGCGAGACGCCGAGCGTCTCGGCCGCCGAATACAGATAGAGCCCGTGGCCGGCCTCGTCCTGGACCTTGGCGAGCAGGATCAGCTTGCGCCGGAGATTGGGCGCGCGCGTGATCCAGTTGCCCTCGGGCAGCATGCCGATGATCTCGGAATGGGCGTGCTGGCTGATCTGGCGGATCAGCGTGCGGCGGTAGGCCTCGGGCATCCAGTCCTTCGGCTCGATGAACTCGTCGCGCGCGATCCGCTCCTCGAAGGCCCTGAGCTTTTCCGGATCCTCCTGGATCGCCTGCTCGCGCATCGCCGCGCGGCGCTTTTCCTCCTCGGTGCGCAGATCCGTCGTGTACATCGCGCTCGCTCCTTTCCTGGTGCCGGCGTCCCGGCGCCCGATTCATCCCTCCTTGCGCTTGTCGATGATCCGCCTGGCCTTGCCCTCGCTGCGCGGAAGCGCGCCGGGCTCTTCGACCACCACCCGGGTGTTGATGCCGACCACCGCCTTGATGTTCTTCCTGAGATCCCGGGCGACTGCCGCACGGCTCTCCTCGTCGGCCGACGCGCGCGCCGCCTCCACCCGCACGGTCAGCTGATCGAGGCGCCCCTCCTTCGTCACCACCAGCTCGAAATGCGGCGCAAGCCTGGGTTCCGCGCAGACCAGCTCCTCGATCTGGGATGGGAAGACGTTGACCCCGTGGATGATCAGCATGTCGTCCGAGCGGCCGAGGATCTTCTCGATCCGGCGCATGGCGCGCGCGGTGCCGGGCAGCAGCCGCGTCAGATCGCGGGTGCGGTAGCGGATGATCGGCAGCGCCTCCTTGACGAGCGAGGTGAACACCAGCTCGCCGCGCTCGCCGTCGGGCAGCACCTCGCCGGTCTCGGGATCGATGATCTCCGGGTAGAACATGTCCTCCCAGACGGTCAGCCCGTCCTTGGTCTCGATGCATTCCTGGGCGACACCGGGCCCCATCACCTCGGACAGGCCGTAGATGTCGAGGGCATCGATGCCGAGAGTCTCCTCGATCTCGCGCCGCATCTCCTCCGACCAGGGCTCGGCCCCCAGGATGCCGATCTCGAGCGAGGATTCGCGCGGATCGAGCCCCTGGCGGACGAATTCGTCCGCGATCGCAAGCAGGTAGCTCGGGGTGACCATGATGATCCGGGGCTTGAAGTCGCAGATCAGCTCCACCTGCCGCTTCGTCTGGCCGCCGGACATCGGCACCACGGTGCAGCCCAGATGCTCGGCGCCGTAATGGGCCCCCAGCCCGCCGGTGAACAGGCCATAGCCGTAGGCGACATGAACGATGTCGCCCGGCCGGCCGCCGGCGGCCTGGATCGAGCGGGCCACCGCCCGCGCCCAGAAGGCGATGTCGCTCTTCGTGTAGCCGACGACGGTGGGCTTGCCGGTCGTGCCGGATGAGGCGTGGATGCGCACCACCTCCTCCCGCGGCACGGCGAACAGGCCGAAGGGGTAGTGATCGCGAAGCGTATCCTTGGTCGTGAACGGAAATTTCGCAAGATCCGGCAGGTCCCGGAAGTCGTCCGGATGCACGCCGGCCTCGTCGAAGGCGCGGCGGTAGTGCGGCACGTTCTCATAGGCGTGCCGCAGCGTCCATTTGAGCCGCCGGCGCTGGAGATCGGCGATCTCGTCGCGCGAGGCGAACTGGATCTTCTCGCCGAGCGGGTTGTCCGGCACGGGTGTCCGCTTCGTCCGTGTCAGGGGCTGAGTGTCCATCACCTCTCCTCCGCACGCATCTTCCGCATCACGGCCACCACTCAGATCTTTTCGATCACGGCAGCGATACCTTGGCCGACGCCGATGCACATGGTGCACAGCGCAAGCCGCGCGTCTTCCCGTTCCTCCAGCTCGCGCATGGCGGTCAGCACCAGCCGCGCGCCCGACATGCCCAAGGGGTGCCCCAGGGCGATCGCGCCGCCGTTCGGGTTCACATGCGGCGCGTCATCGGGCAGCCCGAGCATGCGCAGCACCGCAAGCGACTGGGCGGCGAAGGCCTCGTTCAGCTCGATGACATCGAAGTCCTCGATCCTGAGGCCGAGACGCGCCATCAGCTTCTTCGTCGCAGGCGCCGGGCCGATGCCCATGATCCGCGGCTCCACGCCGGCCACCGCGCCGCCGACGATGCGGGCGACGGGCTTCAGGCCGAAGCGCTTGACCGCCTCGCCGCTCGCCACCAGCAGGGCCGCCGCGCCGTCATTGACGCCGGAGGCGTTGCCGGCGGTCACCGTGCCGTTCGCCCGGAAGGGAGTCGGCAGTTTCGCGAGCTTTTCCAGCGTCGTGTCCGGGCGCGGATGCTCGTCGCGGTCCACGACGACGGGATCGCCCCTGCGCTGCGGGATCGTGACCGGCGCGATCTCCTTCGCCAGCCGACCGCGTTCCATGGCGGCCGCCGCCCGCTGCTGGGAGCGCAGCGCGAAGGCGTCCTGGTCCTCGCGCGAGATCCCGAATTCCTCGGCGACGTTTTCGGCCGTCTCGGGCATGGAATCGATGCCGTACTGGCGCTCGATCAGGGGATTGACGAAGCGCCAGCCGATGGTCGTGTCGTAGATCTCGGCCTTGCGCGAGAAGGCGGTCTCGGCCTTCGGCATCACGAAGGGCGCGCGCGACATGCTCTCGACCCCGCCCGCGATCACGAGATCCATCTCGCCGAGCCGGATGGCGCGGGCGGCGAGCAGCACCGCCTCCAGCGAGGAGCCGCACAGCCGGTTCACCGTCACCCCCGGCACGTCGGTGGGCAGGCCCGCGATCAGCGCCGCCATGCGCGCGACATTGCGGTTGTCCTCGCCCGCCTGGTTGGCGCAGCCGTAGATGACGTCGTCCAGCGCCGCCCAGTCCACATCCGCGTTGCGCTCCATGAGCACCCTGATGGGATGGGCGGCCAGATCATCCGCCCGCACGCCCGCCAGCGCCCCGCCGTAGCGGCCGATCGGCGTTCGAATGCCGTCACACAGATAGGCGTCCCGCACGCTCATGTGTCCTGATGTCCTTTCTCAGGTTTTCCTGTCAGGCCATTGCCGCTGCGAAATAATCTACTCCGCCGCCTTTTCGAGGGCCGCACGCCGGGCGTTCATGGTCAGCAGCTCGTATTCGGCGCAGGTCTCTCCCGCATCGTCGACGATCCGCACATGCCAGCGCACCTCGCCGTATTCCTCGTTGCGCGGGGTCTTGTCCTTGACGGTGAGCTCCACATGGATCCGCGTGCCCGGATAGACGGGCTTCATGAAGCGCAGGCCGTCGAGCCCCGTATTCGCCAGCACGGGACCGGGGCTGGGCTCGACGAACAGCCCGGCCGCGAAGGACAGCAGCAGATAGCCGTGGGCCACGCGCCCGTCGAAGAAGGGGTTGGCCCTGGCCGCCTCCTCGTCCATGTGGGCGTAGAAGGTGTCACCGGTGAATTCCGCGAAATGCTCGATGTCGGCGAGCGTGACCTCGCGCTCGGGGGTCACCACGGTCTCGCCGATCTCGAGGCTGTCGAAATCGCGGGTGAACGGATGCGCGCGGTCCGTGATCCGCCGCGCGCCGGGCACCCAGCGCCCCGTGACGGCGGTGAGGATATCCGGGCTGCCCTGGATGGCCGTGCGCTGCATGTAGTGGAAGACGGCGCGCACGCCGCCCAGCTCCTCGCTGCCGCCGGCGCGCCCCGGCCCGCCGTGGACGAGATGCGGCAGCGGCGAGCCGTGGCCGGTGGCCTCCTTCGCGCTGTCGCGGTTGACGATGTAGAGCCGGCCGTTGAAGGGTCCGATCCGCTCCACCATCTCGCGCGCGGTATCGCCCGAGAAGGTGAAGAGCGAGGAGACCAGCGAGCCGCCGCCGCGGTTGACGATGGCCGCCGCCTCGTCGAGATCGCGGTAGGGCACGAGGGTCGCCACCGGCCCGAAGGCCTCCGTCTCGTGGATGCGCTCGGCCTTCAGCCCGTCCGCCACCTGAAGCAGGATCGGGCTCATGAAGGCGCCGTGCTCGGGATCGGCATCCACCACCTCCACATGGTCGGGATCGCCGAAGACGATCTCGGCCTCCTCCATCAGCCGGCGGACGTTCTCGCGCACCTCCTCGCGCTGGGAGAGCCCCACCAGCGCACCCATGGTGGCCTTCTCGCTGTCGGGATGGCCGACGACGACCTTCTCAAGACGTGCCACGATCGCCGCGCGCGCGGCCTCCAGATGCGCGGCCGGCACCAGCGCCCGGCGCACCGCCGTGCACTTCTGCCCGGCCTTCACCGTGATCTCGCGCACGACCTCTTTCACGAAGATGTCGAATTCCGGCGTGCCCGGTTCCGCATCGGGCGCCAGCACCGCGGCGTTGAGCGAATCGGTCTCCGCCAGCACCGGCACGCCGGCCTCCAGCAGATGCGGGTGGGCGCGCAGCTGGCGTGCGGTCGCGGCCGAGCCGGTGAAGGCGACGACGTCCTGGCAGTCCAGCCGGTCCAGCAGATCGCCCAGCCCGCCGGCCACGAACTGGACGGCTCCCTCGGGCAGGATGCCGCTTTCGATGATGAGTTCGAAGCAGCGGTGGGCGAGAAAGGCGGTCGGGGTCGCGGGCTTGATGATCACCGGCAGGCCGGCGATGATCTGGGGGGCGAGCTTCTCCAGCATGCCCCAGACGGGGAAGTTGAAGGCGTTGATCTGCACGGCGACACCGGGCCGCGGCACATGCACATGCTGGCCGAGGAAGCTGCCTTCGCGCGAGGTGCGCTCGATGGCGCCGTCGATGGCGATGCGCTTGTCCGGCAGCTCGCGCCGGCCCTTCGAGGCATGGACGAACAGCGTCTGGATGCCGCCGTCGATGTCGAACCAGCCGTCCTTGCGGGTGGCACCCGTCGCGCCGTTGAGGGCATAAAGCGCGTCCTTGTGCCCGTTCAGAAAGAGCGCGAGCTCCTTGATCATGCGTGCGCGCTGATGAAAGGTGAGCCGCCTCAGATTGGGGCCGCCCACCTCGCGCGCATGGGCGTGCGCGGCCGCGAAATCCACACCGGCGGCCGAGCAGACCGCGATCTCCTCGCCGGTGGCCGCATGCCGCATGACCCGCCTGCCCGCCTCGGCCGGCGCCTGCCAGCTGCCTGCAATATAATTTGCGATCTCAAGCATGGATCCGTCGCTCCTCCCGCCTGCCCGCAGTTTGCGGGGCCTTTCCGCCGCCCCGTCCGCGGCGCCTCCGTCGGCGGCCGTTTTTCCGCGCGGCCCGCGCCGCCCCGCAGCCGCCTTCCGGGCGCCACGCCACGGACGGATTCTTAACCCTTTGCGGCGGCCGGCGCAAGAATTTTATATCACACTTAAAACATATAGCGCATCACATGCGTATCATTTTTCGTGAACCACCCGTCGCGCTCCCTCGTCATCCGCCGGCTTGACCGGCGGGTCCGGCCTCCTCCTCGTCATCCGCCGGCTTGACCGGCGGGTCCGGCCGAAGGTGAAGACGGCCTCTTTCGTCGGGGATGCGACAACCGCCATGGGTTCGCCGGTCAAGCCGGCGAACGACGTGAGAGGGAGGCTCACCCTCGGGTGCGCACTCTTTCTCGTCATCCGCCGACTTGATCGGCGGATCCAGCGGCAAGCGGGGCAACAGCGGCCGTCGGGCGCTCTCGCTCCCCGCGGCTGGATTCGCCGCTTTCGCGGCGAATGACGCGGAAAAATGCTGTCACCCGCCGGGGTCGCATCTTCCCGTCGCCCGCCGGCGCGCCCCCATCGGCACCCGCCGGCGTGACCGGCGCATCCAGTCCCCCCCTCGTCATCCGCCGACTTGATCGGCGGATCCATACGAAAGCGGGGCAACATCGGCCGTCGGGCGCTCTCACTCCTTGCGGCTGGATTCGCCGCTTTCGCGGCGAATGACGCGGAAGAATGCTGTCACCCGCCGGGGTCGCATCTTCCCGTCACCAGCCGGCGCGCCCCCATCGGCACCCGCCGGCGTGACCGGCGCATCCAGTCCCCCCCTCGTCATCCGCCGACTTGATCGGCGGATCCAGCGGCAAGCGGGGCAACATCGACCATCGGGCGCTCTCGCTCCCCGCGGCTGGATTCGCCGCTTTCGCGGCGAATGACGCGGAAGAATGCTGTCACCCGCCGGGCTCGCATCTACCCGTCACCCGCCGGCGCGCCCCTATCATCCCCCGCCCGTCTGCACACCGCGCCCGGCGACCGGGGACCAATGACCGGTGACGCGCGCCTCGGACGGGATTGCGCGCATCGGATCACCGGAACATGGTCTTGTCGCGTTCCGGTGTATCAGGTAAGGCCGGAATCGAGACGGGCGCCGGCCGGTACCGGTCGGCGGAGAGGGAGTGCATGCCGCACGCGAGCTGCGGCGGATCGGACGCAAGGAGACGGCCGTGGACGAGACTGCCCGACAGGACGACGCCCCCGCCCTTCTTTCCTGGGACGGAGAGGTTCCCGATCTCGCGATCATCACGCTCAACCGGCCGGAGCGGCTGAACGCCTTCACCGTCGCCATGCACGAGCGGCTTGTGGCGCTGCTCGACGAGGTGGAGACGCGGCCGGCGCGCGCGCTGGTGATCACCGGCGCCGGGCGCGGCTTCTGCGCGGGCCAGGACCTCTCGGACCGCGCGGTCAAGCCGGGCGAGTCGGCGCCCGATCTCGGCGAATCCCTGGAAAAGCGTTACAACCCGCTCGTGCGTCGGCTGGTGAATGCAGCATTTCCGGTGATCGCGGCGGTGAACGGGGTCGCCGCCGGTGCGGGCGCCAACATCGCGCTCGCCTGCGACATCGTGCTCGCCGCGCGCTCGGCCAGGTTCATCGAGCCCTTCTGCAATCTCGGTCTCGTCCCCGATTCGGGCGGAAGCTGGCATCTGCCGCGCCACGTCGGCCTTGCGCGCGCGCTGGGACTCGCGCTCACGGGCGACCCGCTGCCGGCGGAACAGGCCGAATCCTGGGGGCTCATCTGGCGGGCCGTCGATGACGAGCGGCTGATGGAGGAGGCGCTGGCGCTCGCGCGCCGGCTCGCGCAAGGTCCGACGGCCGGCTACGCCAGGATCAAGCGGGCGATCCGGACGGCCTGCGAACAGGGGCTGGATGCCCAGCTCGATCTCGAGCGGGATCTGCAGCGCGCGGCCGGCGCGAGCGCCGATTACCGGGAGGGCGTCGCGGCCTTCCTCGAAAAGCGCAAGCCCCGGTTCACGGGCCGCTGAGAAGGGACGGGCCGCCGCGGCGGCCGGCAAGGCGAGCTGCGGGAGGCGTGCGGATGCGAGGCGAACGCGCAAGGCTGCAAAGCCCTGCCGCAAGGCGCGGGACGACGGCGGGGCCCGAGGATCCGGCCGCGGAGGCCGATCTGCGCGCCTTCGTCGGGGGATTGCGGCCGCGGGCGAAGGCGCTGATCGCCACCATCTTCGGCGATGCGCTGCTGCCCATCGGCGGCGGCATCTGGCTCAAGGACCTGATCCGCCTCACGCGCCCCTTCGGCGTCTCCGAGCGGCTGGCCCGCACGGCCGTCTTCCGCCTCAGGGCCGACGGCTGGCTCGATGCCGAGCGCGTCGGGCGCGAGAGCTTCTACCGCCTCACCGAGCACGGGCTGCACTCCTTTCTGTTCGCCGCCCAGCGCATCTACGCGCTTCCCGAGACGCAGTGGGACGGACGCTGGAGCGTCGCGATCCTCTCGCCCGACATGGCGCCGGCGCGGCGCGAAAGGCTCGTCAAGGCGGCGGGATGGACGGGGTTCGCCGCCGCCGGCCGGCATCTCCTCATCCATCCGAGCGCCCGCCAGTCGACGGCCCTGCGCAGCATCGTCAGCGATCTCGATCTTGCCGGCGAGGTGCTGCTGCTCGAAGGCCAGGACCTCTCCGCCCTGCCGCCGGCACGCGTGGGCCGCATCGTCGCCCGCTTCTGGGCGCTCGAATCGCTCGCCGGTCTCTACCGCGAATTCGTCGCCCGCTTCCGCCCGCATCTGCAGGCGCTCGGACGGCGCGGCGGCGAGATCGGCGGCCAGCAGGCCTTCGTGCTGCGCACCCTGCTGATCCACGAATACCGGCGCATCCTTCTCAAGGACCCGGCCCTGCCGCTGGCGCTGCTTCCGGAGGACTGGCCGGGCCGCGAGGCGGCGCTGCTTGCGCGCGACCTCTACCGCCTGCTCGCGCTGCCCGCCCAGAACTGGGTTTTGCGCGGCATCCGCCTCGACCGGCTCAAGGACCGGCCGAATGACGGCTTTTTTGCGCGCTTCGGCGGGCTGTAGGCCGCATGCGCGCCGAAGAGCCGGCGGCGGGCGTGCGCATCCGGGGCTTGCGGCCGCGGTGCGGGCGATGGTAGTGTTGCAACGGAATGTTTCGACTCCGGTGCGCCGGGCGCAGGCGATGCCGGAGGAGGCGGCGGCGCGCACGGGGCACGATCCATGAGCTGGATGCGGCGCTGGCGGGCGGATGTGGCGCGGCTTCTGGCCGCGGTCTTCCTCTACGCGCTGCTGTCACCGCCGGGTGCCGCGCCCTGCATCCACCACCGCGCGGCGGCGCAGCTGCCCGCGGGGGCGCAGCCGACCGCCGGTGCGCATGAGGCCCATGCCGGCGGACATCTCGCCTCGGCCGGGGCCGCGCATCGCGATGCCGGCCAGGCCGGCCATGGTGGCGGGCTCGGCTGCGGCTGCTGCATCGGCGGGATGTGCGCGGGAGCCTGCGGCGGCGGATGCCGCCTGCCCTCGGCCTCCTGCGGCGCCGGTGCGTTCATCGATCTTCTGCTTGAGGCGTCTGCCCTCACGGCGGCGCCGGCGCGGGTGGTTGCGGACACCCGCTCGGACCTCTCCGCGCCGCTGGCCCGGCCGCAGACGCCCCGCGCTCCTCCCGTGATCTGATCCCTCCGCGACGGATATCCGGCCGCCGCGCGCACCGATTCCGCGCGGCGACAAGCCGTGGCGCGTGAGGCCGCGCGAGCGCCTTTGCCCGGCCGCCATCACCGGCCGCGGGCACCCGAAGTCCGTCGCTTGCGGCCAATCGCATATCAGATTGTGACGATACGAAAGGCGTGTTCACATGACGCGACGTTTCCATTCGCCTTGCGCGGCGGACCGTCTGCGGATCCTGCCGTTTGCCGGCATCTGCGCCCTCGCCGCCGTGCCGGCGCCGGGCATCGCCGGGGAGGATGCGGCGGATGCCCCGCCGATCGAGGAGATTCTCGTCACCGGCCGGCCCATCGCCCAGGAGGTGACGCATCAGCGGCCGACGGTTTCCAGCACCGCGGCCGCCGACAGCGCCGCCCTGCTGCGGGCGCTGCCGGGGGCGGACTTCGCCCGCATCGGCCCCCTCACCGGCCAGACCTGGTACCGCGGCCTGACCGACATCCGGCTCGGCGTGCGGGTGGACGGCGTGCCGCTGGTGCCGGGCGGGCCCAATCTGATGGACCCGCCGCTGCACTATGTGCCGGGTCCGCTCGTCGAGCGCATCGTGCTGCGCCGGGGCATCGCGCCGGTGAGCGCGGGCGTCGGACTCAACGCCCCGATCGAGGCGGTCCTGAAATCGAGCCGGTTCCGGGAGGGTGACGAAGCCTCCACCATCCTTGATGCGAGCGCGGCCTGGCGCACGGCGGAGGACGGCGTGTCCTTCGGCGGCATCGCCGGCTGGCAGGGGCGGCGCCTGCGCGCCCATGTGCTGGGCGCCTTCGAGGACGGCGACGACCTCCGGGTCCCGGGCGGGCGGCTGGCGGACACCGCCTACCGGCGCACCGAGGTCGGTCTCGGGCTGGGCGTGCGGCCGAGGGAGGACGACGAGCTCGCCCTCGACTACCGCTACCACCACAGCGAAGCGGGCACGCCGGCGCTGCCCCTCGATGTCCGTCTCTTCCGCACCCATCTTGCGGGCGCGCGCTACAGCGCGACCATCGGACGCGTGAGGCTCGAGACGCGCCTGTTCGGGCAGCGGGTGCGGCATGAGATGGACAATTTCTCGATGCGTACGCCCCCGCCCGTGCCGGCGGCCTTCCGGCTGGTACCGGTCGAATCCTGGAGCCTCGGATACGGCCTCAAGGCCGCGGTCACGACGGGTCTCGCCTGGCTGCCGACGGTGACCTTCGGCGCGGACGGGATGGCGACGGATCACGATCTCGACGTCACCAATCCGAACAGCCCGGGCTTCTTCGTCCGCAATTTCCATGACGCGCGCAGCCGCCGGCACTCCTTCTGGACGGAGCTTCTGCTCATGCCGACGGACCGGCTGGAGCTGCAGTGGGGGCTGCGCTGGAACCATGTGCGCACGAGCGCGGGCGAGGTCGCGGTCAGCGCCATCCTGCCGCCGCCCGTCAAGCTGCTGGCGACGCGGTTCAACGCGGCGGATCGCACCCGCACCGACGACCTCGTCGACAGCGTCCTGCGCGCGAGCTGGCAGGTCGATCCGTCGCTCGTCCTCCATTTCGGCGCCGGCCACCGCACCCGCGCACCCATCCATGTCGAGCGCTACGCCTGGCTGCCGCTCGAGATCACGGCGGGGCTCGCCGACGGCAACAACCACATCGGGCGCATCGATCTGAAGCCGGAGAAGATGTGGGCGGTGGACGGCGGCTTCGACCTCGACATCGGCTGGCTCGTGGTCTCGCCGCGCCTCTTCTGGCAGCGGATCGACGACTACATCCAGTCCCTGCCCGTCGACACGACCCCCGGGGTCATCGACAGCCCGGTCGAGATGGTGAGCGCCGCGAACGGCGATTCCACGCCGCTCGTCTTCTCCAATGTGGACGCGCGGATATGGGGGGCCGACCTGCGGGCTGCGCTGCGCCTTGGCGAACATCTCGAGCTTTCGGCCACGGGCCTCGTCACCCGCGGCCGCCGGCTCGACCGCGCCGACAACCTATACCGCATCGCCCCCGACCGGCTGCTCATCGCCGCCGCCTGGCGAAGCGCGGGCTGGGCGCTGATCGCGGAAACGCGGCTGGTCGCGCGGCAGCGGCGCGTGTCGGCGACGAACGGGGAGCTGCCGACGGGCGGCTACGCGATCCTCAATCTGCGCGGCGAGCTCGAGGTCGTGGACGGCGTCTCTCTGGTCGCCGGCATAGAAAACCTCACCGACCGCCGCTACGAGGAGCATCTGGGCGGCTTCAACCGGGTGCGCGACAGCATCGTGCCGGTGGGTGCGCGGCTGCCGGGTGCCGGGATCAACGCCTTCGCGCGGCTCATCGTGACGCCGTAGCCGCACGTCCGGCCTGTGGTGGACGCCCCGGTTCCGCGCGCTCCGGCGGATCCGGCATCGGGGCTGCGGGACCGGGGCGGACCTGCCGGCGACGGGCGCGGCATCGCGCAGCATTAATCAGATTTTAAGGCCGATGACGGATGGTCCACATCGGCGGCAGCCCGCCCGGTGCGGCGCGGGACGGATCAGCCGAGGGATGCGGAACCGGCCATGTTCGTCATCATCGGCTTCATCGTCGTGCTCGTGATGGTGTTCGGGGGGTTCATCCTCTCGGGCGGCAAGTTCGAGATCATCCTGCACGCCCTGCCGCACGAGCTGATGGTGATCTTCGGCGGCGCGGTCGGCGGCTTCATCATCGCCAACCAGATGGGCGTCATCAAGGGCGCCGTCCAGGGCATCATCAAGGACCTCAAGGGCCCCAAGTGGACCGCCCAGGACTACAAGGACCTGCTCTCGCTGCTCTTCGTTCTCATCAAGACGATGCGCACCAAGGGCGTCGTGGCCGTGGAGCAGCACATCGAAAAACCAGAGGAATCCAAGATCTTCAATCACTTCCCCCGCCTTGCGGCGGACCACCATCTGGTCGCCTTCATCACCGATTATCTGCGGATGGTGACGATGAACTTCGAGGATCCGCACCAGATGGAAGACGCGATGGACAAGGACATCGAAAAGCACGAGAAGGAGGCGCACGAGCCGCAGCACGCCCTGCAGATCATGGCCGACGGCTTCCCCGCCATCGGCATCGTCGCGGCGGTGCTCGGGATCATCAAGACGATGGCCTCGATCAACGAGCCGGTCGAGGTGCTGGGCCGGCTGGTCGGCGGTGCGCTGACCGGCACCTTCCTCGGCATCTTCCTGTCCTACCTGCTGGTCTCGCCGCTGGCGCAGCGCTTTCACCAGATCCTCGCCGAAGAGCACCAGATGTATCACGTGGTGAAAGCCGTGCTCGTGTCCTTCCTGCACGGCAATGCGCCGCAGATCGCGATCGAGATCGGCCGGCGCACGGTTCCGGGCCACATGCAGCCGAGCTTCGCCGAGGTCGAGGAGGCGCTGGCCGAGATCCCGCCCGATCTCGCCTGACGCTCGCCTCGCCGTCTCAAGGGGTCCGCGCGTCCGGGTCCGGCAGCGGAGCGGGTGTCGCCTCCTGCGCCCGCAGGGCCGCCGCCTCGCGCAGGGCATGGGGCGACACCGCGTCGAAACCCGGCCAGCGGTGAAGATTGGTGAGGCGGTAGCGGGCGAGGAAATCATGGAGAAGCAGTTGCGCATCCGCCGGCGCGCGGATCCGCAGCAGCAGCACCGCCGCCTTGGCATCCACGATCCGCTCGATCGCCAGCAGCCGCTCGACCGGCATGCGCGCCCGGCTCATGCGATGCGCAAGCCAGGGATCGGGCTCGACCCCGTAGCGGTGGAGGTTCGCCGCCGGCGCGCCCGCGGGATGGTCGGGCGGCGGACGCTCATCGGGGCTCGTTCCGTAAAAGCGCAGCCAGGGCGCCGTGCCGGGGCCCAGATGCACGTCCCCGGGCCCGCCGCCGAGAATGAGCGCCGCCCAGCTGAACAGGCCGACAAGGCGCCTGCGGCCCTTCGCCTTTCGCGCGGCCAGCTCCATGCGCGATTCCACCGCATCGATCGCATGCACCGCCGCATGGGCGAGCGCAGCCAGCAGCATGTCCTCGCGACGGCCGGCGGCCGCCCCGTCACCGGCAGGACCGCGCGCGGCGAGCAGCGTCGGCGACAGCGAGCAGACGAGGCGCTCGGGCGGATCCACCTCGGCGCCCTCCGTGGCCTCACCGGGCTGGAGCGCCACCTCTTCCTCCGCGCACAGCATCTCCGGAAGCGGTGCGTCATGGACCACGAAGCGCAGCCGGCCGCCGAGCAGATCCCTCGGCACGGCGGGCGCAAGCCGCTCCCAGACGGGCGCAAGTGCGGCCGGCAGCGGATCGGCCGCCTCGCCTGCCGCCTCGGCGTGAGCGGGGCGGAAAGCCGCGGCGAGAAGAAGCGCGGCGACAACCCCGCTCATCCCTGCCACGCCGATGTGCCGTCGCTTCTGCTGCATGGCCGCGCGTCCGGCTCCCCGAATCCCGCAAGAGCCGATGTTGGCGCCGGATTTCGGCCAAAAGACGGCCGGGCCGTCCCGGCGGGCCCGCCGGATCGGTCCTGGCCTCAGTCCGCGTATTTGACGGTACAGCCGTAGGGGCGCGTCGATGGCTCGGGGACCGGGCGGCCGGCCGCGACCGCCTCCAGCGCCGCGCGCACGTAGTTGCGGGCACCTGCGATGTCCGCGACATCAGCGGTCGGCCGGTCGTCGATGGCACCCATGTAGGCGAGCGTGCCGTCGGGCGCGATCACGAACATGTGCGGCGTCGTGCGCGCGTGGTAGAGACGGCCGATCCGCCCGTCGGGGTCCAGCACCACATGGGTGACGTAGGCGCCACGTTCGGCGTTCAGCCGCCGGGCCTCGTCCGCCGTCACGTAGCCCTGCTTGCCGGGCGCCGAGGAGACGATCTGGATCCACACCGCCCCGAAGCGCTCCGTCGCCTCGCGCTGGAGGCGCTGCATGTTGCCGCTCCGGTAATGCTTGATGGTGTAGGGGCATTCGTGGTTGGTCCACTCCAGCACCACGATCCGGCCCTTGAAGGCGGCGAGATCCACGGTGCGGCCGTCGATGTCGGCAGCGGTGAAGGCCGGCGCCGGTGCGCCCGGCATCGGATGCGCCTGTGCGCGCGGTGCCGCCGCGAGAAGCGCGGCCAGAGCCAGGGTGGCGAGGGCGGCCGGCCACGACGCCATGCTGATCGCTCTCATCATCATCCCCTCCTTGAAGCCCGCGAAGAACCTGCCGGCATTTTCCGCGCGCGGCCCGCCGGAAGGCAAGCCCAACGAAGGCTCAGGCGGCCGGCGTCTTCTGCGCCGGCAGCGCGGCTAGGCGATCCAGCAGATCGGAGGGGGTGAGGATCTGCGGCAGGATCTCGGGCTCCGCCGCCCCGGGCCGGTAGAAGAGGTAGAGGGGGACGCCGTCGCGCCCATGGCGTGCCAGCTCGGCGGCGATGGCGGCGTCGCGGCGGGTCCAGTCCGCGACGAAGACGGCGACCCCGTGCTCCACGAGCGCGCGGCGCACCGCGGCGTCCTCCAGGGTGACCGCCTCGTTGACCTTGCAGGTGATGCACCAGTCGGCCGTGAAATAGACGAAGACCGGTCGGCCCGCCGCCCGCGCCTCCTCCACCGCCGCCCGCGACCAGGGACGTGCGGTGAGGGCCGCCTCGGCGGGCCGGCCCTGCGCAGCCGCGGGCGGCACGGCGCCGGCGCTTTCCCCCGGCGGGGCTTGCGGGCTGCCGGCCGCCAGCCACAGGAATCCGAAGGCCGCGGCCAGTCCCAGCGCCTGCCACGGCCGCCGCCCCTCGAGCGCGCGCCCGGCCCACAGCACAAAGCCCAGCGCCACGATCGCCGCCATCAGCCAGGCCGCCGCGTTCTCGCCCGCAAGCCGGGCCAGCACCCAGATGAGCCACACGGCGGTCAGCCACATGGGAAAGGCGAGCGCCTGCTGCAGCCGCTCCATCCACGGCCCCGGTCTCGGCAGCATCCGGCGGGCGGCCGGGATGTGGGTGACGAGGAGATAGGGCAGCGCAAGGCCGAACCCCAGCCCGGCGAAGACGGCGAGCGCCTCGGGCGCCGGCATCACCACCGCCGCGCCGACGGCCGTGGCCATGAAGGGTGCGGTGCAGGGCGTCGCCACCACGGCCGCGAGCAGCCCCGTGAACAGGCTGTGGAGCGGCCCCTCGCCGGTTCCGCCCGCGGGCACGAGACTCCAGCCCGCCGGCAGCCGCCACCAGCCGATGAAATGGGCGCCGACGAGAAACATCAGCACCGCCAGAGCCGCGATCACCCAGGGCTCCTGAAGCTGGAAGCCCCAGCCGACGGCCTCGCCCGCCGCCTTGAGCGCGAGCAGAACGCCGGCCAGCAGCAGAAAGCCCGCGACGGTTCCCGCCGCATAGAGCAGCCCGTCGCGTCTCGCCGCCGCCTCGCCCGCGCCGGCGCTCCTGAGCAGCGCCATCGCCTTCATGGAGAGCACGGGAAACACGCAGGGCATGAGGTTGAGCAGCAACCCGCCGACGAGCGCGAAGGCGAAGGCGAGCAGGAATCCGGGCGCACCGGCCCCGCCGGCTCCACCGCCCGCAAGAGCGGCCAGCACCGGCGCGGGATCGAGGGTGAGATCGGCGCTAAGCGCGAAGCCTTCCTCCCCGCCGTCCGGACGCGTGAGCACCAGTAGCCCGCGCACGCCATCCCCCGGCGCCGGGTTCGCGAGATCCCGCGGCGCGACCAGCAGCAGCCGCCCGTCCGTCAGCCGCCAGCGCTGCGCGGCGGCATAGCTCAGCACCCCTTCCGTCTCGGGGAAGAAGTAGGCGTCCGCAAGATCGGCGGGCGCGAGCCCCGGCAGCGCGAGCGCGAGCAGGAAATCCTTCTCCGTGAAGGCGGCCTCGGCCCGCCCCGCCGGCAGCGCATGGGGCAGCCGCCCGCGCCAGACGCCGAGCGCCGCCTCGAGCCGCGGCTCAGGGGCGGCCGAGAGCGCGGCCGTCGGGATGGTCACGCTTCCCGATTCCGGCACGCAGACCTCGGCGCACACCAGCCAGTCGAGCCGCAGGGTCAGCCTTGCCGGCGCATCGGGCGCGAGCGCGAGCGGCAGCAGGAAGGCCGTCTCGCCCTCGTAGCCGTAGTTCATGAGGGGACCGACCGGCAGGCGTTCCGGAATCGGGAAGCGCAGCGCACCGGGCCGCGCGCCCGGATCCGTCGCCGTCACCCTGGGCGGCAGGCCGGAATCGCCCGGATTGATCCAGTAGACGTGCCAGCCCGGCTCCGGCCGGAAGACGAGCGCGAGAAGCGGATCGCCGGCGCCCCGCTCGTCGCGCCCGGCCGCGAAGACGAGGACGTCCGTGTGCGCCTCATCGATCGCGGCCAGCGCGAGATCGTCGGGCGCGACCGCATCGCCGGCGCCCGCCGCCGCCGCGCCCGCGGCCGCCGCCGCGGTGAGCACGAGGGCCGCGCCCCAGATCCGGATGAGCCTTGTGATCATCGCCGCTGCCGCCCCTGCGGTCCCATGGCCATGCGCAAGACAGATAGAAGCAGCCGGCCCGTTCCGCAACCGCCATCCTCCCCGCCCGGCCGAAGAGCCGGGCGCCGACGCATTCCCCGACGCCCCGTCAGAACGCGGCGGGGGCTGCTGCGCACGGAGAAGGCGCCGGCGGGTGACCTCTCCCTCCCGCGTCGTTCGCCGGCTTGACCGGCGAACCCATGCGGACGGTGCACGCAGCCTCCGCCCGCCGGTGATTGGCTCCGCCGCCCGCTGGACCCGCCGGTCAAGCCGGCGGGTGACGCAGAGAGAGAGTGCCGGCGGGTGAGCAGAGGGATATAGACCCGCCGGTCAAGCCGGCGGGTGACGCTCCCCGATCGCGTCGTTCGCCGGCTTGACCGGCGAACCCATGAGGCGGTGAACGCATCCTCCGCCCCCGGGATTGGCTCCGCCGCCCGCTGGACCCGCCGGTCAAGCCGGCGGGTGACGAAGAGAGGGTGCCGGCGGGTGACGCCCTCTTCTTCGTCATTCGCCGCGAAAGCGGCGAATCCAGCCGCCAGGCACGACGAGCCCGGCGCTTGGGGTTGCTTCCCTTTCCGCTGGACCCGCCGGTCAAGCCGGCGGGTGACGAGAAAGGGGACTGGACCCGCCGGTCAAGCCGGCGGGTGACGAGGAGAGGGACGGACCCGCCGGTCAAGCCGGCGGGTGACGATTGGGGGTTCGCAACGGCGGGCGACAACTTCCCAAAAGCGTCGTTCGCCGGCTTGACCGGCGAACCCATGAGGCGGTGAACGCATCCTCCGCCCCCGGGATTGGCTCCGCCGCCCGCTGGACCCGCCGGTCAAGCCGGCGGGTGACGAGGAGAGGGACGGACCCGCCGATCAAGTCGGCGGGTGACGAAAAATTATGTTGGCGGGCGACGCAGAGAGGGTGCGGGCAGATGACGCGAAAAAGGGCGTGCCCGCCGGCCGGGCGGGCAGCGGGCGCGCGGGAACGCGCGACGGCGCGTGACGAAGATGAGCGCCGGGGATCCTCCGCTCCGCCCGGCGCAGCCTGCCGCGCCCGTCTAGCGCAGGCGGCCGCTGTGCTGGGGCGCGCGGAAGATGGCGTTCGCGATCAGAAGGTCCAGGCCGTCCTGATAGGCGCGCGCCGGCTGATCCTCGGTGATCGCGATCACGAAGCCCGCGCCCTTGCGTGCGATCATCGCATAGGGATGGAAGGCCGCAAGCCGGGCGCCATCGGGCCAGAGCACGCCGGATGCGGGCTGGCGGTCGGCCGGGGCGTAGCGGATGACGTTGCGCCCTTCGTCCACCGCCAGCGGCCGCCAGATGCGGTTCAGCATCGCCAGCGGATGGACCGTGGGCTTGAGCCCCGCCGCGAGCCAGTGGTCGCCGTCCACCACCGCGGTCATCAGCGCGCCGGCTGCAAGCGGCGGCCGCGGCTCCGCCATGCCGATCCGCGCGCGATAGGCATCCTCGTCGGCGATGGCGGCATCGCCATCCGGGCGCTCGCCCTTCTCGGGCTTCTGCCCCTCGCCTTCGGGCCGGGCGAGATCGTTCCGGCTTGGCAGAAGCCCGACATTCTCGGCGGCGAGCCAGTCGAGGGCGCCGGCGAAACCGACCACGACGCCGCCGTTTTCCACCCACGCCTTCAGGCGCGCGGCGAAGGCCTCGTCCAGCGTCCCGCCGTAGCGGCCGTCGGGCAGCAGCAGCACGTCGTAGCGCGCAAGATCGAGGTCCGCGAGCCGGGCGCCCCGCACCGGGATCACCGGCCAGCGGAACCGCCGCTCGATGATGTGGCGCAGGCCGCCGGCGCTGGTCGGCTGCGTCGGCCGGTCCCAGGCGAGCACGACCCGCGGAGCCGGGACACTGAGGCTCTTGCGCGAACCGAAGCTCGGGCCCTCGTCCACCCATGTGGCGGAAAGCGCCACATGGGGCGCACCGGTATCCGAGAGAGCCGCGGCCAGCCTGCCGCGCGCCGCCTCCTCGCCCGGGGCGAGCGGCAGGATCAGGCTGCCCGCCGGAAACCGCCGGCCGGCCGCGGTGAAGGCCTCGTCCGCCGCGCGCACCACGAGCCCGGCCTTGAGCGCCTCGGCGAGCAGCCGGACGGCGGAAAGCGATCCCCAGGGCACCACCACGGCCCGCACGTCGCCGGCAATCCGCACCGCCTGCCGGGCCGGCGCCTCCTCCCCCTCGGCGGAAAGCCGCTCGCCGCCGCCATGCCACGGCTCGGAACAGGCGAGCGTTTCCACGTTCATCATCAGCGGCAGGGACCAGGCCGTGACATCGTAGATCTCGTCGGGCAACCCCTTCACCCGGCGCGCCTGCTGCCGCGCAAGGAAATCGGGGTCCATCGGGATGCGGCGGTCCAGCAGCACCCGCACGCGCCGCGCCTCGGGCTGCTCCAGGGTTACGACATAGGCGCCGGCGGCGAGCCTGCGCCCGCAATAGTCCGTCTGCCGCGTGAGCCGCTCGACCTCGATGCCGTGGAAGGCGAGCAGCCGCGCGAGCCGGTCCGCCGCGTCGCGGTCGCCGTCCGCCGGCAGCACGTAGGCGGCGAGCCTGTCCATGCGCCCGGCGCTCAGCGCGCTCAGGCGGTAGTCGAGATAGTGGCGCCAGAGGGTGCTGCGATGGGCCACCGCCGCGTCGGCGGTGGAAACGGCGGTGAGAAAATGCTGCATCACCGCCTCGTGATAGGTGAGCGTCGTGCCGTCGCGCCGGCGGAACACGAGGCCGCGGGGACTGGCCTGCTCGTAGGTCATCGCGATGCCGCCCGAATAGCTCGGCCAGCTCGCCCCGTAGCCGGGATAGAAGGCGTCGTAGACGTCGCGGATGAAGTACGGCAGCCCGCGGGCATCGAAGGCGGCCGCGTTGGCGCGCCCGAAGATCTCCAGATCCGCCCTCTGCTCGGGGGTGAGATGCGGGTTGAACGGCTCGACCTCGGGCGAGAAGAAATAGGTCTCGTCCCCGCCCATCTCGTGGAAGTCGACGGAAACAAGCGGCCTGATCTCGCGCATGATGCGGATGAGGCCGCGGATCTCCGGCTGGGTTGCGCGCAGCCAGTCGCGGTTGAGGTCGAAGAGGTCGTGGTTGAAGCGCCCCCTCGGCCAGGGCTGGTCGTGCTCGGCCGCAAACCGGTCGTCGAGCGGCCAGGCCCCCCGGCTTTCCCGCCAGTGCTGGACGAAGCGGGCGCGCCCGTCCGGGTTCTGGACGGGCACGACGAAGACCACCGCCTGCTGCCGGATCCGGCGCGCGCGCGCGTCCTCGCCGGCGGCGAAATAGTAGGCGGCCGCGAGCAGCGCATCGGTGGACGAGATCTCGTCCCCGTGCACCGCGCCCATGAGAAAGACGGGAATGGCGAGGCTCTCCGGCCAGCGCGCCGCCTTGTCCTTCCAGCCGTCCCGGCGCGGATCGGCCGCGGCGGCGAGCTCCGCCCGCCAGGCGTCGAAGCCGCGCAGATTGTCGGCGGACGAGATCGCGACCGCCATCAGCGGCCGCCCCTCCAGACTCGTGCCGTAGCGGATGAGCCGCACGCGCTCGGGCCGCGCGGCGGCGAGCGCCTCGAGATAGCGGTAGGTCTCGGCCACCGGCGTGATCTCGGCGCCCGGCGCGTAGCCCAGCACGGCCGCAGGCGCAGGCGTCTTCGGGTCCAGCGGGACCGCCTCGAAGCCGGAAAACGGCAACGGCGGGACGTCATCCGCGCGCGCGGCCCCCGCCGCGAGCACGACCGCGACCGCCGCCATCACCAGCCCCAACTGCCGCATCGACATGCGCCTTTCCTTTCCGTCCGCCCCGCAGACACGTGCCGAGGCTTGACGATTTGCGCCCCCGACGGCAAGTCCTATTTGCGTCGGGTCCCGGGCGCGTGGGGGCCGGTAGCTCAGCTGGTCAGAGCGGGCCGCTCATAACGGCTTGGTCGCAGGTTCGAATCCTGCCCGGCCCACCAGCACCCCGGCGCCTGCGGGGATGAAAGGAGACGGGCGTGGCGGACGTCCACCATCACGAGGCGCCGCAGCGCAGCGGCAGCGTCGCCGAGATCAAGGACGCGCTCTACCGCGAGGTGGCCGCGCAGATCGCATCCCTCCTCGGCGACGAGCCCCAGCCGGTGGCGCGCATGGCCTCGATCGCCTGTCTGCTCGCGCAAGCCTTCGACCATTTCTTCTGGACCGGCTTCTACTGCGTCGATCCGGCGGATCCCGACACCCTCGTCGTCGGGCCCTACCGGGGCACGCCCGGGTGTCTGAGGATCGCCTTCGGGCGCGGCGTGTGCGGCACGGCCGCCGCCGAGCGCCGCACGCAGATCGTGCCCAACGTCCATGAGTTTCCGGGCCACATCGCCTGCGACTCGCGCTCGAATTCCGAGATCGTGGTGCCCGTGATCAACCGCGCCGGCCGGCTGCTCGGCGTGCTCGACGTCGACTCCACGGCCTTCCATGCGTTCGACGAGACCGATGCCCGCTGGCTCGAACGCATCCTCGCCGACGCCTTCGCCGACTGCGAGAGCCTCCTTTGATGAGAGCCGCGGGGAAGGGCAGACCGCCATGAAAGGCCATCTTCTGCGCGGCGGCATTGCGGCGCTCGCGGCGTGGCTTGCGGGCTGGACGACGGCGATGGCGGCGCAGACGGCGGATGCCGGCGCCTTCGATCCGGCGCTGTGGCGCGCGGTCGAGCCGGATAATCTGCTGATCCTCGAGCTCGAGAACGGCCGGGTCGCGATCGAGCTCCATCCCGGGATCGCGCCGCACTCGGTGGCGGCCATCAAGGAGCTCGTGCGCCGGGGCTTCTACGACGGGCTGAGTTTCTACCGCGTCGTGGAGAATTTCGTCGCCCAGGGCGGGATCGGCGAGGGCTCGCCCGCCCATCGCGAGGTCCCGACGCTGAAGGCCGAATTCACCTTCCCCGCGCGGACGGCGCACCCCTTCACGCCCGTCCAGGCCGACGAGGTCTTCGCGCCCGAGACCGGCTTCTGGCGCGGGCTTGCGGTGGGGCGCGACGGTGCGGACGGCACCGCCTGGGCGATCCACTGTCCCGGCACCTTCGCGCTCGCCCGCGATGCCGACCCCGACAGCTCGAGCTCCGAGTTCTACATCGTCATCGGCGAGGCGCCCCGGCATCTCGACCGCAATCTCACCGTCCTCGGCCGCGTGATCGCGGGGCTGCGTTTCGTGCAGGCCGCCCCGCGCGGCGACCGGGAGGTGAACTACGGGGTCATTCCCGCGGACCGGCCGCAGCTGCGGATCCGGCGCGCGCGGATCGCCGCCGATCTGCCCGAGGACGAGCGGCCCGTCTTCCACGTGATGCGCACCGATACCGCCGCCTTCGCCGCGCGCATCGAATCGCAGCGCCGGCGCGACGATCCCTTCTGGGTCGTGCGGCCCCGTCCCGTGCTCGACATCTGCACCGTGCCCGTGCCCGTGCGCCCCATCTGGTAGCCGATCGCGCCACCCGGCGGCCGGCGTTCATCCCGGGGTCAACTTGCGTTCAGGCGCGGTTCACGCCTCCTCCCCTACACTCGCGCCATGATGACAAGCAGGGTGAAGGGAGCGTTGCCATGATCGCGACCGCAAGGAGCGCCGCCGCCAGAGCCGGGCTGTCGCTGCCCGCCGCCGTCATCGCGGGCGCCCTCCTTCTCGGCGGGGATCCGGCCGTTGCCGGCGGTGACCGCCACCATCTGCGGGCCGCGCAGCCCGTGCCGGCCAAGGTCGTCAAACAGCACCGGCATGCGGCGAAGGAGGCGGCCGTGGCGCGCGTGCGCGTGGAGCGGCGCGAGGCGCGGGCCGCCACCCGCCGGGCGATCGCCGAACGCCGCGACGTCCGGCGCGCCCGCCATCACGTGGAGAACGAATACGCGGCCGGCCGTCATCCGCCGGTGCACCGGGTCGATGACGATCATGCCGTGCGGGAGGCCCATGCGGCGCGGCATGCCCGCATCCGCCATCACCGCCACGACGTGCACCGGCATCACCACCATCACCACCCGGCTTACCATGGCGTGGTGACCTACCGGTATTTTCCGGTCTTCCACCCGCTCTACGGCTGGTATGATCCGTGGCCGTGGCGGATCTACGCCTACTACGGCTTCTGGCCGGCCTGGATCTACGATGTGCCGCCGTGGCTGCGCTGGCGCTTCTGGATCGCCCATTACCGGCTCTACGGCTACTATCCGCACGACCACTGCGCCCATGGCCTGCGCGTGATGGCCCATCTCGGCATCCACGACTGACCGGTCCCTCCCGTGGCGGATGCGAGGCCGGCGGCGGAGCCCCCCGTCGCCGGCCTTCGCGCGCGCCGCCGGCTCGACCGGCGGTTCCAGCTTCCCCTTCGTCATCCGCCGCGAAGGCGACGAATCCAGCCGCCATGCGCCGGGGTTGCTTCCCTTTCCGCTGGACCCGCCCATCGGGCGTGGTGACCGGGAGTGCGCCGCCGGCGGGTGCCCTTCCCCCATCGCGTCGTTCGCCGGCTCGACCGGCGAACCCGGCCGGCGGTGAACGCAGCTCCGAGGTCTGGGTTCGGCTTCGCCGCCCGCTGGACCCGCCGGTCAAGCCGGCGGGTGACGTGAGAAGGAGATGGACCCGCCGGTCAAGCCGGCGGGTGACGAGGGAATATTGTGCCGGCGGGTGACGAAGGGATGGGGCCGGCGGGTGACGCTCTCTCTTCCTCGTCATCCGCCGACTTGATCGGCGGATCCAGCGGGCGGCTGGGCCGATCAGGGGCACCGGGATTGTCTCCACCGCCGGTTGGGTTCGCCGGTCGAGCCGGCGAACGACGTATCGGTCATCAGTGGTCAGTCATCAGTGATCAGAATGGCCGGCGGCCTGCGGCGCTCCCTCTCTGCGTCATCCGCCGACTTGATCGGCGGATCCAGCGGGCGGCTGGGCCGATCAGGGGCACCGGGATTGTCTCCACCGCCGGCCGGGTTCGCCGGTCAAGCCGGCGAACGACGTATCGGTCATCAGTGGTCAGTCATCAGTGATCAGAATGGCCGGCGGCCTGCGGCGCTCCCTCTCTGCGTCATCCGCCGACTTGATCGGCGGATCCAGCGGGCGGCTGGGCCGATCAGGGGCACCGGGATTGTCTCCACCGTCGGCCGGGTTCGCCGGTCAAGCCGGCGAACGACGTATCGGTCATCAGTGGTCAGTCATCAGTGATCAGAATGGCCGGCGGCCTGCGGCGCTCCCTCTCTGCGTCATCCGCCGACTTGATCGGCGGATCCAGCGGGCGGCTGGGCCGATCAGGGGCACCGGGATTGTCTCCACCGTCGGCCGGGTTCGCCGGTCGAGCCGGCGAACGACGCGGGAAGGGGGCTTCAAGGCCGCCGGTCGAGCCGGCGCACGACGCGGGAAGGGTTGGGCATCCGCCCGTGCGCACCCTCCATCGCGATGCGCCGGTGCGCTTGACGAGAACGCGGGCTCTCCTATATCAGGCTCCCGCGCCGCGCCGGGGGTTCGCACGGTCGGCGCGCATGGCGGAGTAGCTCAGCTGGTAGAGCAGCGGAATCATAATCCGTGGGTCGGGGGTTCGAGTCCCTCCTCCGCTACCAGATCCCTCTCATGCCGCAGCAGGTCGAGACGGCCCGCCTTCGCGGCGGGCGGCAGCCCGCGCGGGGCTCACCGCCGGGTGATCGCGTCATGGAGCGCGAGCGTCCGGCGCGCCATGTCGACGTGGAGATTTTCGACGAGCCGGCCGTTGAGCACGGCCACCCCGCGCCCGGCGGCGAGCGCCTCCTCATAGGCCGCGATCACCGCCCGGGCCTCCTCCACCTCCGCCGCGGACGGCGCGAAGGCGGCGTTCGCCGCGGCGATCTGCTTCGGGTGGATCAGCGTCTTGCCGTCGAAGCCGAGCTCGCGCCCCTGCCGGCATTCGGCCGCAAGCCCCTCCTCGTCCGCGAGATCGAGGAAGACGCCGTCGAGGATCGCGCGCCCGGCCGCCCGCGCGGCCAGCATGCAGCGCTCCAGCGCATAGAGGAAGGGCGTGCGGCCGGGCACATGGCGGGCGTTGAGCTCCTTGGCGAGGTCCGAGGTGCCCATCACCAGCACGGCGAGCCGCGGGTGGGCCGCGATCTCCGGCGCCGCGAAGACGCCGCGGGGCGTTTCGATCATCGCCCACAGCGGGATGTCCGCCCCGCCGTGTCGCGCCGCAAGCGCCGCGAGCTCGTCGAGTTCGGCGGCGGACTCCACCTTCGGCAGCAGCAGCGCATCGGGGCCCGCCGCAACCGCCGCCGCCACGTCGTCGCGCCCCCAGGGGGTGTCCAGCCGGTTGACGCGGATCGCGATCTCGCGGTGGCCGAAGCCGCCGGCCGTCACCGCCTCCGCGACGCGCCGGCGCGCCTCCTCCTTGTCCTGCGGGGCGACGGCATCCTCGAGATCGAGGATGACGCCGTCGCAGTCCAGCGTCTTCGCCTTTTCCATCGCGCGGGTGTTGATGCCCGGCATGTAGAGCACGGAGCGGCGCGGGCGGATCGCGGGGGCGTGATCGGTCATGAATGCGGCCTTCCTTTCCCGGGAAATCGTCTCGACGCCTGCCGGTCCCGGCCATCCTCCGCGCGGCTGTTCTCGTGGCGCGCGCCATGAAGATGAAGGTGGGGCGCGCCGTCAAGCCCCGGCTCGCGGCAGGGATCAGGCGCGCGCCGCGCCGGTGATCTCGTCCGGATGGAAACGGTAGCGCCGGCCGCAGTACTGGCAGACGGCGGTGATCAGCCCGTCGGCCTCGCACATCTCGGCGCGCTCGGCTTGCGAGAACTGGGCGAGCACGCCGCGCAGCTTCTCGGCAGAGCAGCCGCAGCGGTGGACCAGCGCAACCGGCGCGAACACGCGCACGCCCTCCTCGTGAAAGAGGCGGTAGAGCAGCGCGTCATCACCGAGCGCCGGATCCAGCAGCTCGGCATCGGAGGCCGTCTCGAAGAGCATCCGCGCCCGCGGCCAGGCGTCCGGATCGGCCGCCGCCGCGCGCCCCCCGTCGGCCGGCATGTGCTGGATCAGAAGGCCCCCGGCGCGCCAGCCGCGGGACGGCGCATGCCGCTCCGCCGCAAGCTTCACCCGCGTCGGGATCTGCTCGGAGCGGTCGAAATAATGCTCGGCCGCGGCCGCAAGGTCGCCGGCCTCCACCGGCACGATGCCCTGATAGCGGCGGCCCGTGCGCGTGAACTCCAGCGTGATCGCGAGATCGCCCCGTTCGCCGACCCAGGCGGCCAGATCCGCCTCGCGTCCGCCCGCGACCAGATCATGGTCCGCGCGCACCGAGGCATAGGCCCTGAGCCCCGCCGGCTCGTCCTCGCGGCCCAGCGTGCAGTCGGCCACCATGTAGGCGAGCGGGGCGTCCTCGCCGCCGCGGGCCTGGACGGTGACGCGTCCATCGGTCTTGACCATGGAGCCGAGAAGCGCGGTGAGCGCCGCAAGCCGGGCGAGCTGGCGCGCCAGCGGGGGCGGATAGTCGTGAAGGGCCAGGATCTCGTCGAGCACCGGCCCGAGCCGCACGATCCGCCCGCGCACGGGCGCCCGCTCCAGCGCAAAGGGGCGCACCCGGTCGTCGGCGCCTTCGGTCGCCGCGACGACGATGGGCCGGTCCGCGGGGCGCCCTTCGTCCGCGCCCCGGCGCCCGGCACGCCCGCCGCCCTTCAGCTCCGTCATCGCCGCCCCCGGTGATCCCGCTCCCGCGCGGCCGGCAGCTCCGCGAGCGCCTGCCCGCCGCCCAGACACCAGATGAGGATCGCCTTCTGGACATGCAAGCGGTTTTCCGCCTGCCGCCAGACCCGCGAGGCCGCGCCGTCGATCACCGCATCCACGACCTCCTCGCCGCGATGCGCGGGCAGGCAGTGCAGGAAGATCGCATCGGCCGCGGCCCGGGCCATCGCCTTCTCGTCGACGCGGAAGGGCAGGAAGTGGCGCGCGGCCTCGGCTCCATGCTCGAGACCCATGGAATGCCAGGTGTCGGTGTAGACGACGCGCGCATCGGCAAGCGCGGCCGCCGGATCGTGCACGAGATCGACGGCGCCGGCATGCTCCGCCGCGAAGGCGGCGAAATCCGCGTCGAAGCCGAGCGCGGCGGGTGCCGCCACCGCGATGCGGCCGCCGAGCGCCGCCACCACCTCCATCAGCGAGCGCGCGACATTGTTCGCGTCCCCGAGATAGGCGACCTTGACGCCTTCCAGCGTCCCGAACTCCTCGATCACGGTCATCGCGTCGGCGAGCGCCTGGCAGGGATGGGAGTGGTTCGTGAGCCCGTTGATGACCGGCACCGTCGCGGCCTCCGCCAGCGCCTCGAGCGCCGCATGGTCGTGGCCGCGGAAGACCACCGCATCGCCGAACAGCGACAGCACCCGGCCCGTATCCTCGATCGTCTCGCCGCGCCCGAGCTGGAGCTTGCCGCCCTCCAGATCCAGCGCATCCCCCCCGAGCTGGCGCATCGCGAGATCGAAGGACAGGCGCGTGCGCGTCGACGGCTTCTCGAAGAGCATGAGCAGCCGCCGGCCCGGCAGCGCCGGCGCGGGATCGGGCATGCCTCTGGGCAGCCCGGCACGCGCGGCCTTGAGGCCGCGGGCGGCGGCGATGAGGGCCGTGAGCGTGTCGGCCGCGAGGTCGCGGATGTCGAGAAAATCCTGCATGTCAGCGCCTTCCTGCCGTCCAGAAACCGGATCGCGCCCCGGCCGGGGCCGCTGTCGGCCCGGGCGGAGTCGCGCCGCCTGCCGCTGACTGCCATTCCCCAAGATGCCCCTGCGCCGCTCGGCGATGCGGCCGTTCTCTCGTGCCCCGCGCGCTCCCGATCAGCTTGTGGCGGGTGCCACCGCACGGGCGCGGGCCAGGGCCGCCTTGAGCCGCGCCAGCCCCTCGTCGATCTCGTCGTCGCTGATGGTCAAGGGCGGCAGCAGCCGGATCACGTTGTCGCCCGCCGGCGCGACGAGGATGCCGTCGTCCACGGCGGCTTCCGCGAAGGCCCGCGACTCCAGCGCCGGCGCAAGCTTCAGGCCGCGCATGAGGCCGCGCCCGCGCAGCTCGAGGACGAGGTCGCCTTCCTCCTCGACGAGACGCCGCAGCGCCCGCTCCAGATGCGCCGCCTTCGCGCGCACCTCGTCGAGAAAGCCGGGCGCGAGCATCACGTCGAGCACGGCATGCCCCACGGCCATGGCGAGCGGATTGCCGCCGTAGGTCGTGCCATGCGCGCCCGGCGTCATGCCCGAGGCCGCCTCCTCGCTCGCAAGACAGGCGCCCAGCGGAAAGCCGCCGCCGATGCCCTTGGCCAGCGCCAGCACGTCCGGCCTGACGCCGGCCCACTCGAATGCGAACAGCCGCCCCGTGCGCCCCATGCCGCACTGGATCTCGTCGAAGACGAGGAGCAGCCCGTGGCGGTCGCACAGATCCCGCACCGCCTTCAGATAGTCGTCCGAGAGCGCGCGGATCCCGCCCTCGCCCATCACCGGCTCGAGCAGCACCGCCGCCGTCTCCTCGTCGATCGCGGCTTCCAGCGCGGCCGGGTCCTCCGGCGGCACCTGGCGGAAGCCCGGCAGCAGCGGATCGAAGCCCTTCGTCAGCTTCTCCTGACCGGATGCGGAGATGGTGGCCATGGACCGGCCGTGGAACGAGCCCTCCATCGTGATGATCACGCGCCGCGGGCTGCCCCGGTCGGCGAAATGCTTGCGCACCGTCTTGATGGCGCATTCCATCGCCTCGACGCCGGAGTTGGTGAAGAACACGCGCTCCAGCCCGCTGGCCTGCGCCAGCCGGGCCGCGAGCCGCTCCTGCTCCGGGATGCGGTAGAGATTGGAGGTGTGCCACAGGCGATGCGCCTGGTCGCACAGCGCGCGGACCAGCGCCGGGTGGCAGTGGCCGAGAGCGGTGACGGCGATCCCCGAGCAGAAGTCGAGATGCCGGCGGCCCTGATCGTCGATCAGCCAGGCCCCCTCGCCCTTCACGAAGGCCACCGGAAACCGCCGATAGACATTCATGATCGCCGACATCGCCGCGCCACCTTTCACCGGCCCGCCTGCATCCATCGGAACCCGCACAAAACCACGACACGCGGCACCCCGCCCCTGGGACCGGAACGGAACTGCCGCGCTGGCCCGCACGCTAGCGGCAGCCTTCCTCTGCGTCAACCGCGCGGCGGCGGACGGGAACCTTCACAGCGCCACGCGCTCGCCATGAAGCGGGACGATCACCTCCGGCCAGCCGAGCTCGTGCTCCAGCGCGTGCCGCAGCGCGTCCGAGGCGGCCGGCTCGCCGTGGACCACGAAGGTCCGGCGCGGCGGGCGGGGAAAGCAGCGGCACCAGGCCAGGAGCTCCGCGCGGTCGGCGTGCGCGGAAAGCATGTCGAGCACCGCGACCCGCGCGCGCACGGGCACGTCGCGTCCGTGGATGCGGATCTCGCGTGCGCCCTCCAGCAGCTTGCGCCCCCGGGTGCCGCCCGCCTGGAAGCCCGTGAACAGCACCAGGGACCGATGATCCGGCAAGTATCGCTTGAGGTGATGCAGCACCCGCCCCCCGGTCGCCATGCCGGCGGCAGAGATGATCACCTTCGGCCGGGGGTCGGTGTCGAGCGCGGCCGACGCCTCCCGGTCGCGGACATAGGTCGCCACACCGCACACCGCCCGGCACTCGGAAGCCGACAGCCTGTGCTCGTCCTGGAAGCGGCAGAAGATGGCGGAGGCGTCGATCGCCATGGGGCTGTCGAGAAAGATCGGCAGATCCGCCGGCATCCGGCCGTCGGTCTTGAGCCGGTGAAGATGATAGAGCAGCAGCTGCGCGCGGCCGACGGCGAAGGCGGGCGCGACGACGGTGCCGCCGGCCCGAACCGTTCCGATGACATGATCGGCCAGAACCGATTGTGGATCATCGTCGCCGTGGAGACGGTCGCCATAGGTCGACTCGATGACGAGCACGTCCGCCTCCTCGGGTGGCGCGGGGGGCGCCATCACCGGATCATGCAGCCGGCCGATGTCGCCGGTGAACAGGATGCGCCGGCCTGCGACCGCAAGCTCGACCATCGCCGCGCCCAGGATGTGGCCCGCGCGCCGGAACCGCGCCTCCACCCCCGGCAGCGGGCGGAAGGCCCGCTCGAAGTCATGGGTCGAGAAACGGGGCAGCACGCGGCGGGCATCCTCGGCCGTGTAGAGCGGCAGCGCCGGATGGTGTCGGCTGAAGCCCTCGCGGTTCGCGAGCTCCGCATCCTTTTCCTGGAGATGGCCCGAATCGGGCAGCAGGATCCCGCAGAGCGCGATGGTTGCAGCGGTCGCATGGATCGGCCCGGCATAGCCCTCCTTCACGAGCCGGGGCAGCCAGCCCGAATGGTCGAGATGCGCATGGGTGAGCAGCACCGCATCAAGCGTGGACGGCCGCACGCCGAGCGGCCGCCAGTTGAGCCGGCGCAGGTTCTTCCAGCCCTGGAACAGACCGCAGTCGACGAGCAGCCGCCCGCCCCCCGTCTCGACGAGAAAGCGCGATCCGGTCACCGTGCCCGCCGCGCCCAGGAAGCGGAGAGCCGGCCGCTTCGTCATCGTCACACCCTTCCACCCGGACCCATTGCCTTCTTTTCTTCGCCCCTGCCCCGCATCTGGGCAAGCCCGTCGCTTCGGGCGGTCGAGCCGCTCCTGCCTTCCCGCGTCACGGGCGGACCGGGTTCGCCGGGCAAGCCGGCGAACGACGCGAGGGGGAATCGGCACGCGCCTGCCCCTCCTGTCTTCCCATCACCCACGGTCACGCTCTCGTATCCTCACCCGCCGGCACCCACTCTCTCTTCGTCACCCGCCGGCTCGACCGGCGGGTCCACTCCCCTTCCCTCGCTATCCGCCGGCTCGACCGGCGGGTCCACTCCCCTTCCCTCGTCATCCGCCGACTTGATCGGCGGATCCACTCCCCTTCCCTCGTCATCCGCCGGCTTGACCGGCGGATCCAGCGGTAAGCGGGACAATCGCGAGCGTTGGGAATTGTCGCACCCCGCGGCTGGATTCGCCGCTTTCGCGGCGAATGACGAGAAAGGAGAACGTCGCCCACCGTGACACACTCTCCTCGTCATCCGCCGGCCTGATCGGCGGATCCACTCCCCTTCCCTCGTCATCCGCCGGCTTGACCGGCGGATCCAGCGGTAAGCGGGACAATCGCGAGCGTTGGGAATTGTCGCACCCCGCGGCTGGATTCGCCGCTTTCGCGGCGAATGACGAAAAAAAGTGAGCGTCATCCGCCGACTTGATCGGCGGATCCAGCGGGAGAACGAGAGAGCGCCCGGCGGGCAGGACCATCTTCACCGCCGGCTGGCTTCGCCGCTTTCGCGGCGGATGACGAATAAGGGAGCGGCACCCGCCGCCGCTCTTTCTTTCACGTCACGCACCGCTGCGCACCCTCCATCGTCGCCGGCCGGCTCGACCGGCGGGTCCAGCCGCCGGCGGAGACCGCCTCTTGCGCCGGGGCTGCCGTCTCCGCCTCATGGGTTCGCCGGTCAAGCCGGCGAACGACGCGAGGGGGAATCGGCACGCGCCTGCCCCTCCTGCCTTCCCATCACCCACGGTCACGCTCTCGTATCCTCACCCGCCGGCACCCACTCTCTCTTCGTCACCCGCCGACTTGATCGGCGGATCCAGCAAGGACCGGGCAATCGCAAGCATGGGGAATTGCCTCACCCCACGACTGGATTCGCCGCTTTCGCGGCGAATGACGAAAAAAGTGAGCGTCATCCGCCGACTTGATCGGCGGATGCGGCGGGCAGCGGAGCCAACCCGGACGCCGGGGCGGCGGCGACCGTCTCATGAGCCGACGACGGCGGAGCGGAAGGGGCGGCCGCATCCCGGGTCTTCCCAAACCGCCGCCGGCCGGCCACAATGCGGCCGGCATCACCGCAGCACGGGAGGAGAGCCGATGGAGATCACCGCCGCCGTTCTGGAGAAGATGGGCCTGCCGCGCCCCTATGCCGAAAGCCGGCCGCTCAAGGTCGAGCGGCTGGCGCTCGCCGATCCGGGGCCCGGCGAGATCCTCGTCGAGATCCGCGCGGCCGGTCTGTGCCATTCGGACCTGTCGGTGATCGACGGCAACCGGCCGCGTCCGCTGCCGATGGCGCTGGGGCACGAGGCGGCCGGGATCGTGCGCGCCCTGGGCCCCGGGGTCGACGATCTTGCGGTCGGCGACCACGTGGTCCTGGTCTTCGTGCCGTCCTGCGGCCATTGCGCGCCCTGCATGGAGGGGCGCGCGGCGCTGTGCGAGCCCGGCGCCCGGGCGAACGGCGCCGGCACGCTGCTGTCCGGCGCGCGCCGCCTCAGCCGCAACGGCACGCCGGTCAACCATCACCTCGGGGTCTCGGCGTTCGCGGACCATGCGGTCGTCTCGCGCCGCTCGGCGGTCAAGGTGCCGCGGGACCTGCCCTTCGAGGAGGCGGCGCTGTTCGGCTGCGCCGTGATCACGGGCGTGGGTGCCGCGGTCAACACCGCCGGCGTGCGCCCGGGCGCCACGGTCGCCGTCGTCGGGCTGGGCGGCGTCGGCCTCAATGCGGTCCTCGGTGCGCGGCTTGCGGGGGCCGAGCGCATCATCGCCCTCGACCTCGTGGACGAAAAGCTCGCGCTTGCCCGCGAACTCGGGGCGACCGACACCCTGCGCGCGGATGCGCCGGATGCGGCGGACACCGTGCGCGAATGGACCTCGGGCGGGGTCGACTGCGCGATCGAGACCGCCGGCGCCACGCCCGCCCTCGAACTGGCGTGGAACCTCACCCGCCGCGGCGGGGTGACGGTGACGGCGGGTCTGCCGCATCCGGATGCGCGGCTCGCGCTCGCCCCGGTCCAGCTCGTGGGCGAGGAGCGCACGCTCAAGGGATCCTATCTCGGCAGCGCGGTGCCCCGGCGCGACGTGCCCCGCTACATCGCCCTCTACCGGCGCGGGCTGCTGCCGGTGGACCGGCTGCTCGGCGGCCGCTGGCGGCTGGAGCGGATCAACGAGGCCTTCGATGCGCTCGCCTCCGGCCACGCGCTGCGCGAGATCGTGCTGTTCGACTGAAATGCCTAGAAACGGTAGCCGATCGAGAACTTGGTGAGGCTGTCGAGCTTGCTGTCGCCGGCGAGCTCCTTCGTGTCGTAGCGCAGGTTGAAGGATATCCGGCCGAAGAGCGAGCCGTTGATCCGGGCTTCGAGAGCGATGGTGTTCTCGAGCGTGCTGCCTTCGCCACCGAGGAAGGCGCCGGTGTCGTTTTCCAGCGTCCAGTCCGGGGCGATGGTCCAGGTGAGCTCGCTCGACAGGCGCGCGATCGGCTCCTGGCGCATGGCCGGGCTGTCAGCGAGCGCGATGAACCGGATGCCGGGCCCGCCTTCGAGATGCCAGTTGAGCCCCGGCCGGCCGATCGCGTCGTAACCGATGCCGATGCTCTCGGTGATCCGGTAGTCGAAGCCGGAGAAGGGGTCGTATTCGCCGCGCAGAAACTGGAAGACGGTCAGCCGCGGACTGAGGCCGTAGAACAGCCGGTGGTCGCCGACGAGACGCTTCTGGGTGGTGATGCCGTCGCTGCGGCCCCAGTCGGCCTCCATCGCAAGCTGGTGGCGCCAGCGCCCGCCGAGCTCCTGGCGCGCCTTGAGCCGCGCCGAAAGGGCACGCTCGTCGGTGTCGCCCGAGGACAGCGAGGCGCCGAGATCGAGGACGCCGGTGAGCGCGCGTGCGTTCTCGTCCGCGTCCTCCCCGGCAGACGCCCCGCCGCCCGTGCGGGAGCCCGCATCCGCCATCGCCTCCTCGCCCGCCTGCCCGCCTGTGGCGCAGAAGGCGGCCAGCGGCTCCATACCCTGTCCTGCGCCGTCGCGCCCGCAGATCTCCCGGCGCAGCGCCTCCCGGCGTTCGTCCGGCAGTGCGGCGAGAAGGGCGATAAGGTCGCGCCATGCGGCCGGATCCTGCGCCTTCTGCAGCACCGCCATGAGCGCGGTCGCGGCTCCATCCCCGCCCGCGCCGGCGGGCGGCGCCTGCCCGCCCTGCTGCGACCCCGCCGCCCGCGTCGCCGCGGTCGATGCCATGGCGGCAGCGACTGCGGCCGCGCACACGAGGCGCCACCGGCGATGCCGCTTTGCCCGACGAAGATGCCCGTCCGTCATGAGATCTCCAACCTGCCGCGGTGGAAGAGATGGGACGCTGTCTGCCAGCGCAGGCCCGCAAGGGCAAGGCGGCCGCGTTCCGCCTTTGGCGCTCGCCCCCGCTGCAACACTATGTTAAACCTTGCACGAATAATCTCCGGCGGATGGCGCCGATTTTATTGGAATTGTCCGAAATCCGCGGGAAGCAGGCGGACAGCGGTGGGTCGCGGGGATGAGCCGCAACGTCCATTTCGAGCTTCAGGGACTGCGCGGCAACAGCTGGACGGTCCTCGAGATCTTCGACGACCAGAACGCCGCCGTGCGCGCCGCCGAGAAGGCCTTCCGCACGACCACCTTTACGGCCGTGCGGGTGCTGCGCGAGCGCTACGATCCGAAGGACGGGCAGTTCCACTCCTTCGAGGTCCTCTACAAGGGCCGCAAGATCAAGCCGTCCAAGTTCGACGCAATCAAGCCCAGCGCCGGCTGCGAGAAGGTTTCCGATCTTTACGGTCTCGAAGGCCGCGCCCAGATCCGCGAGCTGCTGAAGGACAGCCTGGACGACTGGCAGCTCACGCCGCTCGAGCTGCTCTACGGCTACGACAATTACCTGCGTCTGTCGCAGGCCGGCACGACGCTCCAGGGTGCGGTGCAGCGCGCCGCGGTCGCCCAGGTCAAGATGACCGGCGAGAACGTCGGCGAGCGCATAAAGAAGCTCTATCGGCTCGTCGACGAGGCGGCGGCGGCGCTCAAGCAGCTCAGCGAAGCGGGATTTCCGGTGATCGACGAGGAACGCTTTCCGGCCCTGCTCCAGGCCTTGGACGGAGAGGATGAACGGGGGTTCCTGCTGTGCGGCGCGATCACCCGGGATCTCGGCCGGCTGCGGCGCGGCTTCGACAAGCTCAACCGCATCCTGGGGCTCATGCGCGAAAACCATCCCGGCTGGGCCGGCCGCGTCCTCGACCATTTCGTCGCCGAGCTGCTGGTGCTCAAGGGCGTCAGCGACGAGCTCCTCGGCACCCGCGAGCCGATCGAGCGGATTTTTGCGCTGGCGGCCCTGCTGGGGGCGGCGGCCGACACGGCGAGCCCTCCCACCGCGGCCGCCGGCCGGCTCGCGAGGTTTCTTGCCGCGCGCCAGCTGCGCCAGACCCGCAAGGTGATCGAGCAGCAGCTGAACGAGGCGATCACGAGCCAGCGCCGCTGGACGCGCGGGCCGCTGATCGAGGAGTTCCAGGCCATCGCGCGCGTGGCGCATGCGCTCGCGGGCCCCGGCTCGCAAGGGGACGCGGCGGCCGGCGCGCTGCCCGGCGCGGGGCTGCTGCCGAGCCTCGAGGAGCGCGCCGCCCGCTTCCTCAACTCCCAGACGATCGCAAGCTATCTCGAGAGCTGCAAGACGCCTGCCGACCGCCTGTCCGCCCTGCTCGACCTCGAGCCCTTCGTCCCCGGCAACGACAACAAGCGCCAGCTCGCCAATTTCATGCTGCCGCTGCTGACCGGCCCGGAGGAGCGCTTCTGGCTGGGCGAGCGAGAAACACCGGCCCGCGCCATGAAGCGGATCGCGGAATTCCAGGGCCGCATCCTCGCATCGACCCTGACGCGGCTCGCCCGCGACCAGCTGGCCGAACGCCTGGACGAGCTGTGCGTCAGGATCATCGCGGACGCCCGGATCTTCGAGAAGCTGCGCGCGAGCGGCCTGCCGCCCTATGACGCCGTGATGCGCATCTTCGCGCTCATCGAACAGGGGCTTCTCACCGAGGGGCGCGCCCGGCAGCTTGCGGTCGAGGAGGCCCGGCGCTACATGCGTTCCAAGGGCTTCGTGGCAGAGCTGGCGTCGCTGCCGGACGAGGGCGAACGCCGCCGGCGTCTCGATGCCCTGCAGCGCAAGCTCGCCCGCCTGACGCCCGCAGCCGAAGCCGAGATGGCGTCGGCGGCCCCCGATGCGGGCAAATAGGGGCGCGCGCCCGCCGCGGGCGGTCGGGGCCGGCCGTTCACGCCGTTTCGAGGACCCATGTCGAGAGGGATGCGCGATTTCGGTTTTCCCCGCTGGGGCGGCTACCTCAAGGAGCGCGACCCGGTGCGCGTGCGCATGTGCGACCGGGAGGGCTGCACCGAACGCGGCGAATATCCGGCGCCGCGCGCGCCCTTCTCGCGCGAGCGCTGGTATTTCTGCCGCGCCCATGTCGAGGAGTACAATCGGAACTGGAACTTCTTCGCCGGCATGAGCGAAGAGGCCATGCGCGCCTTCATGGCCGAAGAGGAGGCCGCCCGCCAGGGCTACCAGCAGACGAGCGCCTATGCCTGGGCGGCGGATCCCTGGTCGCCGGCCGAGAAGGCGGCCTTCCGCACGCTCGGGCTCGAGCCGGGGGCCGAGCTCGAGGAGGTCAAGCGCCGCTACCGCGCGCTCGCCAAGCAGCACCACCCGGATGTCGCGGGCGCGGAGAATGCGGACGCGCGCGAGCGATTCGTCCGGATTCAGGCCGCCTACGCGATGCTGAGCGCCCGCCTCGGCGCGCGGCGGGAGGAAGAGTGATGAGAAGGGCCCGGCATGCTCTCCCGCCATCCGGCGGCTTCACCATGTCGCTTCCCCCCGCCTCATCACCCGCCGGCACTCTCTCTTCGTCACGCGCCTGCCTGACCGGCGGATCCATTCCCTTCCCTCGTCACCCGCTGACACCTTTTTATTTCACCCGCCGGCACTCTATTCCTCGTCACCCGCCGGCTTGACCGGCGGGTCCAGCAGGCGGCAGGGCCAATTCCGGGCGGCGGCAACCGTGACACCCGGCGCCTGGATTCGCCGCTTTCGCGGCGAATGACGAACAAGGGAGAGCGTCACCCGCCGGCCTGACCCGCGAGTCCATTCCCTCCCCTCGTCATCCGCCGACTTGATCGGCGGATCCAGCGGGAGGCGGGGACAGCCGCAAGCGCCGGGATCGTCTCCGGCAGCGGCTGGATTCGCCGCTTTCGCGGCGAATGACGAACAAGGGAGAGCGTCACCCGCCGGCACTCTCTCTTCGCCACACGACGGCACGTTCTCTCTGCGTCACCCGCCGGCGCGTTCTTTGTTAGCGTCACCCGCCGACTTGATCGGCGGATCCAGCGGGAGGCGGGGACAGCCGCAAGCGCCGGGATCGTCCCCGGCAGCGGCTGGATTCGCCGCTTTCGCGGCGAATGACGAACAAGGGAGAGCGTCACCCGCCGGCACTCTCTCTTCGCCACACGACGGCACGTTCTCTCTGCGTCACCCGCCGGCGCGTTCTTTGTTAGCGTCACCCGCCGACTTGATCGGCGGGTCCAGCCGCCGGCGGGGCCGACCACAGGCGTCGGGGCCGTCACCACAGCCTCATGGGTTCGCCGGTCAAGCCGGCGAACGACGCCTTTGGGAGGGCGTCACCCGCCATGCGTCCGTCCCCAAGATTAAACAGATCACTGATCACTGATCGCTGATCACTGATGACTGATGACTGATGACCGAAGACTGGAAGGGTTCGCCGGTCAAGTCGGCGAACGACGCTTTCGGGAAAAGGGGACCCGACCACCGGCGCCGGGGCCGTCACCGCGGCCTCAGTCGAGATAGGTCAGCTCGCCGCTGTCCATGCGGATGACGCGCTCGGGCGGAAAGAAGATGTGGACCGCGGTGCCCTTGCCGGGCGTGCTCTCGAGCTCGAGGCGGCCGCCATGGGCCTCGGCCAGGGCCTTGCACAGCGGCAGCCCGAGCCCCGTGCCCTCGACCCGCCTGCCGCGTCCGCCTTCGACGCGCCCGAAGGGCTCGAGCACGCGCGGGATGTCCTCGGGCGCGATGCCGACGCCCCGGTCTATGACGCTCATCTTGAGCTCCCCGGCCGGGGTCGGGGCGAAGCGCACCACGACCTCGGTGCCCGCCTCCGAAAACTTGAAGGCGTTGGAAATCAGGTTGATCAGGATCTGGCGCAGGAACTGCGGATCGGCCCTGAGATCCGGGCAGTCCGCCGGCGCGTCGGTCCGCACCGCGATCCCGCGCCGCTTCGCCGTTTCGCGCATCATGCGCTGGACGGAAGCGGCGATCTCCACCGGATCGACGTCCTCCTCGCGCAGCTCCAGCCGGTTCGCCTCGATCTTCGACATGTCGAGGATGGCGTTGATGACGCTGAGCAGATGCTTGCCGCTCAGGTTCACGTCCTCGATGTATTCGCGGTACTCCTTCGGCGTGATCGGCCCGAGCGGCTCGGAGCGGATGAAGTCCGTAAAGCCGATGATGGCGTTCAGAGGCGTGCGCAGCTCGTGGCTCATGTTGGCGAGGAACATGGATTTGGCCCGGCTCGCCGCCTCCGCCGCCAGCTTTGCCGCCTCCAGCTCCTTCGCATGCGCCCTGGCGCGGGCGATCTGGGCCTGGAGCAGCGAGAGCGCCGTGCCGATGCCGAAATAGCCGCCGCCCTCGGTGATGATGAACCCGCGCAGCAGCGCGGCGGCGTGCTCGCCCGCGAGCAGCTCCTCGAGCCGGGCGAGCGGCTCGCCCGCCTCCACGATCAGCGGCGCGCGGTCCATCAGCCAGGTGATCGGCTTCCTCTCGAACAGGGGACGCCCGAAGCGGTCGGCGAGCTTCAGCGTCAGCTCGTGGCGGTTGACGAGGCCGATGGGCCGGCCGTCCGCCACCACCGCGAGCGCGAGCAGATCCGGATCGCCGCTGAACACCTCGTAGACCTCGGCGCAGGGCGTCGCGGGCGCGAGCGCGGGCGCCGCGATCGCAAGCTCGGCGACGCGGGTCGGAGCCTCGCTCGAGATGGCGCGGTCGAGATGCGTCATGCGGTCCTTTCCGCGGCGGCCCGCCCGCGGGATGCGGCCCGGCGGAGTCCATCCGCCCACAGGCCCGCCGCGTCCACCGAGCCCCCATCCGTGGCCGGCGGAAGATGGTGCGACGACGCGGTTAATTTCCGGTAAAGGCGGCGGAGGAATTCCGGGCCGTGCCATCCCCGGTGCGCGCGCGATGGCCTCGCGGCGACTGGCGACCAGCGCATCCGGTTCGAGCCGGGCGAGCACGCCCATCCTGGCGAGCTGCCGCCTTGTTTCGCCGCTGAGCCCCGCGAGCAGCACGCGCCGGCCCGCGGCCCTGAGGCGCGCGACGACATCGTCGATCGCGCGGGCGGCGCTGGAATCGAGGAAGGGCACGCGCGAAAAATCGAGCACCAGCGTGTCGAAGAACCGCCCGGCGAGCAGCCGCCGCACCATCCCCTTCGCCGCCCCGAAGCTGAAGGGGCCCGAGAGCTGGAACACGGCGACCCGTCCCTGCGCCCCGCGCAGCATCTCGCGCTCATCGGGGTCGAGGTGCGGGCTTTCGCCGTCGGTGATCGCCTCGATGCTGGCGAGCTGATGCTCCGAGAGCCGGTCGATCGTGAGAATCGCGGCAAGGAACAGGCCGACGCCCACCGCGGTGATGAGATCGACGAACACGGTGAGCAGGAACACGATGACCATGAAGACCGTGCCCTCGCCGGGCGAACGCGTGAGCTGCTTCAGGCCGTGCCAGTCGATGTTGTCCCAGCCGACCTTGAGCAGGATGCCGGCGAGCACCGCATGGGGGATGTGGGAGGCGAGCGGCGCAAGGCCCAGCACCAGCGCCAGCAGCACCAGCGCATGCGTCATGCCGGACAGGCGCGTGCGGCCGCCGGCGCGGATGTTGACGACGGTGCGCATGGTCGCCCCCGCGCCGGGGATGGCGCCGACGAGCCCGGCCAGCGCATTGCCGATGCCCTGGCCGACGAGCTCCTGGTTCGGCCGGTGCTCGGTATCCGTCAGGTTGTCGGCCACGAGCGAGGTGAGCAGAGTGTCGATCGTCCCGAGCGCGGCCAGCGTCAGCGCGCCCTGGACGATGACGGGAAGATCGCTCCAGCTGAAGGCGAGTCTTCCGACCTCGGGAAGCCCCTGGGGGATCGCACCCAGCACCGCCGCGCCCGGCACCAGCGCAAGCGCGGCGAGCGTGCCGAGGATGAGCGCGGCGAGCGGCCCGGGCAGCCAGCCGGCGAGCCGCTTCGGCCAGAAGACGACGACAAGAAGCGTCGCGAGCCCCAGCGCGGTGGTGGCGGAATCGAGACGGGCCGCCTCGGCGGCCAGCAGCCGGACGCTGCCGATGACGCCGCCCGAGGCGCTCGGCAGGCCGAGAAGCGGCGGCAGCTCGAGCAGGATGATGATGACGCCGATGCCGCTCATGAAGCCGGAGATCACGGGATAGGGCATCAGCGCCACGTAGCGCCCGAGCCGGAAGACGCCGAAGAGAATCTGCGCAAGCCCGCCGAGCAGGATGATCGTGAACACGACGCCGGGCCGGTCCGCGAACTGCATCACGAGCCCGGCGGTTACCACCGTCATCGGTCCCGTCGGCCCCGAGACCTGGGAAGGGGTGCCGCCGAAGGCGGCGGCGAAGAAGCCGAGCACGATCGCCCCCCACAGCCCGCGCTCGCCCCGAGCCCCGAAGCCACCCCGAAGGCGAGCGCGAGCGGCAGCGCGACGATCGCCGCCGTGATGCCGCCGAAGAGATCGCCGCGCCAAGTCCGGCGCCACTCCTTGACATCGCTGAAATCGAAGAGCCTGCGTTCCATGGGACGTTTCCGCCGTTTGCCGGGCGGCTCTTGTTTTGAAAACGGGAAGGGACCGCCTGCCCCGCCTCATGAGCCGCGCCGCCCGAAGGGGCTGTCGGGGGAAGCCGTCGTGCCGTGCGGGTTGGAGGTGGCCCGGACGCGGACACGGCTCGAGCCGCCAGCAGGTCCGCCCCCGGCCGCGCAAGAAGGCCGCAGCCCGTGGGGCCGGTCAGCCGTCGGAGCTTGCGCCGCCGTCGGCGCCCGCTCCGCGGGCGCTCTTGACCGGCTGGTGGGGAAAGCCTTCCGGCCCGCCCAAGGGCTCGCGGTCGCGGGTGATGCGCACGTCGGACGAGACGTAGGCCGCGATGAGACGCGCCACGCTCGTGAGCGCATCGAGATGCGTGCGTTCCCAGCCGTGGCTCGCATCCACCCCGAAGGTGACGAGCGCGGTGCGGATGTCGTTGCCCGCCTCGAGCGCCGAGGCGCTGTCCGAGCGGTAGTAGCGGAAGATGTCGCGGGCAAAGGCGATGCCGTGTTCCTCGCACAGCCGGATCAGCTTCTGCGTCAGGTGATAGTCGAAGGGGCCCGTCTGGTCCGCCATCGCGATGGTGACGCCGAATTCGCGGCTCGCCTGGCCCGGTGCGACGGTGCCGTTGTCGATGGTCACCATCGCCGCGATGTCTCCGTGCAGCACGCTCGATGCGCCGATGCCGACCTCCTCGGCTATCGAGAACAGGAAATAGCTGTCGACCGGCGGCCGGACCCGCGCATCGACGAGCGCCTTCAGCGCCGCGAGCATCGCGGCCACGCCCGCCTTGTCGTCGAGATGCCGGGCATTGATGAAGCCGTTGACGACCTCGGGCGCCGGGTCGACGGCCACGAAGTCACCGATGGCGAACCCCGCCTTTTCGAGATCCGATGACGAGAAGAACATCCCGTCGACGCGCAGCTCCAGATTGTCCCAGCTGCTCGGCTGCGTGTCCACCTCCTCGTTGAAGGCGTGTCCGGAGGCCTTCAGCGGCAGGATCGTCCCGCGCCAGGCGCCGCGCGTGGTGAAGATCCGCACCCGCGCGCCCTCCGCGAACCGGGCCGACCAGTGGCCGACCGGCACCACCGCCAGCCGCCCGTTGGCCTTGAGCGCCTTCACCTGGGCGCCGAGCGTGTCGAGATGCGCGATCACGGCGCGCGCCGGCTGCCGCTCGCGGCCCGGCAGCATGGCGCGGATGGCGCCCCGCCGCGTCAGCTCGTGCGCGACGCCGAGTTCCCGGAGCATGCCCGTGACGGCATGCACGATCTCGTCGGTGTACCCGGTCGGGCTTGGAATGGCGAGCAGCGCCAGCAGGCGCTCCAGCAGATGGGACTCGTCGATGGCCGGGATCGTCATGCGGATTTTCCTTCTTCGCCGCCGCCGCGCTCGGCCCGGGTCTCGGGAAAGAGCAGATCGATGAAGCGCTCGGCGGTTGGCTGCGGTTCATGGTTGGCGAGGCCGGGACGCTCGTTCGCCTCGATGATGTGATGGTCGGGGCCGTGGACGTCGGGCACGATCATGTCGATGCCCACGACCGGAATGTCGAGCGCCCGCGCGGCGGCGACCGCGGCCTCGGCCAGTGCGGGATGCAGATCGCCGGTCACGTCGTGAAGGGTGCCGCCGGTGTGCAGATTGGCGGTGCGGCGGACCGCGAGCACCTCGCCTTCCGGCAGCACGTCATCGAGGGCGAAGCCGGCGGCCGCGACCACGCGCTTCGTCTCCTCGTCGAGCGGGATGCGGGATTCGCCGTCGGTCGCGGCGGCGCGCCGGCGGCTCTGGACCTCGATCAGCCGCCGGATCGTGCTGCGCCCGTCGCCGACGACCCGGGCGGGCCGGCGGATGGCGGCCGCGACCACCTCGTGGTTGATCACGACGACCCTGAGATCCTCGCCGGCCACCCATTCCTCGAGGATCACCTCGCCATCCACCTCGCGCGCCTCGGCGATGGCCTCGGCGAGCGCGTCCTCATCCGCGATGCCGACCCGGACCCCGGCGCCCTGTTCGCCCGTGCGGGGCTTCACGACGAGCCGGCCGACCTCGCGCAGAAAGGTCCTGTCGCGTTCCGGGTCGCCCGCGAGCTGCTCGCGCGGCACCCTGAGGCCGGCCGCGGCCAGCACGCGATGGGTCACGTGCTTGTCCGCGCAGCGGCTCATGGCGATGGCGGAGGTCAGCTCGCTCAGCGATTCCCGGCAGACGATGGAGCGGGCCCCGAGGCTGAGGCGGAAGTAGCCGTATTCGGGATCGATGGGCTCCACGGCGATGCCGCGCCGCCTGGCCTCGTCGATGATGATGCGGGCGTAGGGATTGAACCCGGCATCGGGCTCGGGGCCGATGAACAGCGGTTCGTTGTAGGAATTGCGGTTCTTGAGCGCGAAGACCGGCACGCGCACGAAGCCCAGCTTCTCGTAGAGCGCGATGGCCTGCTCGTTGTCGTGCATCACCGACAGGTCGAGGAAGGCGCGCCCGCGCGCCTGCATGTGCTCGGCGAGATGGCGGGTGAGCGCCTCGCCGATCCCCGGAAACGGGGCCGCGGGATCGACCGCGAGACTCCACAGCGAGCTGCCGCCCGTGGGATCGCCGAAGGCGCGCACATGGTCCACGCCCATCACGCCGCCGACGATGCGGGGCGCCTGTTCGGCCTCGCTTTCGGCGACGAGGATGGTGAGCGCCCGTTCCTCGCGCAGGCGGACGAAGAAATCCTCGCCGAGCGGCACCATCCCCAGCCGGGCGTAGAGGGCATCGAGGGCCGCGAGATCCTCCCGGGTCGCCAGCCTGCGGATCACGAAGCCGCGGAAGCGGCGGCGCGCCGGCCGGTGGACGGACAGATCCAGTCTGTAGGTGTAGGACGGGTCGAGGAAGAGCTGCTGCGGGGCATGCGCGATGACGACATGCGGCTCTTCGAGATAGAAGGCGATGTCCCGCTTGCCCGGCCGCTCCCTGCGCATGCGCATGACGAGCGCCTCGGGATCGGGAAAGGTCTGCGCGAAATGCAGCATGCCCCAGCCGCAGTCGATCGAAACCTCCCGCCCGAGGCCTTCGGCGGCCCGGCGGGGGCGTTCGTCGATGCCCCGGCCGCGCAGCTTGCGCAGGCGATGCGCCTGGGACTGGCGATCCCGCGGACGGGACGGGCGGATGCCGGGCGTCATGGCGCGATCCCCCTCTTCTGCAACCAGAATTCGAGCAGCGCGAGCTGCCAGAGTTTCGAGCCGCGCAGCGGCGTCAGATGCCGGTCGGGCTCCGCGAGCAGCATGTCCACGTAATCCGGCCGGAACAGCCCGCGCGCGCGTGCGGGACGGCTCGTCAGGATCTCGCGCACCAGCTCCAGATAGGGCCCGTCGATGTACTTGAGGGCGGGCACCGGGAAGTAGCCCTTCGGGCGGTCGATGACCTCGGCCGGCAGCACGCTTCGGGCCGCCTCCTTGAGCACATGCTTGCCGCCGCCCGCCACCTTCAGCTCGGCCGGAATGCGCGCCGCAAGCTCGACCAGCTCATGGTCGAGGAAGGGCACGCGCGCCTCCAGTCCCCACGCCATCGTCATGGAGTCGACGCGCTTGACGGGGTCGTCGACCAGCATGATCTCGGTGTCGATCCGCAGCGCCTTGTCGATGGCGCGGTCGGCGCCCGGGCGGGCGAAATGTGCGGCGATGAAGCGCCTCGAATGGTCGCCGTCGAGCCATTCGGGCTCCAGCACCCGCGCCATCTCGTCATGGTCGCGGTCGGCGAACACCCGGTGGTAGGCCTCCACCGCCTCATCGCCGTCCCCGACATCGAGCAGCGGCGGATACCAGTGATAGCCCCCGAAAATCTCGTCGGCACCCTGGCCCGACTGGACCACCTTCACATGCCGCGACACCTCCTTGGACAGCAGGTAGAAACCGACCGCATCGTGGCTTGTCATCGGCTCGGGCATCGCGCCGACGCAATCCTCGAGCGCGGGCAGCAGCCGCGCGGTGTCGATGCGGATCTGCGTGTGGGCGGTGCCGAAGCGCCGGGCGACGAGATCGGAATACATGAACTCGTCGCCCCGTTCGTTGCCGACCGCCTCGAAGCCGATGGAAAAGGTGGCAAGCCCCGTCTGGCCGGCGTCGGCCAGCAGCGCCACGATCAGGGAGCTGTCGAGGCCGCCGGACAGCAGCACCCCCACCGGCACGTCCGCGACCAGCCGCCGTCGCACCGCCGTCTTGAGACCCGCGAGCACCCGCTCGTTCCAGTCATGCAATCCGAGCCCGCGCTCGTCCGGCCGCGGCCCGAAGGACGGCGACCAGTAGCGGGTTTCCTGCTCGCGACCCTCCGCATCGATGGCCAGCAGCGTCGCCGGCGGCAGCTTGCGCACGCCCGCGAGAATCGTGCGCGGCGGCGGCACCACCGAATGAAAGCTCAGATAATGGTGCAGCGCCACGGGATCGAGGCGGGTGTCGACTCCGCCGGCGGCCAGCAGCGCCGGCAGCGACGAGGCGAAGCGCAGCCGCCCGGGTTCGCGCACCAGATACAGCGGCTTGATGCCCAGCCGGTCGCGCCCCAGCAGCACGGAGCGGTCGCGCACGTCGAACAGGCAGAAGGCGAACATGCCGTTGAGCCGCGTGACGAACTGCGGCCCCCAGGCATGATAGGCCTTGATCAGCACCTCCGTGTCGCCCTCGCTGAAGAAGCGGCAGCCGGCCTCCTCCAGCTCCCGGCGCAGCTCGCGGTAGTTGTAGATGCAGCCGTTGAAGACGATGCCGAGGCCCAGCTCGGGGTCGAGCATCGGCTGGGCGGCACGCTCGCTCAGATCGATGACCTTGAGACGCCGGTGTCCCAGGGCGATCCCGTCGCGGGCGAGGAGTCCCCAGCCGTCCGGCCCGCGCGGGCGCAGCACCTCGCCCATGCGCAGAACCGCGGAGGGGTCCACGTCTTTCCCCGAAAAGTCAAGTTCACCGGCAATTCCACACATGTTCCTTTCCACTGTTCTTCGGCACCAGTAAAAATAATCGGCCGATATGCCGTGATCGTATGACGGCATCATGCGTCATGGATATTGACCGATGTCGGGATGGCCGCGATCCTAACACGGGAAGGCGACGTTGTCACCCCCGTCCGATACGGCGGCACGACAGGGCGTGGGTTGCACCGATGCGCGCCGCGCTCGGCGTCAAGGTGCCGGCGGCTAGAACTCCACGGCGATCTGGGCGCGGGCGACGGGTCTGCCGTTTCCCCCCGTCGCGATCCCGCCCGAGACGATCAGGGATTCGCTCGGCCGGTGGGCGATGGTGAACCCGCCGGCGAGCCGCCCGCCGTAATAGCCGCCGCCGAATCCCACCACGGTGCGCCCCGGCTCGGACGGGGTGAGAACCGGCAGCGCTGCGACCCCCGCGATGCCGAAGGCGGCAAACCGCTCGACCCGGTAGGCCTCGCTGCGGGCGATGATCCGGGCGCTTTCGATGAGGCGCGAAAGGCTCGCATCCCCGCCCGGGCCCAGTCCCGCCATCATCGCCTGAACCTGCGCCAGATTGACGGCATCGGTCGGCTGGGTGGCCGGCGCGACATTCGTGATCCGCCGCTCCGCGCCGGGTGCGCCCACGGAGACGGTATCGGGCGCCGTCGTCACCGAGCCGGCACCGAGCGCGACCGCATTGTCGTGGGTGGCCTCGGCGTTGTTGCCGAGCGCGACGGCAAACGCTCCGGAGGCAACGGCGGCGTCGCCAATTGCGGTCGTCTTCAGGCCGAGCGCCTGGGCGCCCGCACCCACCGCCACGGAAGACTGGGCGACCGCTCCCATGCCGATCGCCACCGAGCCTTCCGCCCCGGCGGACGCGCTGTCCCCGATCGCCACGCCGCCGGTGGCGGCGACGCTGCTCTCGGCCCCGATCGCGATCCCCGATTCCGCGCCCTGTGCGACGTGGCCGCCCGCAAGCTGCACCCTTCTCCCGCAGGCGATGCCCTCGGCCGAGAGCGTGCACAGGCCCGCCGCGAAGAGTTCGTTCACGGTCTCCGCCAGCCGGTTGAGCGTCTCCTCCGCCTTCTGGTCGACGGCATCGAGCTGGCCCTTGTTGACGGCGTCATCCGGCGCCACGCCATCGGCCACGCCCGAGATCCGGCCCGCATTGGTGATCCCCCCGCCTGAAACGTCGAGGCTGGCGAAATGCGCATCGACCGTGCCGTCGGTGAGCCCGTTCGCCGCGGCCTGGGCCAGGTCCTTCGCCTCGTTCGCGGTGCTGAGCGCCGTATCCGCCTTGGCATCGGCCGCCTGCGCGGTGGTCAGCGCCTGATCCGCGGTGGCCTGGGCGCTGTTTGCGGCGTTGAGCGCCTGATCCGCCGTCGCCTGTGCGCTCGCCGCGAGGTCGATGGCGGAATCGGCGCTCGCCTGGGCGGCGCCGGCGGCGCTCTGGGCATCCTGCGCCGCCGCAAGAGCCGAGTCGGCGGTCGCCTGGGCGGCATCCGCGCTCGCCTGCGCGGCGTCCGCCGTGCCCTGGGCCGCGGCGGCACTTGCGGCGACCGCATCGAGCTGGCCCTTGTTGACGGCGTCCGTGGCGTTGACACCGGCGGCGAGATTGGTGAGCCGGCGTTCCGCGCCGCTGGCGCCGATCGAGACGGTGTCCGCCTCGTCCGCGACCGAGCCGTTGCCCAGCGCCACCGCGTTGTCGGCCGTCGCCCGCGCATTGTTGCCGAGCGCGACGGCGAACGCCCCCGAGGCGAGCGCCAGATCGCCGAGCGCCGTGGTGTTGGTGCCGAGCGCCTGGGCCCCCGTGCCGACGGCGACCGAAGACTGCGCAATCGCGCCGGCACCGATGGCCACGGAATTCGCTTCCACCGCGCGCGCGTCGCGGCCGACCGCGATGCCGCCGGAGGACTGGACATCGGCGTTCTGTCCGATCGCGATGCCGTCGCTGGCGCCGGCCGCGACCTGCCCGCCGGCAAGCTGGACGGTGCTCGCGCAGCTCACCGTCCCGCCCGTGATGCTGCACAGGCCGCTTTGAAGAAGCTGGTTGATCGCCGTCTGCAGGTTCGCGAGTGCCGTCCCCGCGTTGCTCAGAGCGGCGTCCGCGGTGGTCTGGGCGGTCGCGGCGTCCTGCACCGCCTGATCGGCCGTAGCCTGGGCCGCGGCGACGTTCTGGTTCGTCGCGAACAGCTGCGCCCCGTTGACCGCCTCGGTCGAGTCGGCGCTGACCGTCCCGGCCGCCACGCCGCTGATGACCCCAGCATTGGTGATCCCGCCGCTGCCGACATCGAGCGACTGGAACCGCGCCGCCACCGTACCGCTGGTGAAATTCGCCAACGCCTGGGCCGCCTCCGCCTCAGCGGCATCCGCCGTCGTCTGCGCGGCCGCGGCGCTTGCCGCCACCTGGTCGAGCTGGCCCTTGTTGACGGCATCGGTGGCATTGACGCCATCGGCCAGATGCGTGAGCCGCCGCTCCGCGCCCGCCGTCCCGATCGAGACCGTATTGTCCGCATCCGTCACCGAGCCCGCACCGATCGCCACGCTGTTCGCATGCAGGGCCTGTGCGCCGGCGCCGAGAGCAAGCCCGTTGCCCATCGTCACAAGAGAGCCGAACCCGAGTGCCAGGCTTCCGGCGGCACCGGCCCGGGATCCGGTGCCGATCGCGATGGCGTTGTCGGCACCGTCCGCGACGAAGACGTCATGCCCGATCGCGATCGCGGCACCGGCACCCGCACCGCCGCTGGTGCCGATCCGCGCGCCCGTGGCCGCATCCGACCCGGCCCCGAGCGCCAGCGAAAAGTCGGACGCCGTGCCCTGCACCCGACTCTGGGCGCCGAGCGCCAGCGTAAAGTCGCCGGCCGCAATGCTGGTCCACCCCAGGGCGATCGCCGCCTGCCCGAGCGCCTGGTTCAGGCTGCCGAGCGCCAGCCCGTCCAGTCCGGACGCCATGTTGCCGAAACCCAGGGCCGTCGCGTTGAGCGCATTGGCGATGCTGGCGGATCCCACGGCGGTCGCATTGTCGGCCAGCGCCTGGTTGAAGGAGCCGAGGGCGGTGCTTGCCACGGCTTGAGATTTGTTGCCGAAGCCTGCCGCCAGCGAGCGCGTGCTTGTCGCCGTGTTCGCGCGGCCGAAGGCGGAAGCGTTGTTGCCGTTGACGGTGTTCTCGAGGCCGACGGCGATCGACTGGCCGTTGCTTGCGATGTTGTCCTTCCCGCAGACGAAGCTGCCGGGCCCGACCATGCTCCCCGCCTTGCGCGAGGTCGCGTCGCAATCCTCCGTCGCCGACGCCGGGCCCTGCGCGAGCACCTGACCGATCACGGCCAGCATGCCCGCACAGATCAGCCTGCGGCTGAAGTCCGCCCCCATGACCGTCCCCTCGCCTCGCTCCGCTCCCTGTCGACGCCCCTGCCGAAAATATCCGGATCAACCGGTCCCGGCTCCTGCTCTAGAAGGTTCCGGTTAAGTCGCGGTTAACGCTGAAGAACCAGATCTGCGTCATGCAATGCGCATTTTTTCGCCGTTTGATTTACATTCATCTTCCCGCTCTTTTCAAGGTTGCATCCGTCACAAAGCCGGCGTGCCGCGTCCCAAGGGAGCGGCCGGGCGGGAAGAGCGAACCCGGCGTCTCAACCGGCAAGGCGGGCGAGAGCGGCCTCGAGGATCCTCTGCGCGGCGAGCTTGTCGACCACGCGGGCGCGCCGGGCGCGGGAGAGATCGGCGGTGCGGATCAGCTCTTCTTCCGTCTCCGCCGAGGTGAGCGTCTCGTCGATGAAGCAGAGCGGCAGCGGCACGGCGACCACCAGGTCGCGCGCGAACTGGCGCACCGCCTGGGCCCGGCGGGTGAGCCGGCCGTCGTCACCCACCGGCAGGCCGCAGACGAAGCCCTTCACCTCCCATTCCGCGACGATCCGGCCGATCGCCTCGAGGTCGGCCTTCAGCCGGCTGCGGTGGACGGTATCGAGCGCCGTGGCGACCCGCCAGGCGGGATCCGAGATCGCAAGCCCGATCCGCCGGCGCCCGACATCCAGCCCCAGCAGCCGCGCCGGCGGCCGCAGCAGCCGCCGGAACCGCTCGAGCGGGAGGATGAGATCACCCGCCACCGGCCACAGGCTCCCCGCCCGTGCCGTGGCTCCTGCGCCAGGCGGCCGTGCGCCGGGCGACATCGGCGCGCACGTCCATCCAGAACAGCGGAATGTCCCAGACATGATAGTTGAGCCCGGGCATGCGGAACTGGGCGAAGTCGCCTTCGGGCGCGGGATCGAGCCACAGCACGCCCGGCTCCCCGCAGCGCGCGGCGACCAGGTTCGGAATCGGCGCTGCGAGCGGCGCATCCGGCCGCGGCGGGATGAGGATGGCGCCCCTGTGGGCCGCGCGCGGGGCCGGGGCCCCGTTCATGCGTCCCGTGACGGGGTTGACGCACAGCATGCGGTCGCCGGCGCGCGAGCGCCCCGACAGCCCCGGGACCTTGCGCATCGCCTCGACCACCATCTCCGGATCGCCGCCCTGGCCGAAGCTCTGCCAGGACAGCACGCAGCCGGTATCCTCGGGCTCGGAACAAGGCGGGATCGCGACCGCGCCGAGATCCTCGGCCACCCCGATCGGCCAGCCGACGAGCCAGGCGGCCACCAGCCGCGACCGCAGCGCCGGATCCGCAAGCCGCTCCGCCACCAGTCTCAGCCCCAGCAGCGCGCCCTGGGAATGGCCGGCGATGACGAAGGGCGCATCGCCGCCGATGCGCGCCAGAAAGGCGTCGAAGGCGGCCGCGACGTCGCGGTAGGCGAGATCGAGCGCCCGGAAGCTGTCGGCATTGGCGGCGAGAAAGGCCCCGAAGGCCGCCTGCCGGTATTTCGGCGCATGGACCGGCCCGGCGCTCGTGAAGGCGGTGGCCAGGGCTTTGAGCACATTGCCGCGGATGAAGGCGGCCTGGGGATCGTCAAGCGGCGCATTCCAGTGGCCGGTGCCGAAATAGGTGGTGGGGTGGATGAAGAAGACGGGCACCCCCGCATCCGCCGCCGGCACGCCCTCGGGGAGGGCGTCGGCGGGATCCTCCAGCTCCGGCAGCGCGGCCCAGGCCGCGGCTTCGGCATAGTCGGGCGGCGGCGGCACGGGCAGCGCGTCATAGGGCACGGTGATCTTCGTGCGCTGCAGCGCCATCCACTGGATTTCGTCCCAGTAGATCTTGACCACGGCGAGTGTCGCGATCAGCGCGAAGACGAGCCCCGCGATCGCGTAGATGAACCGGCGTGCCATCGCCCCTGCCCTCCCTTCTCCGCCGCCCCGCGCCGCTTGATCGGGGCCGCGGGAATGTGTAACCGTCCGCGCCGCGTTCCGGCGGCGCCGCGGCGCGCCGAAATCATGAGGGATCAAGGCGGATCATGTCCATAGACCGCGGCACGGTGACGAAGATCGCGCAGCTTGCGCGCATCCGCCTCGACGAGGACGAGGCGGCCCGGCTCGAAGGGGAGCTCAAGCGGATTCTCGACTGGGTGGCGGCGCTCCAGGCCGTGGACACGGAGGGCGTGGAGCCGCTGTCCAGCGTCGTCGGCACGCGGCTGCGCTGGCGCGCGGACGAGGTGACCGACGGCAATTGCCGCGAGGACATCCTCGCCAACGCGCCCGAGCGGGTCGACGGCTTCTTCGCCGTGCCCAAGGTGATCGAGTAGGACGCGGCGATGACGGATCTGACGGAACTCGGCGTCGTCGAAGGCCGCGATCTTCTGCGCCGGCGCGAGATTTCGGCGCGGGAATGGACGGCGGCGCTCTTGGACGAGATCGCGGCCGCCGCCCCGCTCAACGCCTTCCTTGCGGTCGATGCGGAGCATGCGCTCCGGATGGCGGATGCCGCCGATGCCGCGCTCGCGCGCGGCGACGACCGGCTGCTCACCGGCGTGCCGATCGCGGTCAAGGACCTCTTCTGCACGAAGGGCCTGCGCACCACGGCCGGCTCGCGCATCCTCGAGAACTTCGTGCCGACCTATGAGAGCACGGTCACCGCCAATCTCTGGGCGGCGGGCGCGGTGATGCTGGGCAAGACCAACATGGACGAGTTCGCGATGGGCTCGTCCAACGAAAACAGCGCCTTCGGCCCCGTGCGTGGGCCCTGGCGCGACCGCGAGGGCCGGCCGCTCGTGCCCGGCGGTTCCTCGGGCGGCTCGGCGGCGGCGGTGGCGGCGCGCATCGCCCCGGCCGCGACCGCCAGCGACACCGGCGGCTCGATCCGCCAGCCGGCGGCCTTCACCGGCACCGTCGGCATCAAGCCGACCTACGGGCGCTGCTCGCGCTGGGGGATGGTCGCCTTCGCCTCCTCGCTGGACCAGGCGGGGCCCATCGCGCGCTCGGTCGCCGATGCGGCGCTCGTGTTGCAGGCGATGGCGGGCTTTGATGAGAGGGATTCGACCAGCGCGGAGGTGCCGGTGCCGGATCTGCTGGCGGCGCTGGAGCGCGGGGTCAAGGGGCTCGTCGTCGGCGTGCCGCGGGAATACCGCGCCGACGACATGCCGGCGGCGATCACCGCGATGTGGGAGGCGGGGATCGCCTGGCTGAAGGAGGCGGGCGCCGAGATCCGCGAGGTGAGCCTGCCGCATACGCAGGTGGCGCTGCCCACCTACTACATCATCGCCCCCGCCGAGGCGTCCTCCAATCTCGCGCGCTATGACGGCGTGCGCTACGGCCTGCGCGTGATGCCGCACGAGGACGCCTCGCTCACCGGGATGTACGAGGCGACCCGCGGCGCCGGCTTCGGCGCGGAGGTCAAGCGGCGCGTGATGATCGGCACCTATGTGCTCTCGGCGGGCTATTATGACGCCTATTATCTGAAGGCCCAGAAGGTGCGGGCGCTGATCAGGGCGGATTTCGACGCTGCCTTCCGGGAGGTCGACCTGCTGCTCACCCCGACGGCGCCGTCGGCGGCCTTCCCGCTGGGCGGGCGGCCCGATCCGATCGCGATGTATTACAACGACGTCTTCACCGTGCCGGCCTCGCTGGCGGGGCTGCCGGCGATCTCGGTGCCGGCGGGCACCGACGAGGCGGGCCTGCCGCTGGGCCTTCAGCTCATCGCCCGGGCCTTCGACGAGGAAACCCTGGTGGCGGGCGCCCGCGTCATCGAACGCGCGGCCGCCTTCTCCGCCCGCCCCGAGCCCTGGTGGAAGCGGGAGGGCTGACCCTCTCACGCCCTTGTTCTCAGATTTTCCTTGTCCGCTTAAACTATAGTTGGCGGCACCAACGCCTCCTTTTTTGTGGGACTTGCCGCAAAGATGTAATGAAATTAATCGTCGGTGAAAAAGCTTTTTCCAGAAATCCCCACTCTGTCAAAAAAGGCTTGGTTCCGTGCGTGCGCATCCTTCAGCAACGAATCCCATCCTCGAAGCTCGATAAATCCTTGAAAGCCATCTCTCGGGTAATACACTCTTCCCTGCCCGTCTGCAGTCCTCTGCCATGTTGCAGTCCACTCGTCCATCTTTCCAATGATGTCGGCAACAACATAGCAATAAAAAATACTACTTTTCGTAATCGCAATCGGCCTTCCACGAATATCCTTCAGTTTCCCATTTTGCATTTTCGTAATATACTTATGTATTTGAAATTGCGGATTTTCTCCATCAGCATATTCCTCTCTCCCAGGTCTTTTAAATTCCACGAGCAATATCTTCGCATCATCAGCGGAGTGCCTAAGGCTATGCACATAATCAAATATCAAAATATCCGGCCGCGCCTTGTCTCCGCCTTCGGCCATTACTTTTTCCAACTCGATGTCCGAACTGAAATATTCAGCAAATGCCAATCTTTCATCGACAATCCAAAGGTCATGTGATGCAGGACTCAGTTCAGTGTAGTCCACCCCCGGCCCGGAAGCGATCTTCATCGGGCAAATAATGGAGTGTAATGTTTTTTCAACATGATATGACCAATCACCAGACGTTTGCACAACCTTCTGGATTAATATCCGCAATAGATCCAGAATTACTTTTCTCCTAACAACGTACTCAGCTAAACTCCTCTGCTCTTCGGATTGAATACTCTCTTTCGCCCGAGCCAGTGCCAATTCAAAATCTTTAAAATTAAAAGCACCGCGTTTTAAACAATCTAGAACTTCTTTAATTTCTTCAAATTGTCTTTTATTCCTCCGGTATCTCTCTCTTGAAAGGTGTCCGTAAATCGCGTCTTCGTCAAGCTCACCCGTTGGTATTTTGTTTCTTAACTCATCTGGATGTGCGAAAGCGACCGATGGATAGGTCTCTGTAATATTTTTAATTATTTTATTTTGTTTATTTTTTAACATTTCCAATGGTTCCGCAAGAAATTTCGCAATCTCCTGCATACAATACTCATTAATAATATGTTCGATAACTCTTTCTCCAAATAAAAAAGCTGTTCGCTCTTGATTTACATTTTGATCCATATACGCTCCAGTCAATATTGCATGAAACACCCTATCACTATTTTGACCAAACACCTTCAATCCCAATTTCGCGTCAATACAATGCGAGTGCACAGTCCTATCGTGAGCCACAAAATGCACGAAATTTGACCCCTTAAGATCAGAACTGGCTATCCTATCACATTCCATGAGCGTCAATTCTAAAATACCATATTTATCGGTGGTTATCTTAATATTTCTTTCGTCACGCTTTATTATGTTGTTGATCTCGCTTGGATATTCTCGCTCATCGCCGTTGACATTTACAATTATTTTCGGCGAACGACCGCTGATAAAAGTAGGTAGGAAATGTGAAGTGATATGTTGAGATATATATTCTTTTCGACCTGGAAATTTTTCTCGATATTTTGGGTGCCGAAGACCATAAAATTGGATTTTAAACCCAGTTTCTGACGCGCTTGGCTGCTCTATTACTTTTTCATCTTTTATCTGATCCATTTGATCTAGTACAAATCGAAATTTTCTGAGCTTAAGTGAACCGTCCTTTTGAAAAACCGATTCGATCTCTATATTTTCAAAGCAGTCTAGCCACAATAAACGTCCAATTCCTTTTCCGCCAATTGCAATCTTATTGTCGGTATCTGTCGTCAGAAATGCTTCCCAATTTTTTTCGTTTAGACCAATTCCATTATCGGTAACTGTCGCGGACACGCTATCTTTTCTTCTCTTTGTCGATATTTCTACATTGATACGTCCTTTCTCAGACACCTCGTCGCCAAATTTTTCTTGAGTGGAGTGAATCGCATTGCTAATAGCTTCAAATAAAGGTTGCAATGCGCCTGCAACATTTGTTGGCTTTGGGAGTCGTTCGATTCGCTTTACGATATTTGATCGCAGTGCAGTCATCGCACCACGCTCTCCTTTGTTGGCCCCTTAATAGCAATACCATAACTTTTTTGCGACCGCGGCTGCAACCCTCACCAGGGATACGAGAAGGTCGGCCCGTGCCATCGATCACCCTCTACCTCGTTGGCTGGCAGGCTTTATCCGCCCTTCGCCCATGCGGACATGAGATCATCTTGGCATGCTTTGCGGCCTCCCGCAACTGGCCGCCTTGCGGTGTCGTGGCGGGCGGGCTATGGAACGGCGGCCGCATCGGGAGCCGCGTTGGCGCTTGCGTTCTGCGGGCGGATGGTGTGGTCGTGTTGCCGTCAGCGGATCGGAGATCGGTCGGCCATGGGTGCATACGTGATCGAAGGGGCGAGCGGGCCGTGGGAGATCGTCGTGGGCATGGAGGTGCATGCCCAGGTGATCTCGCGCGCCAAGCTGTTCTCGGGGGCGGCCACCGACTTCGGCGCCGAGCCGAACACCCAGGTCAGCCTCGTGGATGCGGCGATGCCGGGCATGCTGCCGGTCGTCAACCGCGCATGCATCTTCCAGGCGGTGCGCACGGGGCTGGCGCTCAACGCGCGGATCAACAAGTGGTCGCGCTTCGACCGCAAGAACTATTTCTACCCGGATCTGCCCGCCGGCTATCAGATCAGCCAGTACAAACATCCCATCGTCGGCGAGGGCTTCGTCGAGATCACGCTTGCCGACGGCACGACGAAGAGGATCGGCATCGAGCGCCTGCACCTGGAGCAGGACGCGGGCAAGATGCTGCACGACCAGCATCCCCGCTGGTCGCTCGTCGATCTCAACCGCGCGGGCGTCGCGCTGATGGAGATCGTCTCCAGGCCCGACATCCGCTCGCCCGAGGAGGCCGGCGCCTATCTGCGCAAGCTGCGCACGCTGCTGCGCTACATCGGCTCCTGCGACGGCAACATGGAGCAGGGCTCGATGCGCGCCGACATCAACGTCTCGGTCCGCCGCCCGGGCGGGCCCTTCGGCACCCGCTGCGAGATCAAGAACGTCAATTCCGTGCGCTTCGTGATGGCGGCGATCGAATACGAGGCGCGCCGGCAGGTGGAGATCCTGGAGGCCGGCGGCGCGATCGAGCAGGAAACGCGGCTCTTCGACCCGAACCGGATGGAGACGCGCTCCATGCGCTCGAAGGAGGAGGCGCATGACTACCGCTATTTCCCGGATCCGGACCTGCTGCCGCTGGAGCTCGACGACGCCTTCATCGAAGAGGCGCGCGCGAGCCTGCCCGAGATGCCGGACGCCAAGCAGCACCGCTACCAGGAGGAGTGGGGGCTGACGGCCTACAACGCCGCCACCATCGTCACCGAGCGCGAGGCGGCCGAGTATTTCGAGGCGGTGGTGGCGGCTCTTGCGAAGGCCACCGGCAGGCCGGAGGCGGAAGTCGCCAACCGGGCGGCAAACTGGGTGCTCGCCGATCTCTTCGGGCATCTGAACAAGGCCGGGCTTGCGATCACGGAAAGCCCCGTCAGCGCCGCACAGGGGGCGGAGCTGCTGGCGCTGGTCGACAAGGGCGCGATCTCGGGCCGGGTCGCCAAGGAAGTGTTCGAGGAGATGTTCGCCTCAGGCCGCGGCGCGGCCGAGATCGTCGAGGAGAAGGGGCTCACCCAGGTTTCCGACGAGGCGGCGCTCATCCCCGTCGTCGAGAAGGTGCTGGCCGACAATCCGGCGCAGGTCGAGCAGTATCGCGGCGGCAAGACGAAGGTGATCGGGTTCTTCGTCGGCCAGGTGATGAAGGCGACTCGCGGGCAGGCGAACCCCGCGGTCGTCAACCGCCTGCTCAAGGAGCGGCTCGACGCCTGATCCCGCTCCCCCTGCCCGCGCCGGCCCGGTTTGCGCACCGCGCGCCGAAGCCGGCGCAGACGGGGCCGCGGACACCCGCTACTGGCTTGCCCCCTTGTCGCGGGCGGCGCGCTCGGCCTCGAGCGCCGCGTCCTTGGCGGCGAGCTCGGCGGCGCCCTTGCGCAGCTCCTCGAGCAGCCCTTCGATGCCGGACTTTTCGATCAGCGCCGCGAATTCGTCGCGCTGGGAGATCACCATCGAGATCCCCTCCACCTTGACGTCGACGATCCTGAAGCCGTCCTTCGTCTTGCGCACGCGCCAGTCGGCGGCCAGCGGCTCCGCGCCGGGCCTGACCAGCGTGGTGCGGACGAAGACGTCGCGCGTGCCGGCCGGCACCGCCTCGCCGATCTCGATGGTCTGGTTGCTGTATTCCCCGATCCGGTTCGCGAACTTGTTCACGACGTAGTCCGGAAACAGCCGCATGTATTCGTCATACTGCTCGCGGGTCATCTGGCGGGCGAAGCGGCCGAGGGAGATCTTCGCGAGGAAATCGACGTCGAAGCCCTCGAACAGCAGGTCGCGGAAGCCCTTCTCGCGCTCGAGCTGGGTGCGCGTCGGATCGCGCCAGATCGCCATCGCGCGGTCGGCGAGATCGGTGATGAAGGCCTTCGCGCCTTCCGGATCCTGCGCCGCGCTCTCCTGCGCCCGCGCGACGCCCGAGACAGCCCCGAGCAGCAGCATCGCCGTCAACAGGATGAGACGCATGCCCGTCGGCGGCAGGGGCCGGCATTTACGATGCGTCTTCAAATGCGTTCCGGTCATGTGCGGGGATCCTCGCTCTCTCATTTCTCTTCGGCTTCTAGCCTGTCCTGGACGCGGCGCAAATAGGCGATGAGGTCGGCGCGGTCCTGCGCGCTGCGCACGCCGGCGAACGGCATCCGGTTGCCGGGCAGGAATCCCGCCGGATCCTTCAGCCAGGCGTCCAGCCGCTCCTCGGTCCAGATGAAACCGGCGTTCTTGAGCGCCGCGGAATAGCCGGCATAGCCCGGCGCGCTGCCGGCGCGCCGCCCGAACAGGCGTCCCAGATCGGGGCCGAGGAGCGGCGGGGCGTCCGGTGACAGTCGATGGCAGCCCTGGCAGCGGTAGAAGACCTTGCGTCCGCGCTCCGGATCTCCCTGCGCGGAGAGCGTGCGCGGCACCTCGGACCGCGCGGTGCCGCCGCCGGCATCCTGGGCAGCGGCCGGCGCAGGCATTTGGACGGCGCACATGCCCAGACCGCACAAGATGCTCCACGCCGCGATCCCGGAGCTTGCCCGCATGAACATCCTCGCCGCCGCCGTCTTACGCCGCCTGCACCAGCTGCACGACGCGCGGCACGCCTTCTGGCGCATGGCCGCTGAACACCCGCTGAACCCGGAGCGTCCGCATGCCGGCCCTTCTCGCGCCGGCAGGGCCGTCACGCCGTCTCGCGCGCCTCGTCGCCGACATAGGGGCGGATGATGTTCGCTTTGAGGCGCGACCAGTAGCTGTCGAGGTCGCGCCGGACCTCGCCCGAGAGAATGTAGAGCCCGATCATGTTGGGGAAGGCCATGGCCAGCAGCATCGCGTCGGCGAAGTCCATCACCGCCGTGAGCTGCATGGAGGAGCCGACGATCAGCACCAGCAGATACGCGATCTTGTAGCCCATTTGCGCCTTCCTGCGGTCGGGCCCGACGAGGAAAAGGAACGCCCGCTCGCCGTAATAGTAGTAGGTGAGCGACGTCGAGTAGGCGAACATCAGCACCGCGATCGAGAGCACGTAGGGGAACCAGGGCAGGACGCTCTCGAAGGCCGCCGAGGTCAGCGCGATGCCGTCGGCCGCCTCGGCCGTCTGGTACATGCCCGTGACGATGATGACCAGCGCCGACATGGTGCAGATGACGACGGTGTCGACGAAGGGCTCGAGCAGCGCCACCATGCCCTCCGAGACCGGCTCCGTGGTCTTGACCGCCGAATGCGCGATGGCGGCCGAGCCGACGCCCGCCTCATTCGAGAAGCTCGCGCGGCGGATGCCCTGGATCAGCACGCCGAAGAAGCCGCCCAGCACCCCTTCCGGCGCGAAGGCGCCGCTGACGATCTGCGCGAAGGCATCCGGAATCGCCTCGACATGGGCGATCAGGATCACGATCGCGGCCGCAAGATAGATGAAGGCCATGAGCGGCACGAGCCGCTCCGTCACCCGCGCGATCGCCCGGATCCCGCCGATCACCACGAGCCCGATCAGCACCGCATAGAGCAGGCCCACGAGCCAGGGCATCTTGTTGAGCGCGCTCTCGGGCCCGAAGAGGGCGGGAAAGATGACGTTCACGATCTGCGCGGTCGACTGGTTGACCTGGAACATGTTGCCCGCGCCGAAGGCGGCTCCCACCATCAGCAGCGCGAAGACCACCGCGAGCACGCGCCCCAGCCGGCCCAGCGCGGCGCTGCGCAGGGCGAGCGCCTTCTGCAGATAGTACATGGGCCCGCCCGAGACGACGCCGTTCTCGTCGATCTCCCGGTATTTGACGCCGAGCGTGCACTCCACGAACTTGGAGCTCATGCCGAACAGGCCGGCCATGATCATCCAGAAGGTGGCGCCCGGCCCGCCGATGGAGATCGCGATCGCGACGCCCGCGATGTTGCCGAGTCCCACGGTTCCGGACAGCGCGGCGGTCAGCGCCTGGAAATGCGTGACCTCCCCGGGGTCCTTCGGGTCGTCGTAGAGGCCGCGCGCGACGTCGATCGCATGGCGGAAGGCGCGGATGTTGATGAAGCCCATGCGCAGGGTGAAGAACAGCGCGCCCGCAATCAGCCACAGCACGATGAGCGGCATGCCGACGGTGCCGTCCGTGAAGGCGCTGACCGCAAATCCCGCGCCTTCCACCGCCAGCTCCGGTTTCGTGCCCTTGCGCGCGGTCAGCGCGATGCGCACCTGGCCGTCCTCCGGGATCACGGTCACGGCGGCAAGCTGGGCGGAGAAGCGATCCTTCAGATCGGCGGCGATGGTGTCCGCGATGACGAGCGATCGCGCGTTCGCCGGCAGGGGCTTCGTGCCGGTGCACACGCGCCCGTCTGCGTCGTATTCGAGCACGAGCCTCTCGCGTCCGAAGCGGACCGTCAGCCTGTCGCCGTCGGCCAGGCGGTCGGGCTTGACGCGGATCTCGCCGGTCAGTTCCGGCTGCGGCTCGAGAAAGGGGATCGGGATTTCCGTGAAGATGACGGCGGAGACGGCGTTGGTCACCGGCGCGACCCAGGCGTTGATGCGCTCGGACAACGTCGGCGGCGGCGCCGGGCAGTCCTTCACGACCACCTCCTGCGCGCCGGCGCGGCCCGCGCCCTGGGCGGCAAGAAGCAGGATCACCGCCGCAAGCTGAAGCCATCTCGCGCCCGCCCGGCCGATCCGGCCTCGGCACATGCTCCTCATCCCCTGTCTCTCCCTGTTCGCCCGCCGCGCGAGCCGCACCACCCTCTCCCGCAGGCCGGCGGCATCACCACGGTCGGGTTCCTTCTTCCAGGCGTCCTCGGCGCTTCGAGGCGCGGTCCCTTCCCGGACGGCGGCGCATGCTAGCGGCAAGTCGGGGGCGCGACAACCTCGCAGCGGCCCCGGGGCGGGCCGACCTTCGTTGACGGACGCGCCCCGGTCGCCGTCGGTCCGCCGCCGTCCGCATCGGACGGCTTTTTTACGCCTGCTTAACCTTCCCGGCATAGGCTGCAGCGGTCCCGGCGGCGGGATGCGGGGGTCTCAACCCGGCCTGCGCCACGACAGCATCTGGGGATCGTGCATGAGTGGGTCAGTCCTGAGCGCGGCGGACGTCGCGCGGCTTCTCAAGGAACCGTCCGGGGAAACGCGGGCGGAGACGGCCAGGAAGGTCGGCACCTATTTCCGTTCCGGCCAGATCAGCGAGCGCGAGCGGCAGCTTGCCGAAGAGATCTTCCGCGCCATGGTGCGCGACGCCGAGGTGCGCGTGCGCAAGGCGCTCGCGGAGACGCTGGCGGAAAGCCCCGACCTGCCGAAGGACGTCGCGAAAACGCTGGCCGAGGACGTCGAAGAGGTCGCGCTGCCCGTCATCGAGCTCTCCGATGTCCTCAGCGACGAGGATCTCATCGAGATCGTGCGCACCAAGGGCGAGGCGCACCAGATCGCGGTGGCCAGGCGGCCGAAGGTCTCGGCGAAGGTCTCCGACGTGCTGGCCGACGAGGGCAGCGAGCGGGTGGTCAGCACGCTGGTCGCGAACGAGGGTGCCGAGATCGCGGAGGAGACCTTCGGCAAGGTCCTCGACAAGTTCAAGGACAGCCCCGCGGTCCAGGAGAAGCTCGTCTCGCGCTCCGCGCTGCCGCTGGTCGTCGCCGAGCGGCTGGTCAGCATCGTCTCGGAGAATCTGCGCACGCAGCTGGTGACCCGCCACCAGCTCTCGGACGCGATGGCCACCGATCTGGTGATGGAGACCCGCGAGCGGGCCACGGTCGGGCTGCTCAATCCCGACATCAAGGCGCCCGACGTCATCGAGCTCGTCAACCAGCTCCACCGCAACAACCGGCTGACCCCGACGCTCATCGTGCGCGCGCTGTGCATGGGCGACATGACCTTCTTCGAGGCGGCGCTCGCCAAGCGCGCCGGCATTCCCATCCCCAACGCCTTCCAGCTCATCCACGACAAGGGCCGGCTGGGGCTCAGAAAGCTGTGCCAGAAGGCGGGCATCCCCGACAGCCTTATCAAGATGGTGGAGATCGGGGTCGCGATCGGCGAGGAGCTCACCGAGACCGGCGGCGACGACCGCGAGCGCTTCCGCCAGGTGATGATCGAGCGGGTGATCACCCAGCTCGACCAGGAGCTGGACGCCGACAACCTCGACTATCTGATCGGCAAGCTCGGCCGCCGCAAGGCCGCCGCCTGAGCGCCGGCCGGCCGCGCGGGGCGGCGGGCCGTCGGCAAGCCTTCCTCGTGACAAGGCGGGTGCGGGCGTCGTATGGAGCCCGCAGCCGGTGCCGCGCTGCCGCCGGCATCCCGGCAGACGAGGAGGTGTTGCCGCCGTGGTCGATGACGCAGTCCAGGAGCGAATCGAGGAGACGCCCTTCGGCGAGGCGCTGAGCGAGCGCTATCTCGCCTATGCGCTCTCCACCATCATGGCGCGCTCGCTGCCCGACGTGCGCGACGGACTGAAGCCCGTCCACCGCCGCATTCTCTATGCGATGCGGCTGCTCAAGCTCGACCCCGAGGCCGGCTTCAAGAAATGCGCGCGGGTGGTGGGCGACGTGATCGGCAAGTATCACCCGCACGGCGACCAGGCCGTCTATGACGCCCTGGTGCGGCTCGCGCAGGACTTCTCCGTCCGCTATCCGCTGATCGAGGGCCAGGGGAACTTCGGCAACATCGACGGCGACAATCCGGCGGCCATGCGCTACACCGAGGCGCGGCTGACCCCCGACGGCCCTGCTGCTGATGGAGGGGCTGGACGAGGACGCCGTCGACTTCCGCGCCACCTATGACAACGAGGACCGGGAACCCGTCGTCTTTCCCGGGCCCTTCCCGAACCTGCTCGCCAACGGCGCCTCCGGCATCGCCGTCGGCATGGCGACGAACATCCCGCCGCACAATGTCGCCGAGATCTGCGACGCGCTGCAGCTGCTGATCGAGGCGCGCATGGGCCGGCGCGGGGCGGTGACCATGGCCGAGATCATGGAACGCATGCCCGGCCCGGACTTTCCGACCGGCGGCGTGATCGTGGACACGCCGGACACACTGGCCGAGGCCTACGAGACCGGGCGCGGCAGCATCCGCCTGCGCGCGCGCTGGGAGAAGGAGTCGACGGGCCGCGGCACCTGGCAGATCGTCGTCACCGAGATTCCCTACCAGGTGAACAAGGCGCGCCTCATCGAGCGGCTGGCCGCGCTGGTGAACGAGCGCAAGGTGCCGCTGCTCGCCGACGTGCGCGACGAGTCGGCGGCAGACCTGCGCATCGTGCTGGAGCCGAAGAGCCGCAACGTCGATCCCGAGCTGCTCATGGAGACGCTGTTCCGGCTCACCGATCTGGAGATCCGCTACGCGCTGAACCTCAACGTCATCGATCTCGACGGCACGCCCCGCGTGCTCTCGCTCAAAGGCGCGCTCGAGGCCTTCCTCGACCATCAGCGCACGGTGCTGCAGCGGCGCACGGCGCATCGCCTGAAACAGATCGACGACCGCGTCGAGGTCCTGGAAGGCTACCTCGTCACCTATCTCAATCTCGACGAGGTGATCCGCATCATCCGCAGCGAGGACGAGCCGAAGCCCGTGCTGATGGCCCGTTTCGAGCTCACCGAGCGCCAGGCGGACGCGATCCTCAACATGCGCCTCAAGTCCCTGCGCAAGCTCGAGGAGATGGAGATCCGCGCGGAGCTCGACCGCCTGCTCGCCGAACGCGCCGAGCTCGAGCGTCTGAAGGAATCCCCGCGCCGCCAGTGGGCGGCACTCGGCGCGCGCTTCGCCGAGGTGAAGGAGATGTTCGCGCCCGACACCGCCCTCGGCGCGCGGCGCACCCGCTTCGGCGAGGCGCCCGAGGCGCCGGCGCAGCCGCTCGAGGAGGCATTGGTCGAGCGCGAGCCGATCACCGTGGTCTGCTCCGAGCGCGGCTGGGTGCGGGCCATCAAGGGCCATCTGCCGCCCGAGCAGGAGCTTTCCTTCAAGGAGGGCGACCGCGAGCGCTTCCGCTTCCACGCCCACACGACCGACCGTCTGCTCGCCTTCACCTCGAGCGGCCGCATGCACACGATCCCGGCCTCGCGCCTGCCCGGCGGGCGCGGCCACGGCGAGCCGCTCAAACTCATGGTCGATCTCGACGGCGACGAGGAAGTGGTGGCGCTGCTGGCGCACCGGCCCGCGGGCAAGCTCCTGCTCGCCTCCACCGACGGGCGCGGCTTCATCGTCGCCGAGGAGGACGTGCTGGCGCAGACGCGCACCGGCCGCCAGGTGATGCGGCCGGCGGCGGGCGCGCGGGCGCTTGCGGCCGTTCCGGTCGAGGGCGATCACGTCGCGGTCGTCGGCACCAACCGCAAGCTGCTGATCTTTCCCGTGGCCGAGGTGCCGGAGCTGGCGCGCGGGCGCGGGGTCATCCTGCAGCGCTACCGCAGCGGCCGGCTGTCGGACGTCGCCGTCTTCCGCCGCGAGGAGGGCCTCAGCTGGCGCATGGGCGGCGAGAGCGGGCGCCGGCGAAACCTCACCGAGATCGAGCCGTGGCTCGGCCGGCGCGGGGCCGCCGGCAGACTTGCGCCGAGCGGATTTCCCCGCGACAATCGCTTCGGGTGACCGGTGGCGGCCGCACGCCCCGCGGCCGGAAGGGAAGGCTTCGCGGATGGTCAAGGTGCTCTTCCTGTGCATGGGCAACATCTGCCGCTCGCCGATGGCCCATGGCGTGCTCGCAACCCTGGCCGAGCGCGCCGGCCTCGCCGACGGCCCGCGCCGGCTCCTCGTCGACAGCGCCGGCACCTCCGACTACCATATCGGCGAGGCGCCGGACCCGCGGGCGGTCGAGGTGGCACGGGAGTACGGCGTCGAGATCGGCCATCTGCGCGCGCGGCAGGTGACGCGCGAGGATCTCGCGGACTTCGACTACATCATCGGCATGGAGCGCGAGAACCTGAAGCGGCTCAAAGCGCTCGTCGGGCCCGCCGCGATGGAGACCGCGCGCGCCGAACAGCGCCTGCTGCTGTCGTTCGCGCCGGACGTGCCGCTCGACGAGGTGCCCGATCCCTACTACGGCTCGATCGAGGACTTCCACCGCTGCTTCGATCTCATCGAGCGCGGCGTGGCCGGCCTGTTCGCCCACATCGCCCGCACGCATTTCGACGGCGCGGTCAGCCTGCGCTGAGCGGGCGGCCGGCCGGGCGCGTCCCTTCCGGCAGGCGGTCAGCCGACCTTGCGCACCCGGCCGAGGAAGCCTTCGGCCGCCGTCTCGAGCTGGCCGGCAAGGCGCGCGAGCGCCTGCGCCGCCTCGACGACGCTGCGGGCCTGTTCGCCGGTCTTGCGGGCGTTGACCTCGACGCTCGCCACGTGCTGGGCGACGTCGCCGGTTCCCTTCGCCGCCTCCTCCGTGTTGCGGGCGATCTCGTTGGTGGAGGCGGACTGCTCCTCGACGGCGGCGCTGATGGCGCTCGCCGTGCCGTGGAGCTGGTCGATGGCCTCGCGGATGGCGCTGATCGCGTCCACCGATTCGCGCGTGTGCCGCTGGATCGCCTCGATGCGCTTCTGGATGTCCTCGGTGGCCTTCGCGGTCTGGCCGGCGAGCGCCTTCACCTCGCTCGCCACCACCGCGAATCCGCGCCCGGCCTCGCCCGCGCGCGCGGCCTCGATCGTGGCGTTCAGCGCAAGCAGATTGGTCTGGCCGGCGATCTTGGAGATCAGGGTCACGATCTCGCCGATGTCGTCGGCGGCTTCGGCGAGGGCGTTGACCGTCTCCATCGTCCTCTCGGCGCGCTGGACGGCCTCCTCGCTCAGCCGCGTGCTGGCCGTGACCTGCCCCGCGATCTCGCCGATCGATTCCGTCAGCTCGCGGGTCGCCTCCGCGACCACCTTCACGTTCTGCGTCGCCTGCTCGGCCGCCGCCGCCACCGCGCTCGCCGCCTCGCTGGCGCTGATCGCACCGCTGGACAGCCCGCCCGCGATCCCCCCCAGCTCCCGTGCGGCCCGGGCGACATCGCGCGTGATCGTCTCGATCTGGCGGGCGAACTGCCCGGCGATGTCCTCGATCAGATCGCGGCGCGCGGCGCGCTCGGCCTCGTCATAGTATTCGAGCAGGATTTCGAGATCCGCCCACACGAGGCGCATGATCTGCTCGCCGAGCTGCGCCGCCGCCTCTTCCCCGAGGCGCGCGGCGAAATGGGGCGCGAGATCGTCGATCAGCGCCCGCGAGACGGTGCCGTGGCACACGGCCACCGCATGTCCCGGAATGCCCGCCTCATAAAACGTCTTCGCCAGCCGGCGCGCGCTGTCGATGAAGGACGGCCCGACATCGCCCGTCGCCGCCTTGATCCAGTGGGCGAGCCGGACCTCGTGAACCTCCGGCCGGCGCAGCGGCTCGTAGAGCTCCGGCCATGCCTTCAGCTTCGGAAACAGGCGGTCCAGCACCACCGGCACCCGGCGGGCGATCTCCTCGCGCTCGTTGTGAAGCTTCGTGAGCGTCGCGGTATCGACGCCGAAGGTCGCGAGCAGGCGGTCGATATCGGCCATCGAACGTTCCTCCTGGGCTTGCGGCACGAAAGAGCCTCGCGGCACCCGTGCGCGCGCGTGTTCCGACCCCGCCCCGCCGATAGCCGGGCAGCCGTAAATGGCGCGTTAATGCGCCGGCCTCCGGTGCCGGCAGCTTGCCATCGCCGGCAGGAAGCCGCTAGGCCGCCTCGTGGCCGCCGGCTGCGGCCGAAGGCGGAAAGGACGTGCGGATGACTGTGGATGGCGGGCCCCGCTTTGCGGGCACCGACAGCTATGTCGCGACCGAGGATCTGATCGTGGCCGTCAACGCCGCGGTCACATTGCGCCGGCCGCTGCTCGTGAAGGGCGAACCGGGCACCGGCAAGACGGTGCTGGCGCGGGAGGTGGCGCGCGCGCTCGATGCGCCGCTCATCGAATGGCACATCAAGTCGACGACGAAGGCCCAGCAGGGGCTCTATGAATACGACGCGGTGGCGCGGCTGCGGGACTCCCAGCTCGGCGACCCGCGGGTGCACGACATCCGCAACTACATCAGGCGCGGCAAGCTGTGGGAGGCCTTCGAATCCGAGCGGGTGCCGGTGCTGCTCATCGACGAGATCGACAAGGCGGACATCGAGTTTCCGAACGACCTGCTGCTCGAGCTCGACCGCATGGAATTCTTCGTCTACGAGACGGGCGAGACCGTGCGCGCGAAGAACCGGCCCATCGTCATCATCACCTCCAACAACGAAAAGGAGCTGCCGGACGCCTTTCTGCGCCGCTGCTTCTTCCACTACATCCGTTTCCCGGACCCGGAGACGATGGAGCGGATCGTCGCCGTGCACTTCCCCGACATCAGGCGCGCGCTGGTGCGCGAGGCGCTCGCCATCTTCTACCGCCTGCGCGAGGTGCCGGGGCTGAAGAAGCGCCCGTCCACCAGCGAGCTCATCGACTGGCTGAAGCTGCTGATGGCCGAGGATCTGCCGCCCGAGGCCCTGCGCGCGGGCACCGACCGGGAGCTCCTGCCGCCGCTCTACGGGGCGCTTCTCAAGACCGAGCAGGACGTCGCCCTGCTCCAGCGCCTCGCCTTCCTCGCCCGGCGCGAGAGCCGCTAGCGCCGCTTCACCCGCCCTTGCCAGCGCCCTGCCCCGCCCGCTATCGCCTCCCGGACGGGCGCAAGCCAGGAACGGAAAGGCGGGCGGATGGCAGAAGGCGGCACGGTCAAGGGCACGGGCGGGGAGATTCCGGCGCGCGTCGATCTTTTCGTCATCGGCGCGGGCTCGGGCGGCGTGCGGGCGGCGCGGATCGCGGCCGAGGCCGGCGCGCGGGTGATGGTGGCCGAAGAATACCGCGTCGGCGGCACCTGCGTGATCCGCGGCTGCATACCGAAGAAGCTGATGGCCTACGCCGCGCATTTCGCCGAGGATTTCGCGGATGCGCGCGGCTACGGCTGGTCGTTCGATTCCCCGCCGCGGTTCGACTGGGCGGCGCTGAAGGCCGCCGTCCAGCGCGAGGTTGACCGCCTGAACGGTCTCTACATCGAGACGCTGACGAAGGCCGGGGTCGTGATCGTCAGCGAACGCGCGCGGCTGAAAGACGCCCACACGGTCGAGCTCGTCTCCTCCGGCCGGCTGGTGAGGGCGGACACCATCCTGCTGGCCACCGGCGGCACGCCCGTGCGCCCCAGGGACCTGCCCGGCGGCGAATACGGGATCACCTCGAACGAGATCTTCCACCTGCCCCGCTTTCCCGGGCGGCTCGTGGTGGTGGGCGCGGGCTACATCGCCGTCGAATTCGCCGCGATCATGCACGGGTTGGGCTCGGCCGTCACCCTCGTCTACCGGCGCCGGCCGATCCTGCGCGGCTTCGACATGGACCTGAGGCTGCGCCTGCAGGAGGCGCTCGCCGCAAGAGGCATCGACATGGTGCTCGAGGACAATGTCGCATCCCTCGCCCGCCGCGCGGACGGCGCGCTCGACGTGACGCTCGACAGCGGCGCCCGGCTCGTCGCCGACGAGGTGCTGTTCGCCATCGGCCGTCGCCCCAACACCGCCGGTCTCGGACTCGAGGCGGCGGGCGTGGAATGCGCGGAGGACGGGTCCGTCGTCGTCGACGACTATTCGCGCACCAATGTGGAGTCGATCTGGGCGGTGGGAGATGTGACCAACCGCGTCAATCTCACCCCCGTGGCGATCCGCGAGGGCCACGCCTTCGCGCTCACCCGCTTCCACGGCCGTCCGACCCGCGCCGACCACCGGGACGTGCCGAGCGCCGTGTTCTCGCTGCCGCCGCTTGCCACCGTCGGCATGAGCGAGGAGGACGCGCTCGACGAGCTCGGCGAGGTCGACGTCTACCGGAGCGGCTTCCGGCCGCTGCGCCACACGCTCGCCGGGCGCGAGGAGCGCAGCTTCGTCAAGGTGATCGTCGATCCCGCGACCGACCGGGTGCTCGGCATGCACATGCTGGGCCCCGATGCGCCGGAGATCATCCAGGGCTTCGCCACCGCCATGAAGATGGGCCTGAAGAAGGCGGACCTCGACCGCACCACGGCCCTGCATCCGACGAGTGCCGAGGAATTCGTGCTGCTGCGCTCTCCCGAGCGCCGGCGCGCGTGAGCATCGCGGCCGCAGCCTCGCGGCGCCGGCGCGGACGCGGATCGGGGGTGACAGCGGCCGCCGCGATCCGATATGATGTGGCGCGGGCGCCGAGGCGCCCTTCGTCTTGCGATGCGTGTGATGTTGAAGGAACGCTCGTGGACATGACCGGCAGGACGACGGCGACGGGCTCCTGGCAGCCGGGATCGTGGCGGTCCCGCCCGGCGGCGCAGTTGCCGGACTATCCGGATGCGGATGCGCTCGCCCGCGTCGAGGCCGAGCTGCGCGCCTTGCCCCCGCTCGTGTTCGCGGGCGAGGTGCGCGCGCTGGAGGCCGATCTCGCCCGGGTGGCCCGCGGCGAGGCCTTCCTGCTCCAGGGCGGCGACTGCGCGGAGAGTTTCGCCGAGTTCAGCCCGGAGAATCTGCGCGACACCTTCAAGGTCCTGCTGCAGATGGCCGTGGTGCTGACGTTCGCGGCGGCCTGCCCGGTGGTGAAGGTGGGCCGGCTCGCAGGCCAGTTCGCCAAGCCGCGCTCGAGCCCGACCGAAGAGCGCGACGGGCGCGTGCTGCCCAGCTACCGCGGCGACATCATCAACGACATCCGCTTCGACGAGGCCGCCCGCCGGCCCGATCCCGCGCGCATGCTCAAGGCCTATCACCAGGCGGCCATCACCCTCAATCTGCTGCGCGCGTGGAGCGGCGGCGGCTTCGCGGATCTGCACCAGGTGCACCGCTGGAGCCTCGATTTCATCGCGAATACGCCGGCGGCCGCCCGCTACCGCGATCTCGCGGACCGCATCGCCGAGGCGATCGACTTCATGCGCGCCTGCGGCGTCGGCGAGGAGGCCGGGCGCGTGCTCCAGGGCACGAGCTTCTACACCAGCCATGAATGCCTGCTGCTGCCCTACGAGGAGGCCCTCACCCGCCGCGACCCGGACACGGGCGCCTGGATCGACGGCTCGGCGCACATGCTCTGGTGCGGCCACCGCACCCGCGATCCCGAAGGCGCGCATGTCGCCTTTCTGGCCGGCATCGCCAATCCGGTGGCCGTCAAGCTGGGCCCCGGGATCGATGCCGACACGCTGTGCCGGATCGCGGCCCGGCTCAACCCCGAGAACCGGCCGGGCCGGCTGACGCTCATCTGCCGCTTCGGCGCGGATGCGATCGGCCGGCATCTGCCGGCACTCATCCGCGCGGTCCGGCGCGAGGGGCTGGCCGTCGTGTGGTCCTGCGATCCCATGCACGGCAACACCGTGCGCACGGCGAGCGGTCTCAAGACCCGGGCCTTCGATACGGTGATGCGCGAGGTGCGCGACTTCTTCGCGATCCACCGCGCCGAAGGCGGCTACGCGGGCGGCATCCATCTGGAGCTGACGGGCCAGAACGTGACGGAATGCACGGGCGGCGCGGTGGCGATCACCGAGGAGACGCTGTCTTCGCGCTACCACACCCATTGCGACCCGCGGCTCAACGCCGCCCAGAGTCTCGAGCTCGCCTTCCAGCTCGCCGAGCTGGTCAAGGCCGAGCGCCGGCGCGACCAGCCCGCGCCCATGGATGACCGCGCGGCGGCGACCGCACGACCGTAAGCCCCCGGCAGCCAGCGCCCGGCACCAGCTGCCCGGCAACGAACGCCCGGTCCGGATCATCGGCCGGTGGCGGCTCGCCGGCGGTCACCTCCCGCCCGGCTTGCCTTCCCTGGGGCGGCCGACTAGCAAGAAGCGGGAGTTGCCGGGGCGTCCGTCGCGGGGCGCATCCTGCCGCATCCCTCGCGGACGGGTGGCAGAGTGGTTGAATGCACCGGTCTTGAAAACCGGCAGGGGCGCAAGCCCCTCGTGGGTTCGAATCCCACCCCGTCCGCCATTAATCCGCAATGGACTCAATATCTTAAGATTGCCCCACCCGGTCGCTCGTGCCAGCCGTGCCGTGCCGATTTGTCATGGTGCTGCCGTGCGAGCGGTTTCCGATGTACCCTGAAAAGGCTTTCTCGTGATTGGTGCCCGCTGCCGGACTCGAACCGGCACGGCCCGGGGGGCCGAGGGATTTTAAGTCCCTTGCGTCTACCAGTTCCGCCAAGCGGGCAAGGGCGCGGCCGGGCGTCCGTTCCGCCCGCCCTCTTATGCCAGCACCGACCGGCTTCCTCAATCGCGAACGCCGCCGCCTCAGCGCGTGAAAAGCGAGAAACGCCGGCGGGCGGCTCGGTGAGGGAATGGGCCCGCCGGTCAAGCCGGCGGGTGACGAAGAGATGCTGCCGGCGGGTGACGCATTCCTTCTTCGTCATTCGCCGCGAAAGCGGCGAATCCAGCCGCAAGGAACGGCAGCGGCCGACGGTCGAGGTTGCCCCGCGTCCCGCTGGACCCGCCGGTCGAGCCGGCGGGTGACGATTGGGGGTTCGCAACGGCGGGCGACAACTTCCTAAAAGCGTCGTTCGCCGGCTTGACCGGCGAACCCATCTGGCCTGCGTGACGGCCCCGACACCGGAGATCGTCTCAGCCGCCTGCTGGACCCGCCGGTCGAGCCGGCGGGTGACGAGGAATGGGCCTGGACCCGCCGGTCGAGCCGGCGGGTGACGATTGGGGGTTCGCAACGGCGGGCGACAACTTCCTAAAAGCGTCGTTCGCCGGCTTGACCGGCGAACCCATCTGGCCTGCGTGACGGCCCCGACACCGGAGATCGTCTCAGCCGCCTGCTGGACCCGCCGGTCGAGCCGGCGGGTGACGTGAAAAGGAGCTGGACCCGCCGATCAAGTCGGCGGGTGACGAAGAGATGCTGCCGGCGGGTGACGCATTCCTTCTTCGTCATTCGCCGCGAAAGCGGCGAATCCAGCCGGACGACGTGGCCACTCCCGTCGGTCGAGGTTGCCCCGCGTCCCGCTGGACCCGCCGGTCGATCCGGCGGGTGACGTGAAAAGGAGCTGGACCCGCCGGTCGAGCCGGCGGGTGACGATTGGGGGTTCGCAACGGCGGGCGACAACTTCCTAAAAGTTCCTAAAAGCGTCGTTCGCCGGCTTGACCGGCGAACCCATCTGGCCTGCGTGACGGCCCCGACACCGGAGATCGTCTCAGCCGCCTGCTGGACCCGCCGGTCGAGCCGGCGGGTGACGTGAAAAGGGGCTGGACCCGCCGATCAAGTCGGCGGGTGACGAATGAAAAAAGAGGGGCCGGCGGGTGACGCATTCCTTCTTCGTCATTCGCCGCGAAAGCGGCGAATCCAGCCGGACGACGTGGCCACTCCCGACGGTCGAGGTTGCCCCGCGTCCCGCTGGACCCGCCGATCAAGTCGGCGGGTGACGTGAAAAGGAGCTGGACCCGCCGGTCGAGCCGGCGGGTGACGTGAAAAGGAGCTGGACCCGCCGGTCAAGCCGGCGGGTGACGAATGAAAAAAGGCCTGCGGGTGACGAATGAAAAAAGGCCTGCGGGTGACGAAAGCGCGGCGTGTCGGTGCGTGTCCGGGCGGTCCTGAGGCCGCCTCGCCCTGCCACGGGCGGCGGGCGGCCGGGGGCGGGTCGCCCTATTCCCCGATGCGGCGTGCCGGCACGCCGGCGGCGGCCGCGGCCGCCTCGATGGCCTCCGCCGCCCGCGCCAGCGCCTCCGGATCGCGGCCGCGCAGCACGATCTGGGCCCCGGCGCGGCCGTCGCGGTAATAGGGGTAGCTGCCGATGCGCACATCCGGATGCGCGGCGGCGATCGCGGCCAGCGCGTCGGCGAAGGCGCTCTCGGGCAGCGGCACGTCCAGCACCCGGCTCAGGACCGGCGGGCCGCCGGTGATCACGGGCTCGAGGGAGTCCAGCATCGCCGCGGCGATCTCGGGCACGCCCGCCAGCACGAAGACGTTGTCCACGCGAAAGCCCGGGGCGACCGAGATCGGATTGTCGATCAGCGCGGCACCCTGCGGCGTGCGCGCCATGCGCTGGCGCGCGGGGGTGAAGCGCTCCGCACCGTAATGCGCCTTCAGCCTGCGGAACGCCTCGTCATGGATCACGAGCGGGCGGCCGAGCGCGCGGGCGACCGCCTCGGCGGTGATGTCGTCATGGGTGGGGCCGATGCCGCCGGTGGTGAACAGATAGTCCACCGCGTCCTTCAGCGCCCGCACGGCGGCGATGATCGCCGCCTCCTCGTCGGGGACGATCCGCACCTCGACGAGCGCGATGCCGCGCGCGCCGAGCCAGCGGGCGATGGTCGCGATGTTGCGGTCCTGCGTGCGGCCGGAGAGGATCTCGTCGCCGATCACCACCAGCGCCGCGGTGGGCGCGGCATCCGCCCCGCCCGCTCGGGCCCGCGTCTCTTCCGGCTTTCCGACGCTCATTGCGGCGGCTTCTCCTTTCCGTCCTGCCCGTCGGCGCCGTCCCGCCCGTCCCTGCCCCGGCGCGCGCCTTCGAGAATCGTCCCGAAGATGCCGAGCGCCTTCTCCAGCTTCGTCTCCGGCTCCGCGCGCGGGGCGGCCGGGGCGGACGGCTCCGCGCCCGCGTCCCCGGGCCCCAGGATCTCGGGCGGCTCGAGCTCCGGCGCCGTCTCCGGCAGCGCGGCCGGGGCGGCGCGCGCCCTGAGCTGCCCGAGCAGCCAGTCGGTGAGCGCCCGGCTGCGCCAGGTGACCCGCGGCGCATCGAGCGGCCCGACGATCGCAAGGGTGAGCGCGGGCGCCTCGGGCCGCGCCTTCAGCGTCGCGCGGCCGTCGCCCTGCAGCCGCCAGCCGGGCAGGTCCGTGACGAGATCGAGCGCGAGCCTGGTCTCGGCGCTCTCCAGCTCGAGCGGGCCGATGCGCGCGATCCCGTCCGCGAATTTTACCGCCACCTCGGCATCGGCAAAGCGCGTCTCGCCGCGCTGAAGCGCCCGGGTGACGACGCTGCCGAGCAGCCGGCCCATCACGCCCCGGCCCGCCTGATCGGCGCGCAGCAGGTCGCGGGCGAAGGCATCGAGGTCGAAGCCGGAGATGCGCGGCTCCTTCAGCGTGAAGCGCCCGCCGCCGGCCAGGGCGGAGACGAGCGCCAGCTCGGATTCGCCCGTCCCCTCGATCCGCATGGTCCCGCCGAGCCGGCCCGCGACCCGCGGCGGCAGGCCGGCGAGCGCCAGGCCGTCCGCCAGCGAGACGTCGGATGCGGCGAGCGCCGCCTTGAGCGTCCGCGCGCGCCGGCCCGAGAGGCTGCCGGTCAGCGAGAGCCGGCCGCCGAGACCCGCGGCCTCGAGGCGCCGGAGCGTCAGCCGCTGCGCATCGCCGGTGACCGCGAGGACGAGATTCCTCCACCGCGCCCCGCGCCAGACGGCCGCATCGGCCGCAATCTCGGCATCGAGCGCGGCAAGCCCGTCGGGCAGCAGCGGACCGAAGGGCGCCGGCGACCAGGGCGGCCCGCCCGCCGCGCCCTGCGCGTCGGCGGTTCCTCCGGCGCCGCCGAGGCCGAGCGCGTCGAGATCGAGCATCGCGGCGCCGAGCTTCACCGTGAGTTTCGCCCCCGCATCCGCCACCGGCTCGAGGGCGAGCTGAAGCCGCCCGCGGCTCGCCCCCAGCGCCAGCGTCGCCTCGCCGCGGCTGCGGCCCCCGGCGAGGGTGGCGGTGCCGCCGGTCTCGAGCGCGAGCGGGGCGGCGACCGCCGCATCGGCGCGCCCCCCCTCGGCCAGGACCGCCCTCAAGGCCGGGGCGACATCGGGATGGCTCAGCGCCCAGACGAGGCTGCGGCCGCCGCCTTCCGCAGCGGGTTCCAGTTTGGCCGTCACCCGGCCGCCGAGCAGCATGCCCTCGACGGCAACCGCGGGAGCGGAGGCCGTGCCGGCCAGTGTGACGGCGAGATCCGCGGCATCGCCGAGCGCGCGCGCGAGCGTCCGCGGCATCGCGGCATCCGCGGGCAGAAGCGGCGCGACCATGAGCCGCGACAGGCGACCGGTCTTCGCCTGCGCCTTGAGATCGAGGCCGATCGCGCCGTCCGGTCGCCACAGAAGACCGCCCGCGGCCGCAAGCCGGGTGGTGTCGTCCGCCCCTTCCATGCTCAGATCGAGACGCGCGGGTGCGAGGGCCGCCGTGATCTTCCAGCTTGCGGGCAGACGTGCCGGCAGCCCGGCGCCCTCGGCCATCCCGGCCAGTCCGGCGAGCGCCCGCGGATCGGTGATCGTCAACGTGCCCTCCAGCGAGAGCGGCGGGCCCGCCACGCCCGGCCGGTAGCGGCCCGCGAACCGCGCCTCGAGGCCCGCAAACGCGGCCTCGGCCGCATCCAGCACCAGGCCGCCCGCCCGCGCCGCCGTCCCGGCGAGCCTGATGTCGCGCAGCGCGATTCCCTGCGCGCGCAGCTCCGGCAGCTCGAGCGAGAAAGCGAGCGCGAGATCGGCGGGCAGCACGGCGCGCAGATTGTCGAGGCTGGCAAGCAGCATCGCCGGTGTCGCCGGGGTGCCGTCCGCGCCCGTGGCCGCAAGCCTCAGTGCCGGCAGCCGCGCGGTGATCCGACCCGCGATCGGGTCTTCTCCCTTGTCCGCAAGCTCCAGCGTCGCCTCGGCGCGCCGCTCGTCCCACGCGACCGTTGCGGGATCGATCGCAAGCCGGCCCGGCTCCACCCGCGCCGCGGCGGTGACGGTCAGATGGCGGGCATCGCCCATGATCGCGGGCATCTGAAGCCCGAAGGCCGCAAGGGTCCGGTCGGCGCGCAACAGGTCGCCCTCGAGCTTCACCGTCAGCGGCGCGTTCTCGCCGTCCCCGCCCGCGAGCGTCCCTTCCAGCGCCAGCCGGCCGCCGTCGGGAAGCCGGGCCACGGCCGCAAGCCGGATCGGCGCACCCGCCCTGGCACCCGCCGTCACCTCGAGATCGGCAAGGCGCCCCTGCTCATGCGCGAGCGAGGCGACGGCGATCCGCACGTCGAGGCCGCCGGCGAAGGTTTCGCTGAGCGCGCGCAGCGCCGCCCGCGCGGCCGCGCCCGCATCCAGCACGGCCCGGGCCCGCGGCTCTTCCGGCGCCGAATCCGTCGAAGCAAGGAGATCGGCGCTGCGCAGACTGTCCAACTGCAGGTCGAGCGTCGCGGCGACCGGCTCCATGCCGAAAGAAAGCGCGCCCGACAGATGGCTGTCGCCCCAGCGGCCCGTCACGCCGGAAAGCGAGAGACGCGCCCCCTCGACCGCCACATCGCCCTGGAAGGCGAGCGGCCGGGCAAGGATCGGGGCCAATGCCGAGCGCCTGAGCGGCGCGCCGCCCGTCCATGCGCACCAGGCGGCCGCAAGCGAGGCGGGCACGGCATCCGCGACCTCAAGGCTGCCGCGGGCCGCGGGCAGAGCGCCCTCTTGGCCGAATGCGAGGCTGCCGCGCCAGGACAGCCGCGCGCCCGCGAGCGCGAGGTCCAGCTCGCCGGCGCGCCGCCCGTCCGCAACCGCTGCACCGAGCCGCGCATCAGCCTCGAGCGGGACGCCGTCGAGCGCGCCCTCGGCCGCGAGCTCCCAGACGGCTCCCATCGCCGCTGGCGTGCGCGACAGGCCGAGCCGCGCCAGCGCGAGCGCGTGCCGGCGGCCGTGCCCGTCGCCGATCTCGAGCCGCCCGTCCCGGATCTCGAGCCGGAACGCGCCGGCCATGCCCGCCGCCTCGCCCTGCCCCGTCCCTTCCGCCTTCCGCCGCGCCGCAAGCCAGGCCGTGAGCGCCTGCGGATCCGGGACCTCCGCCTCGAGCCCGACGAGGCGCACCTCGCCCGGCTCCACCCGGCCGCGAAGCAGCGCACCCAGTCCGAGCACGACATCGAGATGCCGGATATGGAGGGCGAAGGGCACCTCGCCCGCCAGCGCAATGTCGGTGACCCGCACCGCCGGCCGCGGCAGCAGCCTGAGCGCGATCGGGCCGTGGAGCGAGATTGCCAGCCCCGTCGCCTCGCTGGCGGCCGCGGCGATCCGCGGGCGCAGGCTTTCCATCTCGACGAAGCGCGGCAGGATCAGCGCGGCCGCGACGACCAGCGCCAGCACCCCGCCGAGGACCCACGGCCAGCGCCGGCGCGGCGCGCGCGCCGCCGGTCGGGGGGTGGACGAGTCCTGGGCCATGGGATCTCCGCGGTTTTGTCGTCTCTGCCGCACGCGGGGTTTCGCCCCCGCCGCGTTTACGCTATCACCACGGCGGGAAAATGACGAGACAGCGCCGCCCTTCCAACGGGGAGCCCGGACACCATGGCAGAGGCCCGCAGCACCGCCGCGCAGCCCGCACCGCAGGCCACGCTTGTCGACGGGTGCGTCGGCGTGGCGGATCTCGATGCCAACGGCCACATGAACGTGGCCCGCTACACGGCTCTCTTCGATCAGGCGCTCGAAGCATGGATCACGCGCCATCTGGACGGCCTGCTGCCGCCCACAAGCGGCGTCTTCGTTCTCGAAGCCCACTATCGCTACGAGCGCGAGCTGCGCGAAGGGGCGGGCTATGCCATCCGCGGCCGGCTGATTGCGGCCGACGACAAGCGCGCGCATTTCATCCTGCGGATGGACGACCAGGACCGCGGCCAGCGGGCGGCCAGCGCGGAGATCCTCGTGATCCACGTGGACATGGACAGCCGCCGCGCCGCTCCTTGGCCGGCCGGACCGCCGCCGGAGTCGCTCGCCCGCGCACCGGCCGCGGAGCACGGACGGGCCCGTTTCTGCGGCCGCGCGGCTGCATCTCGCTCGCGCGGCCGATCCTCGTGACGGGAGCGCGGCAGCCATGAGAACGAGCCGCGCGACGCGCGCAGCGCCGTCCTGCCGGGCAGGATGCGGGCATGGCCGGCGATGGCTGGCAGCCGCCGCCTGCGGGGCAGGTCGGGCGCATTGGCCGCCGTCACCGCGCCCGGCGCAGATCCTCTCCCACTGCACCGCGGCCCCGCAGCCCGGTGTGAACTGGCTGCGCTGCTTCTTCAACGAGCGGGATTTTTCAGGCGTGGACCTGACCGGGGCGGTGCTGAAGGAGTCCTCGTTCAACCGCGCCGTCTTCCGCGGGGCGGTGCTGCGCGGCGTGGACGCGCGCGAGGCGAAGTTCGTCTCGGCCGATCTGACCGGCTGCGGTGCTGGCGGACAGGCCGACCTCAAGAACGCCGATTTCACCCGCGCGCGGCTGCAACGCCGCGGATCTGAGCGGCGCCGATCTGCGCGAGGCGCGGCTGTTTCGCGCCGATCTGACCGGCGCCAATCTCAAGGGTGCGCGGCTGGATGGCGCCGACCTCTTCATGGCCGTGCTGGACGATGCGATCTGGACCGACGGCAGCCGCTGCAGCCCCGGGCTCGCGCGGCCTCTGCCGGCACTAAGAGACGCCCGGCGTCCGGCTGCGGAAACGGCACGGGAATGCGCCGGCGCCGGTCAGCCGCCGTGCGCATGTCGGCGCAGGCCGATCTCGTCGAGCCGGGCCTGCTCGATGCGCTCACTGCTCGCGCCGCGCCTCGGCCAGCCGCCGCTCCTCCAGGATCTGGTAGCGCTTCTCCTCGGCGAAGGCCTCGGCCAGCCGCGCGCGCAGCGCCGCGAGCTCGTCCTCGATCTCGCGGGCCTGGCGGGCGAGTTCAGCGCGCTTCGCCTTCACCACCCCGGCATAGGCCGCAAAATCGACGAGCCCCGCCATGCGCTCGGCCGCGGCCGGCCTCGGCGGCAAGGCGGGCGGCGAGCCGCTCGTCCTCGGCCAGCACGGCGGCAAGCTCCGTCTCGCGCGCGACGATGGCGCGGCGCAGCTCGTCCACCCGCCGATGCGCGAGACGCCTGAGGGTGCCGAGACTCTTGCGGCGCATGGTCCCGCCCGTTTCCGTTTCCGCCCGCCGCCTTCACGCGGCCGCGCCCCGGCTCAGGCCCCGGCGGCCATCTCCTCCCCGGCGGGCACGCTGGCGAGGATTTCCGCAAGCCGGCGGTAGGTCTCCTCCAGGCTGCTCGCCTCCGCCTTGTCCTGGGCGAGGAAGGCCTCTAGCTGCGGCATCACCGCGATCGCCCGGTCGACCAGCGCGTCCGAGCCGCGGCGATAGGCGCCGAGCCGGATCATCTCCTCCATGTCCGCATGGGCCGCGAGCAGCCGGCGGGCCTCCTGCACGAGGGCGTTCTCCTCGGGGCTGTTGCAGTGGGGCATGGTCCGCGAGATGGATTTCAGCACGTTGATCGCGGGATAGCGCCCGCGCTCGGCGATCGCGCGTTCCATGACGATATGGCCGTCGAGGATGGAGCGCACGGCATCCGCCACCGGCTCGTTGTGGTCGTCGCCCTCCACCAGCACGGTGAACAGCCCGGTGATCGCGCCCGCGCCCCGCGGCCCCGGCCCCGCGCGCTCCAGCAGCCGCGGCAACTCGGAAAAGACCGTCGGCGTGTAGCCCTTTGGTCGTCGGCGGCTCGCCGGCGGCCAGCCCGATCTCGCGCTGGGCCATGGCGAAGCGGGTGATGGAATCGATGAGACAGAGCACCTGCGCGCCGGCGTCGCGGAAGTATTCGGCGAGCGTCAGCGTCAGATAGGCCGCCTGGCGGCGCATCAGCGCCGATTCGTCGGAGGTTGCGACCACCACGATCGCGCGCTTGAGGCCCTCGGGACCGAGGTCGTCCTCGATGAATTCCTGGACCTCGCGGCCGCGCTCGCCGATCAGCCCGATGATGGAGATGTCGGCCGCGGTGTGCCGGGCCAGCATCGACATCAGCACCGACTTGCCGACGCCCGAGCCCGCGAAGATGCCCATCCGCTGGCCCTTGCAGCAGGAGACGAAGGCGTTGAGCGCGCGCACGCCGAGATCGAGCTTGTCGCCGACCCGCTGGCGCTCGTGCGCCGCGGGCGGGCGGGCGCGCAGGGCATAGGGCGTGGGGCCCATCGGCAGCGGGCCCTTGCCGTCCACCGGCTCGCCGAAGGCGTTCACCACGCGCCCGAGCCAGGCATGGGCGGGAAAGACGACCGGGTCCTCGCCTTCGACGAAGGCGCGGCAGCCGATGCCGACGCCATCCAGCGCCGCAAAGGGCATCGCGAGCGCCCGGCCGTCCTCGAAGCCGACGACCTCGCAGCGCACGCTGCGCCCGCCGCGCGCCTCGACCAGCACCCGCGAGCCGACCGCCAGCGCATTCTCCGCGCCCGCGATCTCGACGAGAAGCCCCTTGACCGCCACCACCCGGCCGTAACGCCGGCAGGGCTGGACGCGGCCGGCCTCCGCCAGCAGGCTGCGCAGCCGCACCGAGGAAAGCTCGCCCGCCTGTGCGCCGGTCACGATCACGCCGCGGTCCCTCCCGGCCCGATCCGAATTGCGCGCGGAGCGGCACCTTCAAGCCGCGCGATGCGCCGGCCGCCCCGCCATGACGCGGACCAGCCTGCCGGCGCGGGCTTAACAAGCCGTAAACCGCGCCGGAAAGGCGGGATCGGCAAGCGGCCCTGCCCGGCACCCGAACCGAGCCCGGATGCGGCCAGCCGCAGGAATTGGTGAATGTTCGAGATACTGTGGCCTATTTGCCACACCCGGCAAGAAAAATGATCCGTGCCGAGCCGCTGAAATGCCGGCCAAGCCTCCACAATCCATTTATTTTATTGAAAAATTTAGAGAAATGATCGCGGCTGCGTGGCGCGGCTCTCTGGCGCGGGAACACCGGACCCCGTTGACGATTCGCGCGCATGATTCCACAACGCGCTTGATCGCCGCAGTCCGAGGGGCAAGGGCGAGGGGGCATCCGGCGTCCCGATATCCCGGCTGCCGCCTGACCCGGCAAGCAGGTGGCCTGTCTTCCGCTTGCACTCGCCCTTGGGCGCGGCGCGGTTCGCGGGGCAATGACGCAAGGGAGGGTCATCATGCGCACGGGACACGGAAGGATCATGCAAGCGGTTGCGGGCGCGAGCCTGCTGGCCTTGGCGGTTGCGACCGCGGCGCTGCCGGTTCAGGAAGCCGCGGCCGCGGACGATCCCATCGTCATGCGGCAGGCGTTGCTGGCGCGCAAGCAGGCGGCGGGGCGCGAGAGGCTGCGGTTGCAGATCAATCCGGTCGCCCTGCCCGATTTCGTGCGCGCCCAGGATGACCCGCGCCGGACCGATTTCTTCGGCAACGGCGTGTGGGTGCGGCCGGACATCATCATCGCCGACCAGCTCGGCGATCCCGACAGCATCCTCGACCTGACCGGCCAGCATCCCAATGTGGTGGCGCTGGCGATCTTCGATCTGGAGACCGGCCTCGTCCTCAGCTTCTGTTCGGGCACCCTGATCAATCCGCGCACGGTCGTCACGGCCGCCCACTGCGTGCGCTTCGAAGGCGCCGACGAAAATCTTCGACCGCCGCTCGGGGTGCCGTGACCACGGACCCGGATGGTGTCGAACGGCTTCTTCGTGACCGGAGATTTCACGATTTCGGCGAGGCATGTGGCTCCGCAGGAATACGACAGGGACGCCTTTTTCCTGGGCAACGACATCGCGCTGATCGCTTGAGCGACCGGATCACGGACATCGATCCGGCCGGCCTCGTGGGGCCGCGCCTCCCATGGGCACGCTTGCGACCATCGTCGGGTATGGGACGACGGGGGTCGGCAGCGACGCGATGACGCCAGTTCTTCGATCTGCGCCGGCGTAGCCGCCACGAACATCATCGAGGCCATCGGACAGCTTCAATCGGCGGACTGTCCGGACGGCTTCAGATCTTCATCGATTTCGAGGATCCGGACAATCCGGAGGCCTTCGACTTCTTCGGTGATCCGACGGTCTCCCCTCTCGAGGGCACGACGGCACCGGGCGATTCGGGCGGCGCCCTCTTCGTCCAGGACGCCGACGGCAACTTCCTGCTCGCGGGCGTGACCAGCGGCGGCTTCAACATCTTCGGATCCGAATCGGCACCTTCGGCGATGTCGCCTTCTTCACCAATGTCGCGGCGATGCGGCCCTTCATCGACGCCTTCAACCCGCTGCGACAGGCGGCGGCCACCGCCAGCGGAAACTGGCTGGATCCGACGATCTGGTCGGAAGGCCTGATCCCGGCCAATTTCAATGCCCTTTTCGATGCGGGCGACCCGACGCTGCCGTCGCTGTTCTTCGAGGTGTCGATCGGCTCGGGTGCGGAGGTCACGCTCTCGGATCCCTTTGCCATCGAGATCGACACGCTGAGCCTTGAAGGCGGCGCGCTGACGCTGACCGGCCAATCGCTCCTGTCCGTTGTGGACTACGTGAACGTCATGGATGGGAATCTGTCCGTCAGCGGTGCCGAACTCGACTCCGGCTGGCTCCTGATGCAGGGCGGCACGCTCAATATCGCGACCGATGCCGTCTATTTCGACTCCTCGCCGGTCATCGATCTCGGCACCTTCATGCTCGGCGGCACCATCAACAACGACGGCCTGTTTTTCACGGATTTCCTGGACTTGCGCGGCGGCACCTTCAACATCGGCGAGACCGGCGCGTACCAGGATTTCGCGGGCAGCCTGATCACCGGCGGCCAGCTCAATGTCGCCGGCCAGTTCATCACCGCCGCCTTCACCCAGGCCGGCGGCACGGTCCATGTCGGGAGCACGGGGCTGCTGCTCGACCTGAGCGCCGTCTCGCTCATGGATGGAGGCACGCTCATCGTCGACGGCTTCTTCGACACGGAGATCTTCGGCCAGGACGGCGGGGTCATCGGCGGATCGGGCATCATCCGGGCGCCGGGCGGCTTCCTGCAGACGGGCGGCCTCATCAACCCGGGCAACTCCATCGGCAGCCTCGTGATCGCGGGCGACTATCTCCAGGACGCCGGCGGCATCCTGAACATCGAGATCGACTCGACCGGCTCCGACCTGTTGCAGGTGCTGCCGGATCCCTTCACCGCCGTCGGCGGGAATGCCGTGCTCGATGGCGTGGTGGCCGCCACCTTCGCGCCGGGCTTCGTGCCGGAGCGCGGTGCCGTCTACCGCTTCATCGAGACCGAAGGGGCACTGCTGGGGTCGCCGACGGTCATTGGCCAGGCGATCACGGCGACCGGCGAGCCGACAGTGATGCATCTTGCGGATTCGATTCTCATCGACGAAGGCGGAGCGATCACGGGACCGGGCAGCGCCGCCTATGTCCAGGTCGTGGCGGACGACTACACGCCCTTTGCCGAGACCGACCAGCAGCGGGCGCTCGCCAGCGCGCTCGATGCGGTGACGACGCCCACCAGCATCGACCGCGCTGGCGTCCGGCCGATCGTCCGCGCGCTCGACGGGCTGAGCGTGCTGGGCCCGCTGCAGACCGCGCTGCAGACGATGAACCCGACCGAGACCTTTCTCTTCGACCGCTTCGGCTTCCAGCTGACACGGCTGCTCGGCAACCGTCTTGCGCGGCGCGCCGGGGCGAGCCGGGGCGGCGCGTTCGGCGGCGTGGATGCCACGGCCTTTGCCGTCAATCCTCTGCGCTTCGCCATGGCGGGCTCCTCGGACGGCGCGCGCATCGCGCGGGCGCTGGCGGCCAATGCCGAGCAGGGCCAGGTCGCAAGCGACGCCGCGCCCGCAGCCGCCACGGCCGGCGGCAACGGCGGCGGTTCGCGCTGGTCCACCTTCCTTGCGGCGGACATCCTCAAGGGCGATGCGGACGGCATCAACACCGACTTCGACATCACCGACTTCGTCGTCTCCGCGGGTGTCGACTACCGCTACAACGACACGGTTCTCGCCGGCATCTCGGCCTCATTCGGCAACGCCAGCACGGATGCCGCCACGCGTGAGCACAACGCCGACATGTGGGGTTTCGACCTCTATGGAAGCGTGGACGGCGGTCCCGTTTATGTGGACGGCTATCTCGGCGTCCACTGGTTCGACTTTTCGGGCAACCGGCCCGTGCTCGTCGGCGGGCTTCAGTCGGCACGCGCGGATACCGACGGCTTCGCCTTCATCGCCGGCGTGGATGCCGGGGCGATGCTGGAGCTCGGCCCGCTCGCCCTCGGACCGCTGTTTCAGCTTCGCCACACGAGTCTGAAGATCGACGGCTTTGCGGAAACGGGTGCCGGCGACTTCGGGGCCGTGTTCCCCACCCGCAAGCCGGACCAGACCCTGATCGGCGTCGGCGGCCAGGCCGAGCTCGTCATCAAGGGCAGCGGTGACCGGAGCAAGCGGTTCACGAAGCTTTATGCTAGCGTTCTTTATGAGAACGACGTCGCGGAAAACGGCGGGCGCTTCCTCGCGCGGGCGGGCTTCGTGGCCGATCCCGGCTTCCTGTTCGAGGTGCCCGGCGTGGCGATCGACGACGAGTTCGGGACCGTCGAGGTGGGGCTGACCAGCCGGCTCTCCAACCGGTTCTCGGTCAACCTCAGCTTCGACACCGATTTTTCGCGCAAGGGCGTGCAGGAGCGCCGGGCCGCGCTCGGGCTGCGCTACCGCTTCTAGCAGCCGGGATCCCCGGCGCGGCACGCGCGCTGCGCGGTGGTCCGGTGAAGATGGACAGGAGGTCGGCCGCCGGCCGGCCTCCTTTCTTGTGATGCGCCCGCGAATTGCTAGGATGCCGGCGGCCCGCGCGGGCGGCCGGAGTCGCCGGCCGCGCGGGAGAGGGCACCCGGGACACGGAGACATGCTCGGTCTGTTCACGGATCTTTACGAGCTCAAGATGGCGCAGGCCTATCTCGCGCACGGGATGACGGAGCGCGCCGTGTTCACGCTCTCCGTGCGGCGGCTGCCGCGGCATCGCAACTATCTGCTCGCCTGCGGGCAGGGGCTGCTTGTCGAAAAGCTCGCGGCGGCGCGATTTGCGCGCGACGACATCGCCTGGCTGCGGGGGCTCGGCCTCTTCTCCGACGCCTTTCTCGACTGGCTCGCCGATTTCCGTTTCACGGGCGACATCTGGGCGGTGCCCGAAGGCACGCCGGTGTTCGCCGACGAGCCGATTCTCGAGCTCGAGGCGCCGCTTCCGGTCGCGCAGATTCTCGAGACCCTCGTCATGAACCAGATCACCCTGTCCACCGTGCTGGCGAGCAAGGCGGCGCGGATCGTCCAGGCCGCGCAGGGCCGGGCCGTCGTCGATTTCGCCGCGCGCCGGATGATGGGGGTGGAGGCCGCCGTCGAAGGCGCGCGGGCCTTTGCGATCGCGGGGGTTGCGGCGACCTCCGACATGATGGCGGGCCGGCGCTTCGGGATTCCGGTCAGCGGCACCATGGCCCATGCCTTCGTCCAGGCGCATGAGAACGAGGAGCAGGCGTTTCGCGCCTTCGCCGAAAGCTTTCCCGATTCCACACTGCTCATCGACACCTACGACACCCTTGCCGGGCTCGAGCGCGCGATCCGTCTGGCGCAGGATCCTGAGCGCCCCATCCGCTTTTCGGCCGTGCGCATCGATTCGGGAGATCTCGCCGCCCTAGCGCGGGCCGTGCGCCGCCGGCTCGACGAGGCGGGACTAGCCGATGTGAAGATCTTCGCAAGCTCGGGGCTGGACGAGTACCGCATCGCGGAGCTCGTGGCCGCCGGCGCGCCGATAGACGGCTTCGGCGTGGGCACGGCCATGGGGGTCGCCGAGGACGCCCCGGCGCTCGACATCGTCTACAAGCTCGTCTCCTATGCCGGACGCGACACCACGAAGCTGTCCACGGGCAAGCCCGTGCTGCCCGGGCGCAAGCAGCTCCTGCGGGTGAGCCGGGACGGCGCGGCGGTGAAGGACGTCATCGCCTGCCGCGACGAGGACGGGCCGGGCGAGCCGCTTCTCGCACCGCTCGTCAAGGGCGGCGAACCGACCGAACTTGCGCAACGTTCTCTCGATGAGATCCGCGATCACGCGGCGCGGGCGCGCGCGGCCCTGCCGGAGCGGCTGCATGCGCTGGAGGACGCCGAGCCCCCCTATCCGGTGGAGGTCAGCCCCGCGCTCCGCCGCCGCCATGAGGAGGTGATCGCGCGGCTGCGGCGGGTTCACGCGCAGCCGAAGGTGCAGGGCGAGCGGAGGAGGCGGCCATGACGGCATCGGTCGATCTCGGTCCGGGCACGGCGCTCATCGTCGTCGACGTGCAGCGGGACTTCTGCCCCGGCGGCGCGCTGCCCGTGCCCGAGGGGGATGCGGTGGTGCCGGTGCTCAACCGCTGGATCGCGGCCGCCGAGGAGGCGGGTGCGCTGCTCGTCTTCTCGCGCGACTGGCACCCGAGAGGCCACCCCAGCTTCGCCGCCGAGGGCGGGCCCTGGCCCGAGCACTGCCTGCAGGACACCCCCGGCGCCGCCTTTCACCCGGCGCTGCGGGTGCCGGAGACCGCCCATCTCGTCTCCAAGGGCACGCGGTTCGACAAGGACCAGTATTCCGCCTTCGACGAGACGGGGCTCGCCGCCCTGCTCGCGAAGCGGGGCATCCGGCGCGTGCTGATCGGCGGGCTCGCGCGCGACGTCTGCGTCAAGGCGACGGCGCTCGATGCCGTGGGCGCGGGATTCGAGACCTGGCTCATCTCCGAGGGGGCGCGCGCGCTCGGCCCCGAGTCGGGCGCGGCCGCCGACCGCGAGATGACGGCCGCCGGCGTCCACATCCTGAAGGCCCCGGCTCCCGGGGCCTGATCCGGCCGGAACACACCGGCTCCCGCCGGTTCCGCCGGCGCGTCGACCCCTTCCCTTGCCGCCCGCCGGCTTGACCGGCGGGTCCAGCGGACTGCGGGGCCGCTCACCATCACCCGGATCGCCTTCACCTTCTGCTGGGTTCGCCGGTCGAGCCGGCAAACGACGATTCAGTGATCAGTCATCGGCACACCTGCACGACGAGCGTTACCCGCCGGCGCGCACTCCCCGGCGTCGGACGTCAGGCTGACCGGCAGGTCCATATCCCCCTCGTCACCCGCCGGCTTGACCGGCGGGTCCAGCCGCCGGCGGGGCCAACCACAGGCGTTGGAGCTGCCTTCACTTTCGGCTGGGTTCGCCGGCCAAGCCGGCGAACGACGCATTGGGGAAGGCGTCACCAAGCATGGGCACCCTTTCTCGTCACCCGCCGGCTTGACCGGCGGGTCCAGCCGCCGGCGGGGCCAACCACAGGCGTTGGAGCTGCCTTCACTTTCGGCTGGGTTCGCCGGCCAAGCCGGCGAACGACGCGGCGGGGGGTGCGCGCCGGCTTGCCTTCCGTACCTGAAGACCGATGACTGATCACCGATGACCGGCCGGGTTCGCCGCTCAAGCCGGCGAACGACGCGGCGGGGGGTGCGCGCCGGCTTGCCTTCCGTACCTGAAGACCGATGACTGATCACCGATGACCGGCCGGGTTCGCCGGTCGAGCCGGCGAACGACGCAAGGGGGAGCGGCACCGGCCGCAGCGTATCCTTGAGCGTGGCGGCAGCGGGAGGAAGCTGGTCGACCGGAGCGGCGGGCAGCCGATGAAGGAGAAATGTTACACTTGAAACGATCGCGCGCCGGGGGTATGATCGTTTCAGATGAAACGAAAAGCCGGGTCCCCCTGCCGCGCGGGCTGCGCAGCGGGCGGGCCGGCGGCACATGGCGGATGGAAAGGACGGGAGAGATGGCCGGGATCACGCGCGACAATCCGATGGGCACGGACGGTTTCGCCTTCGTGGAGTTTGCAAGCCCGCGCCCCGAAGAGCTGCGCGCGCTCTTCGAGCGCATGGGGTTCGCCCGCATCGGCCGGCACAAGACCCGCGACATCACGCTTCATGCCCAGGGCGACATCCGCTTTCTGGTCCACGGCGACGAGACGGGTTTCGCCGCCGATTTCGCCCGCGCCCACGGGCCGAGCGCCTGCGGCATGGGCTTTCGCGTCGCCGATGCGGACAAGGCCCATGCCCGCGCGCTCTCGCTCGGGGCGGAGGTCGACGAGGCGGACGACCGCAGCATCGACCGCCCGGTGATCCGGGGCATCGGCGGCTCGCGACTCTATCTCGTGGACGGCGACACGCCGGACCTTGCCGCCTGGCGGGCGGAATACGAGATCGAGGAAGACTGGCGGCAGCGCAAGAGCGATGCGGGTGCGGGGCTCAAGGTCATCGATCATCTCACCCACAATGTCCGCTACGGCAACATGGACAGGTGGCATGATTTCTATCACCGCCTCTTCAACTTCCGCGAGATCCGCTATTTCGACATCGAGGGGCGCTACACCGGCCTCGTCAGCCGCGCGCTGGCAAGCCCCTGCGGGCGGATCATGATCCCGATCAACGAGTCCGACGACCCGAAGAGCCAGATCAACGAATACATCGAGGAGTACAATGGCGAGGGCATCCAGCACATCGCGCTGCTGACGGACGACATCTATGCGTCCGTCGATCGCCTGCGCGCCATCGGCCTCGCATTCCAGTTCACGCCCGACACCTATTACGAGAAGGTCGACGAGCGGGTGCCCGGCCACGAGGAATCGGTGGAGGAGCTGCGCCGGCGCCGGATCCTGATCGACGGCAGCCGGGAGGACGGCTTCCTGCTGCAGATCTTCACGAAAAGCGTCATCGGCCCGATCTTCTTCGAGATCATCCAGCGCAAGGGCAACAGGGGCTTCGGCGAAGGCAACTTCAAGGCGCTGTTCGAATCCATCGAGGAGGATCAGATCCGGCGCGGCTATCTGAAGCCCGAGGAGGTCGGGGCCTGAACCGGCCCTGCCGTCGCGGGCGGGGCAAGCCATGAGGAGGCGAGCGATGCGCAAGTGGCTGAGCTTTCCACGAACCGAGGGCCGGGCGTCCCGCCAGGCTCACTGCGATCTGCCGGAGGGAACCTTCGAGCGCGAGATGGGCCGCGAGGGCTTCTTCGGCCCGGCCACCCACATCTACCACGCCCATCCGCCGACCGACTGGGTCGATTTCGAGGGCCCCCTGAAGCCCCACGCCTTCGACTTCAACAGGCTCGAAGGCGACATGGGCTCGCCTTTCGCCGCGCCCGACCTGCTGGTGAACGCCCATTTGCGCATCCGCTTCTGGGTGACGGCGGCAAAGATGGACCATCTGGTGCGCAACGGCGACGGCGACGAGCTGCTGTTCGTGCACGAGGGCGAGGGCGATCTCTTCTGCGACTTCGGGCACATGGGCTATCGCGAGGGCGACTACATCGTCCTGCCGCGGGGCACGATGTGGCGGATCGAGCCGGCCGCACCCACCCGCATGCTGCTGGTGGAGGCCACCAATTCCGCCTATCAGCTGCCGGAGAAGGGGATCGTCGGGCCGCATGCGATCTTCGACCCGGCCTGCCTCGAGGTGCCGCATCTCGACGAGGCCTTCCGCGCCCAGCAGGCCGAAGGCGGGCGCTGGCGGGTGGTGGTGAAGAAGCGCGGGGCGCTGTCGACCATCACCTATCCCTTCAATCCGCTCGATGCGGTGGGCTGGAAGGGGGATCTCGCGCCGGTGAAGATCAACTGGCGGGACATCCGCCCGCTGATGAGCCACCGCTACCACCTGCCGCCCTCGGCCCACACCACCTTCGTCGCCAACCGCTTCGTCGTCTGCACCTTCGTGCCGCGGCCGATCGAATCGGATCCCGGTGCGCTGAAGGTGCCGTTCTACCACTCCAACGACGATTACGACGAGTTCATCTTCTATCACCGCGGCCAGTTCTTCAGCCGCGACAACATCAGGCCCGGCATGACGACGCTGCATCCCTGCGGCTTCCCCCACGGGCCCCATCCCAAGGCCTTCGAGGCGGGCCTGAAACACGCCCGCAAGGAGACCGACGAGGTGGCGGTGATGATCGACACCCGCGATGCCCTCGAGATCACGGAAGCCGCGGAAAGCATCGAATGGACGGACTACTGGTTGTCCTGGGGCGGGCGGAGCCGCTATCAGCAGGCGGCGGAATGACGGCGGCAAAGGCACGCCAGGGAAGGGAGAAGCATGAAGCTCGCGAGCTTGAAGCGGGGACGCGACGGGGAGCTCGTGGTGGTCAGCCGCGATCTCACCCGCATGGCCCGCGCGCGCGACATCGCCCGGACGCTCCAGGCGGCGCTTGATGACTGGGAGCGGATTGCGCCCCGGCTCGCCGAGCTGTCGGATGCGCTGAACGCGGGCGAGATCGAGGGCGAGGCCTTCGACGAGCGGGCCTGCGCCTCGCCGCTGCCGCGCGCCTACCAGTGGGCGGACGGTTCGGCCTACGTCAACCATGTGGAGCTGGTGCGCAAGGCCCGCGGCGCCGAGATGCCGCCGAGCTTCTGGGAGGATCCGCTGATGTATCAGGGCGGATCCGACTCCTTCCTCGGCCCGCGCGACGACATTCCGGTGGAGGACATCTCCTGGGGCGTCGACTTCGAGGCGGAGATCGCGGTGATCACGGACGACGTGCCGATGGGCGTGTCCGTGGAGGAGGCGGGGCGCCACATCAGGCTGCTGATGCTGGTCAACGACGTCTCCCTGCGCAATCTGATCCCGGCGGAGCTGGCGAAGGGCTTCGGCTTCTTCCAGTCGAAGCCGTCGTCGGCCTTCTCAGCCGTGGCGCTCACCCCCGACGAGCTGGGCGAGGCCTGGGACGGCGGCAAGGTCCATCTGCCGCTCAGATCCTGGCTCAACGGCCAGCTCTTCGGCTGCCCGGATGCGGGAACCGACATGACCTTCTCCTTCCCGCGGCTCATCGCCCATGCGGCGCGCACACGGCCCCTGGGGGCCGGCAGCATCATCGGCTCGGGCACCGTCTCCAACCGCGATGCGGACGGCGGACCGGGCCGGCCGATCGCCGAAGGCGGCGTCGGCTACAGCTGCATCGCCGAGCAGCGCATGGTCGAGAAGATTCTGACCGGCGAGATGAAGACGCCCTTCATGGGCTATGGCGATACCGTGCGCATCGAGATGCTGGATGACGCGGGTAACAGCCTCTTCGGCGCCATCGAGCAGACCGTCGTGCCCTACGCGCGCCCGTGAGCCCGGATGCGCGGCCGGGAGCGGGCCGCCGTCCCCCTTGCCATCGGGGGAAGGAATGCGCACATTCCGCCTGCGAGGGCGGCGCGTGCGCCCGCGGCGGATCGGCAGGCGGGAGTGTGCCATGGCGGATGAGCGGCTGCGGCTCAAGGCGCTGAGCGCGGAGGATCTGGCCGTCATCTCGGCCATGGTCCAGGACGCGGTGCTGAAGGTCGCCGACATGGGCTACGACGCGCGCCGCCACTGCTTCGCTCTCGTCATGAACCGCTTCCGCTGGGAAAAGCTCGCGCCGCGGGGCGCGGCGGGCGCAGCGGATGCCGGCGCCGAGCTCGAGCGCGTGCGCACCGGGCTGCATTTCGAAGGCGTGCTGGCCGCCCGCTGCCGCGGCGTGCCGCGCGAGGACGGCGACGCGGTTCTCGAGCTGCTCGCCATCTCCTGGGAGCCGGCGGAAGACGGCGTCGGCGGCCGGATCCGCCTCGAATTCGCGGGCGGCGCGAGCGTCCAGCTCGACGCGGAATGCCTGGAGGCCTATCTCTGCGATCTCACCGCGCCCTGGCCCGCCCGGCGCATGCCCGTCCACGAGATCGAATAGCCGCCCTTCCGGGCGCATCCTCCCGCGCCGGAGACCCCTTCCCCCGCCTCAGCCGGCCTCACCGCCGGATGACGCGGAACGGAAGAGGACAGACCGGTCAAGCCCGCGGGTGACGTGTCCGCAATTGCGTCGTTCGCCGGCTTGACCGGCGAACCCATCATACGGTGACGTCCGCACGGACGCCGGAGGTCGGCCCGGCTGCCGGTTGGATCCGCCGATCAAGTCGGCGGATGACGAGGTGAGGAACTGGACCCGTCGGTCAAGCCGGCGGGTGACGCGGATATAGTGCCGGCCGGTCACGCTCCTTTTTCTCGTCATTCGCCGCGAAAGCGGCGAATCCAGCCGCCATGCGCGACGATCCCGCCACTTTTGAGTGTCCCCGCCGTCCGCTGGATCCGCCGATCAAGTCGGCGGATGACGAGAAGAAGCTGAATCCCCTGTGTCGAGCCGGCGGGTGACGATTCGGGTGCGCAGTTCGTCACCCCCGCTCCCGGGTCACGGACGGGCATACGCCCTCCCCCCCCCCCTCCCCCCCGCGTCGTTCGCCGGCTTGACCGGCGAACCCATCATACGGTGACGTCCGCACGGACGCCGGAGGTCGGCCCTGCCGCCCGTTGGATCCGCCGATCAAGTCGGCGGATGACGAGGTGAGGAACTGGACCCGCCGGTCAAGCCGGGGGTGACGATTGGGGGGACGCAACGGCGGGTGACGCGGAGATGGTGCCGGCGGGTGACGCGGAGATGGTGCCGGCGGGCGACGCGCTATTCCTTCGTCATTCGCCGCGAAAGCGGCGAATCCAGCCGTCGGGCGTCACAGTCGCAGCCGCCCGGAATTGGCCCTGCCGCCGGTTGGATCCGCCGGTCAAGCCGGCGGGTGATGAAGAGAGAGTGGCGCGGGGCGTCACGGCAGAAGCGCCGGCGGATGGCGATGGGGCGCGGGCGCCCGCGGCTGGCCGCTTTCCATTCCCGTGACCGATTACCGATGACCGATCACCGATCACTGAACCGTCGTTGGCCGGCTTGACCGCGGCGGGCGGGGGGTGCTGGATGCGGCGGGAGACGGCGCGAAGGCGGCGGGTGCCATGCCCGCGCCCGTCCCGTGGGTCAAGGGAGCGCGCGATGATGCGGAGACGGCGCGAACGACGGGAGATCGCCCCCCATCTTGCCCCGGATCCGCGCCGCGCGCGCCGCCGCCGGCTGGCCGACGAGATGCGCGCCTCGCGCGGCTTCCTCGCCCGGCTGCTGCCGCCGGGTCGGCGCTCCCTGCGGCTGTGGGTCGGACTTGCCGCGGTCCTCGCCCTCCTTTTCGCCTACCGCTACTACGTGCGCTATGCGGGCGGCGGCTCGTCGGAAGGCGCCCTCGTGCTGCTCGGCATGCTGCTCGCCTTCCTGGGGCTCATCGCCATGGCGCTCGTCGTCGGGATCATCATCGCGCGGCTGGCGGCCCGGCGGCGGGCGCGGTTCACGGATGCGCTGATCGCCGATCTTGAGAAGGAGGCCGGGCGCGAGCGGCGGGAGGACCGGGGCGGCGAATGAGCTTGACGCGGGCGAGGGCCGGCGGGCGGGCCTACACCCGCCCCTTCAGCGCCCGCAACGGGTCGAGCAGCAGGCCGAGCAGGGACCGCCGCTCGAGGATGATGTCGGCGCTCAGCGTCATGCCCGGCTGCAGCGGCCAGCGGCGGCCGTAGGCCTCCACATGATCGCGCGCGAGCCGCACCCGCGCGCGATAGACCGGCTCGGAGACGGCGACGGGTGACGCGATCTCGTCCGGGCGCAGGATCGTGCGGCTGACGGCGACGATCTCGCCGTCCCCGAGGCCGAAGCGGCGGTAGTCGAAGGCGTCGAAGGCCAGCCGCACCTTCTGGCCCGCCTCCACGAAGCCGGCCGCGCGCGCCGGAATCAAAAGCTCGGCCTCCAGCCCGCCGCCCGCGGGCAGAATGGTGATGAGCGGCAGGTTGCCGACCTGCTGGCCCGGGCTCGCCTGGATCGCGCTCACGCGCCCGTCGACGGGGGCGACGAGCGTCAGGCGCCGGCGCCCCTCCAGTTCCCAGAGCTGCCGCTCGAGCGCGGCGATGCGGCCGGTGAGCGCCGCGCGCTCCTCGTCCTCGTCCACCGGCAGGCGCGCCCGCTCGGCCGCGATCTGCGCGAGCCTCGCCTCGATCTGGCTCAGGCGCTGTTCCAGCCCCGCGAGCTGCTGGCGCTGCGAAAGCCAGCGCTCCTCGCGCGCCTTGAGCTCCGGCTGCGCCACGACGCCGCGCGCGGCAAGCCCCTTGACCGCCTCCCAGTTCTCGCGCGCCACGCGCACGAGCTCGCGCTGAAGCGCAAGCTGCCGCGCGAGTGCCGCGCGTTCCTGCCGCAGGCCCTCTTCCTCCCGGTCCAGGGCATCCGCGCGCATCGCGTATTTGGCGTCCAGGCCGTCCAGCAGCCGGCGCTGGCCTGCGATTTCGGCCTTGAGGTTGTCGGCGAGCCGCGTCTCCACCGGCCCGCCGGCGACCACGGTCTCCGAGACGATGGAGATGAGCGGCTGGCCGGCCGCCACCGTCTCGCCCTCGGCGACATGAATCGCTTCCACCCGTCCGACCCGCGGGCTGCGCAGCGTGACCAGGCCCCTGTCCGGCCGCAGGAAGCCGCGCACGGTCTCCTTGCGGGCGTAGTCCGCCAGCGCGAGGAAGGTGACGGCAAGCGCCACGATGCCCGTGATCCAGAGCACGAGAAGGCGCAGACCGAGGGGCACCGCCAGCGTCACCTCTCCGGTCAGACGCTGCCGCTGATGTTCGAGCGCCTCGCGCCGGAACAGCGTGTCGGTCACGACCCCCGGCCCCCCTCGCCTGTAGATGTGCCTTCGCGCGCGGCAGCGGCTGCGCCGCCTTCCGCCGCACGGGATGCCGGTTCTACCGCGCGCGCTGCGTGCAGGCAAGCCGTCCGGTGCGCGCGGCTCGACGGAGCCTCCGGGCCAGCCGGCGGGTGACGAGGGGGACATGGACCTGTCGGTCAGGTCGGCGTCCAACGCCGGGAAATATGCGCCGGCGGTGACGCCCTCCCAATCGCGTCGTTCGCCGGCTTGACCGGCGAACCCACGAGGCGTGCGCGACGATCCCGGCGCTTGGGGTTGTCTCCGCGCTCCACTGGACCCGCCGTGTCGAGCCGGCGGGTGACGCTCTCCTTCCTCGTCATTCGCCGCGAAAGCGGCGAATCCAGCCGACGGTGAAGGCGATCCGGGTGCTGGTGGGCGGCCCGGCTGCCTGCTGGACCCGCCGGTCAAGCCGGCGGGTGACGCTCTCCTTCCTCGTCATTCGCCGCGAAAGCGGCGAATCCAGCCGACGGTGAAGGCGATCCGGGTGCTGGTGGGCGGCCCGGCTGCCAGTTGGATCCGCCGATCAAGTCGGCGGATGACGAGGTGAGGGACCGGACCCGCCGGTCAAGCCGGCGGGTGGCGAGAGGAAAAGCCGAACCGCCCGGTCGCGTCGGCGCATGACGACGGGCGGCCATCATCCTCCCTGGACCGGAATCCTCGCCGGCCGCCTTCAGACGCCCGCGCGCGACGCGCAGGGCGGAACGCAGCCACGGGCTCGGCCCGCGTCCGCCAGACGCCCGTGCGCGGGTGCGGTGTCAGTGGCTCGTGCGGTGTCGAAGCGATTCGAGTTCTTCCTTCAGACGCAGCTTCTGTTTCTTCAGTTCGGCAAGGCGGATCTGGTCCGGCAGCGGGCGCGCGAGCTCCTGGGCGATGATGCGTTCGAGTTCCGCGTGCTTTTCGGCGAGAGCCGAGACATGCGCCTTGATCGTCATGCCGGTCTCCTCAAGCTGGTGAAGGGTTGACGTCGGAGCCCCGATTAAACCACAAAACGCCGCTTCTGTCAGCCGGAATGCTTGCTGCGGCGCAGCGAAGACGCGGGCGCCGCACAAGCGAGGCCGGACGCGAAGTGGAAGGGCCGGGTTCGTGCGCGATGGGCGCGGCAGACGTCTGGTGGTCGCCATCACGGGCGCGTCGGGGGTCGACATCGCCCACGAGCTCCTGCGCCAGGCCCGCGACGCCCAGGTGATGACCCATCTCGTGATCTCCGCGGCCGGCATGCGCACGATCCGCGAGGAAAGCCGCCATCACCCGGATTCCTTCCGGGCGCTCGCGAGCGCCGTCCATTCCAACCGCGACATCGGCGCGGCCATCGCCAGCGGCAGTTACGAGACCGACGGCATGGTGGTCGTGCCCTGCTCCATGAAGACGCTGGCCGAGATCGCCCACGGGATGGCGGGCTCGCTGATCGCCCGGGCGGCGGACGTCACCCTGAAGGAGCGCCGGCGGCTCGTGCTCGCCGTGCGCGAAAGCCCGCTCCATCTCGGGCATCTGCGCAACATGCGGCTCGTGACCGAGATGGGCGCGATCGTGGCCCCGCCGGTGCCGGCCTTCTACCAGCGGCCGGCGGACCTGGACGACCTGATCGCCCAGACGGCGGCCCGCCTGCTGCAGCTTGCCGGCATGCCGTCGCCGGCGCTCCGCCCCTGGAACGGGCATCGCTGAGCGGACGCCGCCTTCTTCCTGCGAACGGTACCCCCGTCCGCCCGCCCCGGTGACGACGCCTTCCGCCGGCCCTGGACCCGCCGGTCATCGGTGATCAGTCATCAGTCTTCAGACACGCAAGACGAGCCGGCGCGCACCCCCCGCGTCGTTCGCCGGCTTGACCGGCGAACCCAGCCGACGGTGAACGCAGCTCCGATGTTTGTGGGTGGTTCCACCGCCGGCTGGACCCGCCGGTCGAGCCGGCGGGTGACGAGGGAAGGAGATGGACCCGCCGGTCAGGCCGGCGGGTGACGCAGAGAGGGGGGGTGCCGGCGGGTGACGTCCTCTTTCCTCGTCATTCGCCGCGAAAGCGGCGAATCCAGCCGCGATGCGTGACGGCTCCGGCGCTCGGGGTTGCTCCCCTTTCCACTGGACCCGCCGGTCAAGCCGGCGGGTGACGAGGGAAGGAGATGGACCCGCCGGTCAGGCCGGCGGGTGACGCAGAGAGGGGGGTGCCGGCGGGTGACGTCCTCTTTCCTCGTCATTCGCCGCGAAAGCGGCGAATCCAGCCGCCATGCGTGACGGCTCCGGCGCTCGGGGTTGCTCCCCTTTCCACTGGACCCGCCGGTCAAGCCAGCGGGTGACGTGAAAAGGAGATGGACCCGCCGGTCGAGCCGGCGGGTGACGTCCTCTTTCCTCGTCATTCGCCGCGAAAGCGGCGAATCCAGCCGCCATGCGTGACGGCTCCCGCGCCGGGGATTGACCCCGCTTCCCGCTGGACCCGCCGGTCGAGCCGGCGGGTGACGAGGAAACAAAAACGGACCCGCCGGTCAAGCCGGCAGGTGACGAGGAAACAAAAACGGACCCGCCGGTGGTCAAAACGGTGGGTGACGGGGAAAGAGAGATGGACCCGCCCGTCAGGCCGGCGGGTGAGTATCAAGGATGCGCGGGGCCCGCCGGTGCTGAGACGGCCCGGCGCGTATTGACAACGCCGGCGCGCAGGCGACAGGTGATGGGGGCGCGTCAGGGGAAGGGAGGCGGCGGCATGATGACGAGGCGGGCGGGACGGTCCGGCGCGCTGGCGCTGGCGCTGATGGCGCTTGCCGCCGGCAGCACCGGTGCGGCCGATGACGCCGGCATCCTGATCACGGGCGGGCCCATCTACACCGCCGAGGACGCGAATCCGCAGGTGGAGGCGGTGCTCATCATCGGCAAGCGCATCGTGTTTGCCGGCGCGCGGGCCGAGGCGGAGGACCGCGCGCGCGGCCTTTCCGAGCTGACGCTGATCGATCTGCCGGACGGGGCGGCCGCCTATCCCGGCTTCACGGATTCCCACGCGCATCTGTTCGCCATCGGCCTGCGCGAGATGACGCTGAACCTGGAAGGCACGGCAAGTCTCGCCGACATGCTGGCGCGCATCCGAGCCGAGGCGGCGCGCGGCGGCCGCGGGACGCTCTACGGCCGCGGCTGGATCGAGACCCACTGGCCGGAAGGGCGTTTCCCCACCCGCGACGATCTCGATCCCGTGACCGGCGACCGGCCCGCGCTCTTCGTGCGCGCGGACGGGCACGCGCTGGTGGCGAATTCCGCCGCGCTCGCCGCCGCCGGCATCACCGCCGACACCCCGGATCCGCCCGGCGGCGCCATCCTGCGCGACGCGACGGGGCGTCCGACCGGCATGCTGATCGATCGGGCGATGGATCTCGTCGCCTCCCTCATGCCGAAGGAGGAGGACTTCGACCGCCGCGCCGTCTACCGCCGCGCGGATGCCGTCTACACCGCCCTCGGCTGGACCGGCGTCCACAACATGTCGGTCGCGCCCGCCGACGTGCCACTGCTCGAGGAGATGGCGGCGGAAGGCGCGCTGAAACTGAAGGTCTACAACGCCGTCACCCCCGAGGGCGCCGAGGCCCTGTTCGCGGGCGGGCCGCGCCGCGCCGCCGACGGGCGGGTGATCACCCGCGCGGTCAAGCTCTACATGGACGGCGCGCTGGGCTCGCGGGGGGCCGCGCTGCTCGCCCCCTATGCGGATGCGCCGGAGACCTCCGGCCTCCTGCAGATGACCGAGGAAGAGGCTTTGGGCTACTTCCGCAAGGGCCTCATCCACGGCATCCAGATCGTCACCCATGCGATCGGCGACCGGGCGAACCGCCTGCTGCTCGACTGGATCGCGCGCGCGATGACCGATGTCCCGGTCACCGCCTGGACGCGGCGCGACCCGCGCTTTCGCGACGAGCACGCGCAGATCCTCCACCCCGCGGACATCCCGCGTTTCGCCGGACTCGGCGTCATCCCCTCGATGCAGCCGAGCCATGCGATCTCGGACCTCTTCTTTGCGCCCAAAAGGCTCGGGCTCGCGCGGCTCAAGGGGGCGTATGCCTGGCGGTCGCTGATCGAATCGGGCTCCATCATCGCCGGCGGCTCGGACGCACCGGTCGAGCGCGGCGATCCCCGCATCGAGTTCTACGCCGCCGTCTACCGCCATGCCCTCGACGGCTTCCAAGGCGAGGGCTGGCATCCGGAGGAGGCGGTGGACCGGACGAGCGCGCTCAAGATGTTCACGGCCTGGGCGGCCTACGCCTCCTTCCGCGAAAAGGAGCTCGGCACCATCGCCCCCGGCAAGCGGGCCGACATCACCGTCTTCTCCGGCGACATCATGACCATCCCGCCGCCCGAGATCCTGAAGGTGGAGCCGCTTGTCACCATCATCGACGGCGAGATCGTCCACGACGCCCGCCGCTGAGGGCCGTCCGCGGCCGCCCGGAAGAGGCGCTAGAAGCGGTCCTTCATCTCGCGCAGGCGGGCGAAGACCGCGACGTCATCGGCCGCCTCGAGGCCGAGACGGGCCCGGATCTCGGGCGATTCGGGCCGCAGGAAGGGATTGGTCGCCCGCTCCAGCGCGATCGTGGAGGGCAGCGTCGGCCGGCCTTCGGCGCGCAGCCGCTCCACCTCCTTCATGCGGCGCCGGAGGGCGGGATTGCCCGGTTCGACGGTGAGCGCGAAGCGGCCGTTGGCGAGCGTGTACTCGTGCGCGCAGCACACTCGCGTCTCCCCGGGCAGCCGCCGCAGCCGGTCGAGCGAGCGCCACATCATCTCCGGGGTGCCCTCGAACAGCCGCCCGCAGCCCATGGCGAACAGCGTGTCGCCGCACAGCAGAATGCCGTCCTTCTCGAAAAGATAGGCGATGTGGTCCAGCGTGTGGCCGGGCACCGCGAGCACCGTGACGGGCCGGCCGAGCACCGTCACCCGCGCGCCGTCGCCCACCTCCTCGTCGACGGGGATGCGGCGCCCGCTGCCCTCGGGCCCCAGCACGCGCGCCGCCGTGCTTTCCTTGAGCGCGGCGATCCCGCCGACATGATCCCAGTGGTGGTGGGTGTTGAGGATGGTCTCCAGCCGCAGGTTGCGCGCGGCGAGCGCTTCCAGCGCGGGCCCGGGCTCGGGCGGGTCGACGACGGCGGCCCGGCCGTCCGCCCGGTTCGCGATCAGCCAGATGTAGTTGTCCTTCAGTGCCGGGATCGGGAGGATCTCGAGCGTCATCGGCCGTCCTCCTTGCCGCCGCCTGCGCCCTCCTCCAGGAAGGACAGGCTGCGCCCATCGGCCGCAAGCCGCCGATAGAAGCAGCTCCGGCGCCCCGTATGGCAGGCGCCCCCGCCCGCCTGCTCGACGAGCAGGAGCAGCGTGTCCTGATCGCAGTCGACGCGGATCTCGACGAGGCGCTGGACGGCGCCAGAGGTCTCGCCCTTCCTCCACAGCCGCCCGCGCGAGCGGCTGAAATAGTGGACCTCGCCGGTCGCGAGCGTGCGTGCCAGCGCCTCGCGGTTCATCCAGGCCATCATCAGCACGGCGCCGCTCGTCGCATCCTGGGCGATCGCCGGGATCAGGCCGTCGGCATTCCAGCGCGGCGCAAATCCCGTGCCCTCCTCTCTTGCCTTGCGGTCCATCCATCCTCACCTTAGCAGCTGCCGGCGGCATGTCCGGCGGCATCCGGCGCCAGCATGCCCGAGAAGCCCGGCCCGAGGAAAGAGCCGCGATGGACGAGCTCTACAGCCCCGAGATCCTGGCCCTTGCCGCCGACGTTCCCTTCGTCGGCGCGCTGGAGGACGCCGATGTCGTCGCCACCGCGACCAGCCGGATCTGCGGCAGCCGGCTCAGGATGTGGGCGGTGTTCGCGCCCGACGGCGGGGCGATCGCCCGGCTCGGCGTGGAGATCAGGGCCTGCGCGCTCGGCCAGGCGGCGGCGGCGATCGTGCTGTTAGAGCTTCCCGGTCTCGCCGAGGATGCGATTCGCGCAGGCCGCGACGCCTTCCACCGCTTCCTGAAGGAGGCCGGTCCGCCGCCCGGCCCGCCGTTTGACGGGCTCGCGGTGCTCGCCCCGGTGCGCGACTGGCCGGCGCGCCACGGCGCCGTGATGCTGCCCTTCGAGGCGGCGCTCAAGGCCTTCGCGCTCGCGCGCGAACGGCGTTCAGGTTCCGGATGACGCCGCCCGGGCCTAGAAGGGAATCTCGTCGTCGAGATCCTCGGACAGCGAGGAGGCCGCATAGTCGCTCGCGCCGCCCGACGATTCGGCATCGAAGCCGCCCGTCTGGCTGTCCGCGCGGCTGTCGAGCAGCACGAGCTCGCCGCGGAAACGGCCGAGCACGATCTCGGTCGTGTAGCGGTCCTGGCCGTCCTGACCCGTCCATTTGCGGGTCTGGAGCTGGCCCTCGACATAGACCTTCGAGCCCTTGCGCAGGTAGTTCTTCGCCACCCGGCCCAGATTCTCGTTGAAGATCACGACGCGGTGCCATTCGGTGCGCTCGCGCCGGTCGCCGCTCGCCTTGTCGCGCCAGACGTCGGAGGTGGCGACCGACAGCTGCACCACCTCCGAGCCGTCGGGCAGCGAGCGCACCTCCGGGTCGCGCCCGAGATTGCCGATGATCATCACCTTGTTGAGACTGCCCGCCATGATCCCTGTTCTCTTCCCTCTGTTCTTGTGCCCGGGCCGCACCGGAAGCTCGGCCCCGGCCATCCTGCCGCGGGCTTCCTGCCGCATCCGCACGACCCTATCCCAACCCTGCTCGCCTTACCAGCCCCTGCAGGCCGGACGGCCCGCGGCTAAACCAACGCCCCTCTTGCGGACGCGCATCCATCGCGAAAGGCCGGGCGCTCACCACGAGAGAATGGAAAGGCCCGGCGATGCCTCGCACGGTGACCACCACCGACCTTGCGCAGGAGCGATCCCGGCTCGGCATCCCGGGCCGGGCTGCGATTCTTGCCATGCTTCTGCTTGCGGGCGGGCCCGCAGACGCGCGGCAGCGCCCGAATCCCTGCCGCATCGATCCGGCATACCGCGCCTTCGACTTCTGGCTCGGCTCGTTCACGGTCGCCCCCTTCGCCGAGCCCGAACGGGTGGTTGGCCATAACCGGATTTCACTCGCGGCCGACGGCTGCGCCCTGCTCGAGCAATGGGAGGGCGCCAGCGGCGGCCATGGCGTCAGCATCAGCCGCCTCGATCCCATTACCCGACGGTGGGCCCACCACTGGGCTGCGCCGGGCTGCGTGATCGATCTGGAAGGCGGGCCGGACGACTCGGGCGCCATGGTGATGACGGGCACCATCAGCTACGCGGACGCGCGCGGCACGCGGCCGTTCACCGGGCGCTGGGCGCCGCTCGGCGACGGCCAGGTGCGCCAGACCTTCCGCGAACAGGACCCCGAGACCGGCACCTGGCGCCCGTGGTTCGACGGGCTTCATGTGCCGATCGCGAAAACCGGCGCAGACGACGTACCCTGACCTTTCCCTCGCGACCGAATGGACGCGAGGGACGGGCCCCGGCTGCCACCCGTTGCGCGCCCGAGACGGCTCAGTGACCTTCGCCGTGCGGCTCTTCCTGCGGCTGTTCGCCCGACTGCTCCTCGCCGGTCGACTCCTCGGCCGGAGCCGCCTCTTCGGTCGCCTCCTCGGCCGGAGCCGCCTCTTCGGTCGCCTCCTCGGCGGGCGCCGCCTGTTCGGCCGGCGCGGCCTGCTCGGCTGCCGGCGCCTGCTCCTCGGCCGGCGCGGCCTGCTCCTTCTCGCCGCCGCGGTCGCAGGCCGCCAGCATGAAGACGAGACCGAGCGCCGAAAGTCCGGTCACCAGCTTGCGCATGTCTTCCTCCTTTTCCATCCGGCGGGCGGGCCTTCGCGGATGCCCGCCGCTGCCCGTGCCGGCATGCGCCGGCCCGCGCGGACCCTCGGGGCCCGCCCGTCCGCCTTATACACCATAGCTTAAGACGGTTGAACAGGCTTTTTGCCGCCGCGGCGCGGCGACGGCCGACGGTCACCGGGCCGCAACAGCCGGTCCCGCCGCCGGCCGCGATCGCAGGGTGAGCACGATGGCGAGCGTGACCGTCGTGACCTGCATCGCCAGCGGCAGCCAGCCGGCGAAGGCGCCCCCGCCCACCTCGAACAGGCTCCAGGCGAAATTCAGCAGGCCGTGCAGCAGCACCGGAACCCAGAGATTGTAGCCCCGGCGCTCGTAGAGCCAGGCGAAGACGACGGCGCCCGCCGCGGTGATCGCGAAGGTCATCACCGAGTCGAGAGAGGGATCGGCCAGCGGATCGGCGTGCCCCAGCCCGAAGAGGACGGCCGGCACCCCCGCCGCCGCCCAGAAGGGCCAGCCGGCGAGCCGCCGCAGCAGACCGAAGCCGGCCCCGCGGAAGACGACCTCCTCGGCGAAGGGGCCGATGAAGGCGAGGTAGAGGACGCCGAAGTCCAGAACGCCGGGATCGACGGGGTAGAACACCGCGAAGACGACATAGGCCGGCAGCACGGCAGGCAGGACGAGCCGCAGCGCCGGCCCGATCGGCGCGCTGATACCGAGTCCCTCGCCCGCCCCGCGAAGCGACGCCTGCCGGCCCGTGGCGGCAAGACCGAGCGCGACGATCCCCGCCGCCGCCAGCACGTCGACGACCGCAAGCAGGGTGTTCACGAGCTGCGGGTGGATCCCGCCGAGCATCTGCGCAAAGCCCGCCCAGCCCGGCAGCAGCCCGAGCAGCTGGCGGTCGAACCGGAAGAAGGCCAGCGCGCCCGCCGCGCCGGCGATGCCGACGAGCCCCTTTCTTCCCGATCCTGCCTCCATCCTCTTTCCTTTCCGGCTTCGACACGGGCCGCGGGCGGTCACGGCCACGGCGCTTCGAGCGTTCCACGCGGCCGCAGCCGGCGGGCCGCGGTGCGCGCGAAACGCAGCGTGAGCGCCCGGCGGCGCGCCGGGTGAAGGTCCGTCAGCCGCGCGGGCCGGCGGACCGCGCCGTCATGCCGGTCCACCACCATGATGCCGATGGCCTCGCCCCAGGGGTCGAGCTCGGCGAACAGCCCCAGCGGAAAGTCCTCCGGCACCGCGAAGAAGAACAGGTCGCAGAAGGGCAGATACTCCGTCCACTTGGCGTCCGCGCGATAGTCCGCCACCGAGGACTTGACCTCCACGATCGCGATCCGCCCGCGTTCGTCGATGCCGATGACATCGACGCGCCGGCCGTTGCCCAGGGGAAACTCGAACAGGCAGGCGAAGCCCGCCGCCTCCAGCACCGCGGCCGCGCCGCGCGCGAGCGCCTCGCCCGGCTGCGCTGCGGCCCGCCCCGCCGGCTGCGGCAGCATGCGGGCGGGAGAACCTGCGACGGAATGGCCCCGGCGGCGCATCGCGGCATCCCCTTCCCTGTCCTGCCGTCGTCGCCGCACATGGAACGGAAAAGGAACAGCCGCTGTCAAGCGCATCCTTGCGCCGGCTGGCGGACCGCCGGCCCGGCGGATCACCAGGTTCCGGTGTTGGGCATGGACTTCCACGGCTCCTTCGGCGGCAGCGCCTCGCCGCGCTGGAGCAGCTCGATCGAGATTCCGTCCGGCGAGCGCACGAAGGCCATGCGGCCGTCGCGCGGCGGCCGGTTGATGGTGACCCCGCCCTCCATCAGCCGCGCGCAGGTCTCGTAGATGTCGTCGACGCGGAAGGCGAGATGGCCGAAGTTGCGTCCGCCCGTGTACTCCTCGGGATCCCAGTTGTAGGTGAGCTCGATCATGGGTGCCCAGTCCCGTCTTGCACGTTCGACGTCGCCCGGGGCCGCGAGAAAGACGAGGGTGTAGCGGCCTTCCGGATAGTCCTTGCGGCTGATCTCCACGAGGCCGAGCTTGTCGCAATAGAAGTCGAGCGCGGCATCGAGATTCTTCACCCGCACCATCGCATGCAGAAATTCCATCGCCATCCTCGTCACTCCCCGTGCCGGTCTAGACGTCCAGCGCATCCGCGGCGAGCAGATGCGCGTGTTCCTGCAGAAAGCGGAAGCGCTCCTCGGCCTTGCGCCCCATCAGCCGCTCGACGAGCCGGCGCACGGCGGCCAGATCCTTCGGCTCGTCCGGCAGCCGCACCCGGATCAGCGTGCGCGTCGCCGGATCCATGGTGGTTTCCTTGAGCTGGGCGGGCGGCATCTCGCCGAGGCCCTTGAAGCGCGCCACCTGCACGTTCCTGCGCCCCCTGAAGACCGTGGCGAGCAGCTCCTCCCTGTGGGCGTCGTCGCGCGCATAGGCGACGGTCGCGCCATGCGAGAGGCGGTAGAGCGGCGGCTGGGCGAGATAGAGCCGGCCTGCGCGCACGAGCGCCGGCATCTCGCGGAAGAAGAAGGTCATGAGCAGGCTGGCGATGTGCATGCCGTCGACATCGGCATCCGTCATGATGATGACCTTGCCGTAGCGCAGCGCCGCCGGATCGCAGTCGCGCCCCATGCCGCAGCCGAGCGCCTGGGCGATGTCGCGGATCTCCTGGTTGGCGAGGATCTTCTCGGCCGAGGCGGAGGCGACGTTCAGGATCTTGCCGCGGATCGGCAGCACGGCCTGGGTGCGCCGATCGCGGGCCTGCTTGGCGGATCCGCCGGCCGAATCGCCCTCGACGATGAAGATCTCGGTGCGCTCGGGATCCTCGAGGGTGCAATCGGTCAGCTTGCCGGGCAGCCGCACCTTGTGGCGGTTGGTCGCGGTCTTGCGCTTGATTTCGCGCTCGGCGCGCCGGCGCAGACGCTCGTCCATGCGATCCAGCGCCAGCCCCAGCACCGCGTCCGCGCGCTGGGGGTCCTCCGCCAGCCAGTGGTCGAAGGCGTCGCGCACCACGGAATCCACCAGCCGGCCGGCCTCCGGCGAGGACAGCCGCTCCTTCGTCTGGCCCTGGAACTGCGGCTCGGCGATGAAGACCGAGAGCGCCGCCGCCATCTCGCCGGCGACATCGTCCGTCGTCAGTTGCTGGGCGCGGCGGTTGCCCGCCATCTCGCCGTAGAATTTGAGCGAGCGGGTGAGCGCAAGCCGGAAGGCCGCCTCATGCGTGCCGCCGTCGGGCGTGGGCACCGTGTTGCAGTAGCTGGCGAGAAACCCGTCGCCGCCGATCGGCCAGGCCGCGGCCCATTCGACGATCCCGCCGCTCTCCGGCGCCGCGCGGCCGGCGAAGATCGCATCGCCGGCAAGCGTCCGCCCTGCGAGCTCGCTGTCGAGGAAATCCCTCAGCCCGCCCGGGAAATGCAGCGCCGCCTCGGCCGGCACATCCGCCCGCCCCGCAAGCAGCTCGCCCGCGCAGCGCCAGTGGATCGTGACCCCCTGGAACAGATAGGCCTTCGAGCGCACCATGCGGAAGATGCGGGCGGGATCGAAGCGCGCATTCTCGCCGAAGATCTCGGGATCGGGCGCGAAGGTGACGACGGTGCCGCGGCGGTTCGGCGCGGCGCCCACCTCCTCCACAGGTCCGAGCGGCCGGCCCCGGCGGTAGCGCTGACGGTAGAGCCGGCGCTCGCGTGCGACTTCGACCTCCAGCTCCGCGCTCAGCGCGTTGACGACGGAAATCCCGACACCATGGAGCCCGCCGGCCGCACGGTAGACCCCCGCCTTGAACTTGCCGCCCGAATGAAGCGTCGTCAGGATCACCTCGAGCGCCGATTTGTCGGGAAACTTCGGGTGCGGGTCGACGGGTATGCCGCGGCCGTTGTCGGAAATCCGCACGCGGCCGTCGGCCAGCAGCTCCACCTCGATCCGGCTCGCATGGCCCGCCACCGCCTCGTCCATCGCGTTGTCGAGCACCTCGGCGACGAGATGGTGCAGCGCCCGCGCATCCGTGCCGCCGATGTACATGCCGGGGCGCTTGCGCACGGGCTCGAGGCCCTCGAGGACCTCGATGTCGGCCGCGGAATAGGCCTTGTCTCCGGTTCCGACCGCCGAAAACAGGTCGTTCATCTCATCCCCTTCCAAGGAGACGGGCGGACCGCAGGACGCATGCGGCAGCGGCCACCCGACGCCGCCACATCATGCGCACGAACCGCGCCCGCACACAAGATCTCGCTTGCGGCCTCCCGCGTCCTACGCCTCGGCGCCGGAGGCGGATGCGGCATCCCGGGCGCGGGCGCCGGGCTGGATGCGCTGGGCCAGCGCGGCGGCGAGGAACGGGTCGATGTCGCCGTCCAGCACGTCCTGCGGCTGGGTGCTCTCCACGCCCGTGCGCAGGTCCTTGACGAGCTGGTAGGGCTGCAGGACGTAGGACCGGATCTGGTGGCCCCAGCCGATGTCGCCCTTGGCGGCGTGCTCGGCCGCCGCCTGTTCCTCGCGCTTCTTCAGCTCCAGCTCGTAGAGACGGGCCTTCAGCATCTTCATCGCCTGGGCGCGGTTCTGGTGCTGCGAGCGCTCGTTCTGGCAGGCGACGACGATGCCGGTCGGCAGATGGGTGATGCGCACCGCCGACTCGGTGCGGTTGACGTGCTGGCCGCCGGCGCCGGAGGCGCGGTAGACGTCGACCCGGATATCCTTGTCCTGGATCTCGATTTCGATGTCGTCCTCGATCACGGGATAGACCCACACGGACGCGAAGCTCGTATGCCGGCGCGCGCTGGCATCGAAGGGCGAGATGCGCACCAGGCGATGGACGCCCGATTCCGTCTTCAGCCAGCCATAGGCGTTCTCGCCCTTGATGAGCACCGTCGCGGACTTGATGCCCGCCTCCTCGCCGGGCGAGAGCTGCACGATCTCGGTCTTGTAGCCGCGCCGCTCCGCCCAGCGCAGATACATGCGAAGCAGCATCTCGGCCCAGTCCTGGCTTTCGGTGCCGCCGGCGCCCGCGTGGATTTCGAGATAGCAGTCGTTGGCATCCGCCTCGCCGGACAGCAGGCTTTCGATCTCCCGCGCCTTCGCGCGCCGCGCGAGATCCTCGAGCTGACCGAGGCACTCGGCGATCATGTCCTCGTCGCCTTCGGCCTCGGCCATCTCGACGAGCTCGACGAGGGAGGCGAGCTCGTCCTCCATCTCGCGGGTGGCCTCGATCTGGGAGGCAAGCCGGTTGCGCTCGCGCATCACCTTGCGGGCGCGCTCGGGATCGTTCCACAGATCGGGATCTTCCGCCTCGGCGTTCAGTTCGGCCAGGCGATCGAGGGCACGATCCCAGTCAAAGATACCTCCGCAGCAGGGCGAGCGACTCGCGGATCCTGTCGACGAGGTTCTGGGCTTCGGCACGCATGACACAAGATCCTTCCGTGATGACTGGACGCCACGTTCCGCGCGCGGCTCACATAGAGCCGCGGGATCAGCCTTGCAAGCCGGCGGGCCGCGCCCGGTCCGCCTCGCGCGCGAGCTCGCCGAGCAGCTCCTCCCAGCGCGCGATGTGGCGCGGCCAGGAAAAGCGCTCCTCGGCGACCCGCCGCGCGGCGCGCCCCGCCGGTCTGAGCGGCGCGGGGTTCCAGATCAGCAGATGCAGGATGCGCAGGAAGTCCTCCTCGTCGCGGGCGAGCCAGCCGGTCACCCCGTGATCGATGATCCGGCCGCCGAGCAGCTCGACCCCGGGCGCCGCCGGATCGAAGGCGAGCACCGGCCGGCCATGGGCGAGCGCCTCGATCTGGACGAGCCCCAGGCTCTCGCGCCGCGACGGCACGACCACGAGGTCGGCCCGGGCATGGAAGGGCGAGACGTCGTCCACCGCGCCGTGGAAGGTCACGCGCCGCTCCAGGCCCATCGCCTTCGCAAGGCCCTCGAGGCGCGCCCGCTCCGGCCCGTCGCCGACGACATCGAGGCGGAAGTCCTTCTCCGGATCCACATGCGAAAGCATTTCGATGAGAAGCGCGACGTTCTTGTCCGGCACCAGCCTGCCGACATGGAGCAGCCGCACCGGACTTGCGGGGCGCGGCGGCGACCATTCGGCCGGCAGAGCCACGGCCGGCGGGATCACGAGGGCGCGTTCGGGGCGGATCCCGGCAAAGGCGGCCAGCATCGCATCCAGCGCCGGGCGCGCAAACCGCACCACGGCATCGGCCCGCGCGAGCGCGAAGCGCTGGGCGCGGTCATACAGGCGGCGGTTCACGGCGCGCGCCAGCGGGTCGGCGAAGAACGGCGCCATCTCGTCCGCAACGCGCGGCCTCGCCGCATGCGGGAGATAGACCCACGGCACGCCCGGAAAGAGCCGCGCGTGGGCGCGGATCAGGCTGTGCTCGCTGGCGATCACGGCCTCTGGCGGCTCCCAGGCGAGCGCAGCGATCCGCCTCCCCGCCTGCGCAAAGGAGGCGGCATGGTCGAGGCGCCACAGACCGGGCGCGGTGAGGCGCACCGGTGGCAGGATGGCGAAATCCCGGTGCGCCACACCGGCAGGGGCTTGCACGCCCTCGGGCCCCAGACAGATGACCGAGACCCGGTGGCCGGCCGCGGCCAGACGCTCCGCCAGCGCCCGCATGAAGGTCGCGCTGCCCGCCCGCTTGTCGAGATAGGAGGCGAGCAGCCGCACATGCATGAAACCGTTCCTTTCCGACGCGCCGGCGCTCAGCCCTTTGCGACCCGCGCCTGCTCCGGCCGCGCCCGCCCCGCGCGGATCGCCGCCTGGGCGGCGGCGAGACGCGCGATCGGCACGCGGTAGGGCGAGCAGGAAACATAGTCGAGCCCGATCCGCTCGCAGATCGCGATCGAGGCCGGGTCGCCGCCATGCTCGCCGCAGATGCCGAGCTTGAGATCCGGCCGGCGCGCGCGACCCCTTTCGGCGCCGATGCGCACGAGCTCCGCGACACCCGCCTCATCGAGGCTCGAGAAGGGATCGGCCGGCAGGATCTTCTGCTCCAGATAGACGGGAAGGAAGCGCGCGGCATCGTCACGGCTCAGGCCCCAGGTCATCTGGGTGAGGTCGTTGGTGCCGAAGCTGAAGAACTCCGCGTGCTCGGCGATGCGGTCCGCGGTGAGCGCCGCGCGCGGCAGCTCGATCATCGTGCCGACGTGGTAGGCGATGCGCATGCCCTGCTCGGCGAAGACGGCCTCGGCCGTCGCGACGATCCGTTCGCGCACGAAGGCGAGCTCGGCCGCATCGGCGACGAGCGGCACCATGATCTCGGGCAGCACCTCGGCACCCTCGTCGCGCTTGAGCGCGATCGCCGCCTCGAGGATGGCCCGCGTCTGCATCTCCGCGATCTCCGGATAGGTGACCGCCAGCCGGCAGCCGCGGTGGCCGAGCATGGGATTGGCCTCCGCGAGCTCCGCCGTGCGGCGCTTGAGCTCGGCGACGTCGAAGCCGCTCGCGCGGGCCACCTCCTCGAACTCCGCCTCCTCCTTCGGCAGGAATTCGTGGAGCGGCGGATCGAGCAGGCGGATGGTCACCGGCAGCCCCGCCATCTCCCGGAAGATCGCGAGGAAATCGGCGCGCTGGAAGGGCAGGAGCTTGGCGAGCGCGCGCTCGCGTTCGGCGCGGCTTGCGGCCAGAATCATCTCGCGCACGACGGGGATGCGGTCGGGTTCGAAGAACATGTGCTCGGTGCGCGCCAGGCCGATGCCCTCGGCCCCGAAGCGCCGCGCGGTGGCCGCATCGGCGGGCGTTTCGGCATTGGCGCGCACGCCCATGCGGCGCAGGCCGTCGGCCCAGCGCATGAGCACCGCGAACTCGCCGGACAGCTCCGGCGCGCGGGTCGGAATCCGGCCCAGCATCACCTCGCCGGTCGTGCCGTCGATGGTGATCTCCTCTCCGGCCCGCACGATCCGGCCGCCGACGCTGAAGCGCCCCTCGGACGGGTCGACGAAGATCGCGCCCGCCCCCACCACGCAGGGCCGGCCCATGCCCCGGGCCACCACCGCCGCATGGCTCGTCATGCCGCCGCGGCTGGTCAGGATCCCGCGCGCCGCGTGCATGCCGTGGATGTCCTCCGGGCTGGTTTCGGCGCGCACGAGGATGACGTCGCGCCCCTCGCGCGCGAGCCGCTCGGCCTCGTCGGCGGTGAACGCGACGATGCCGCTCGCCGCCCCGGGCGAGGCGGGCAGACCGCGCGCGATCACCTCGCGCTCGGCGTCGGGATCGAGGGTGGGATGGAGCAGCTGGTCGAGCGCTCGGGCTCGACTCTGAGCACCGCCTCCTCGCGCGGGATCAGCCCCTCCTCCGCCAGATCCACGGCGATCCGGATGGCGGCCCGTGCCGTGCGCTTGCCGGCGCGCGTCTGCAGGAGCCAGAGCCGGCCCTCCTCCACCGTGAACTCGATGTCCTGCATGTCGCGGTAGTGGCGCTCGAGCCGCTCCATCAGGCCGGCGAGCTCGGCGAAGACCTCCGGCATCGCCTCCTCCATGGACGGCGCCTCGTCACCGGCCGCCTCGCGCGCGGCGCGCGTGAGATGCTGGGGCGTGCGGATGCCGGCGACCACGTCCTCGCCCTGGGCGTTGACGAGGAACTCGCCGTATATCTCCTTTGCGCCGGTCGCGGGGTTGCGCGTGAAGGCGACCCCCGTGGCCGAGCGCGCGCCGAGATTGCCGAACACCATCGCCTGGACGTTGACGGCCGTGCCCCAGTCGTCCGGAATCCGGTGGAGCCGGCGGTAGACCTTCGCCCGCTCGCTGTTCCAGGATTCGAACACGGCGCGGATCGCCCCCCACAACTGGGCGTGCGGGTCCTGCGGAAAGGGCGCGCCGGTCTCGGCCTCGACGATCTCCTTGAAGCGGGCGACGAGCCGCTGCCAGTCCGCGGCATCCAGATCGATGTCGTCGACCACCCCCTTGTCGAGCTTGCGGTTCTCGATCGCCTCCTCGAAGAGGTGGTGATCGATGCCGAGCACGACATCGCCGTACATCTGGATGAAGCGGCGGTAGGAATCCCAGGCGAAGCGCTCGTTGCCGGCCGCGCGCGCAAGGCCCGCCACGGTCTCGTCGTTGAGCCCGAGGTTGAGCACCGTGTCCATCATCCCCGGCATGGACACCCGCGCGCCCGAACGCACCGAGACGAGCAGCGGATTGGCCGGATCCCCGAAGCGGCGCCCGACGATCCCCTCGACATGCTCGAGCCCCGCCGCCACCTGGTCTTCCAGTCCCTCGGGCAGGGCGCCGCCGCGGGCATAGAAGAAGCGGCAGGCCTCGGTCGTGATCGTGAAACCGGGCGGCACCGGCAGGCCGATGCGCGCCATCTCGGCGAGATTGGCGCCCTTGCCGCCGAGCAGCTCGCGGGCCTCGGCCGAACCCTCGGTCCGCCCGCCGCCGAACAGATACACCCACTTCGTCATGATCGCTTCCCGTGCCTGGCCGTGGTCCTGACACCGGTCATCGGCTCGCGACCGGCTCCCGCGATCCCCAGGGCCATCACCCGGATCCCGCCGCGGCGGGTTCCTCCCGCCTCGTTGTCGCATCGCCTTCGATCTTCGAGAAATCCGCCACCGCGTCAACCGCCTCGCGCACGGCGTTGAGCAGCCTGAGGCGGTTCTCCCTGAGCGCCGGATCCTCGGCATTGACCGTCACGTGATCGAAGAAGGCGTCCACCACGGGACGCAGCCGCGCCAGCGCCCGCATCGCGCCGGTGAAGTCCTCCGCCGCGAGCGCCGCCCCGGCCTCCCCGCGCGCGGCCGCGAGGGCGACCGCAAGCGCCCGCTCCTCCTCGGCCGCGAAAAGCGAAGGATCCGGGGGCTCGCGGTAGATCCGGCCGTCGCGCCGCTCCTCGATGCGCAGGATGTTGGCGGCGCGCCGGTAGCCGGTGAGCAGATTCGCCCCGTCCTCCGATTCGATCAGCGCCGCCAGCGCCTCCACCCGGCGGAGCAGACGCACGAGATCGTCATCGGCGCTCGCCGCAAACACCGCGTCGATGAGATCGTGGCGCACGCCGCGCTCGCGGCTCTGCACCTTGATGCGCTCGGCGAAGAAGGCGATGAGCGCGGCCTGGTCGAACGCCGGCAGCGGCACATGGTAGAGCGCGCGCGCCCTCTCCAGCACGGCGCCGAGCGGCAGGCGCAGATCGTTCTCGACGATGAGCCGGATCACGCCGAGCGCCGCGCGCCGCAGCGCAAACGGGTCCTTCGAGCCCGTCGGCGGCAGGCCGATGCCGAAGAAGCCGACGAGCGTGTCGATCTTCTCCGCAAGCGCGACCGCCACCGAGACCGGTGCAGACGGGCAGCGGTCCGCCGGGCCCTTCGGCGCGTAATGCTCGGCGATCGCGTCCGCCACCGCCTCGGGCTCGCCCTGGGCCAGCGCATAGTAGCGGCCCATGACACCCTGCAGCTCGGGGAATTCGCCGACCATGCCGGTCACGAGATCGCATTTGGCGAGCCGCGCGGCCCGGCGCACGAGCGCCACATCCGTACCCGGCAGATACTCCTGCGCGATGCCGGCGGCCAGCGCCTCGATCCGCTTCACCCGCTCGAGCAGGCTGCCGAGCCGCTCGTGGAAGACGATCTCGGCGAGCTGCGGCAGCCGGTCTTCGAGCGGCGTCTTCAGATCCTGCTCCCAGAAGAAGCGCGCATCCGCAAGGCGCGCCGCGAGCACGCGCTCGTTGCCGCGGGTGATGGCGGCGGCATCGGCGCGTGCGGGATCCCGGTCCGCGACGAAGACGAAGGCCGGCGCCAGCCGGCCGCTGCCGGGATCGCGCGTGGCGAACACCTTCTGGTGACGGGCCATGGCGGTGACCAGCACCTCCTCGGGCAGCCGCAGGAAGGCCTCATCGAAGCGGCCCGGCATCGCCACCGGCCACTCGGCGAGCCCCGCGTTCTCGGCGAGCAGCCCGTCATCTTCCACGAGCTGCAGCCCCGCCTCGGCGCACAGACGCCGCGCACCGTCGGCGATCGCCTCGATCCTGTCGGCGAACGACAGCCGGACATGGGCATCCGCCAGCGCCTTGCGGTACTGGGCGGCGGAGGTCACCGCGATCGGCGCGGGCGCATGAAAGCGGTGGCCGGTGGTGGTGTTGCCGGCGGCGACCCCGTCGAGCGCAAAGGAGACGGGCCGGCCGTCGAGGACCGCAAGAATGCCGCGGATGGGCCGGACCCAGCGAAGCGACCCGTCCCCCCAGCGCATCGCCTTCGGCCAGGCGAAGTCGCGGATGAGCGCCGGCAGCAGCTCGGCCAGCACCTCGGCGGCCGGGCGGCCCTCCTCGCGCACGGTGGCGAAATGGAAGCGGCCCTTCGGCGTCTCCTTGACGACGAGATCGCCGACCGCGACCCCGGCCGCGCGCGCAAAGCCTTCCAGCGCCTCGTGCGGCGCGCCCTCGCGCGGGCCGCGGCGCTCTTCCGCGATGTCCGGCTGACGCGCGGCGAGCCCCTCGACGAAGGCCGCGAGCCGCCGGGGCGTGACCTCGGTGGTGACGGTCGCGAAGCCGAGACGGGCCTCGGTCAGCGCGCGCTCCAGGTCCTGCTTCAGGCGCCGGGCGGCGTCCTGCTGGAAGCGGGCGGGGATCTCCTCGGAGAGGATCTCGAAGACGAGCTCAGGCATCTGCCGTCTCCCGCGCCGCCCGTTCCTCGAGCG